>JANNPJ010000110.1:0-8828 GCA_031400005.1 Kineosporiaceae bacterium | reverse complement strand
GCCCCGCCGCGGCGGGGCGTGCGTCGCAGCCCACCAAGCCGCCGTTGGCCGCTCCCCCACGCTGTGGGCTACGGCGTCCGCCTCGATGCCGACAGCCGTGAACTTCATGACGCGCGGCGGCGCCGCGCAGATGGCTGCCATGGCCTCGCACACCGTCGCACAGCAGCCGCCGTGCTCACTCTCGGAGGAGATCGAGTCGGTGGCCTCGTGTACCGATCCGGCGACTGCGGTGGCCACCGGGTGACCGTCGGCGGCGGGGGCGGTGCCCATCTGCGTGATGCTGTGCATCGCGAGCAGCCCGAGAATGGCTGCAATGACAAACAGCAGCCGTGCGACCATCAATCGAGGCCTCACCACCATCACCCGCCGCACCGGCAATCGTCCCTCCTCCATAGCCTTGACCTAGCCCCCGAACCAGAAATGGTTCAGGGCCGATACGGACAGACCAGCCTCATGGGGCGGCCGGCAGTACTGCCGGCCGACCCGACGACGGCTCAGTGCGGAAACGGGATTCACCGCCTGAGCGCCTTTCGCCTGGCCGAAGTACACCGAGCGGCTCTACTAACGTCGATAGTAGCGGCTCATTGGCGCACCTGACTCGTCTCACAGCGTTGACAGCCAGGTAGCGCCGTCGTCGACGCTGCGATAGGTGCGGGCGCGGTTTCCGTCCAGCGCCGCTGCGTACAGCGTCTGCCCGGCGGGGTCGTAGCTTACTGCGCTGACGCCCTCAGGCAGCGCCAGTGGCTGCCAGGTGGAACCACCGTCGGTGCTGCGCGCGCCCGCGCTCCTGCCGACGGCGATGATCTCGCGGGTGTCGGTCGGGTTCCACGCCGCAGCCATCGCCCCCGTCGGACCGCCCAAGGTCGCCCAGGTCCGCCCGCCGTCGGTGCTGGTCGCGAGGCGACCGGCCATGTCGGGCGCGATCAACCGGTTGGTGTTCTTGGGGTCAACCAGCAGAGTTCCCATGAACGAGCGCCCGGCGTCGGCATTGCGAACCTGCCAACTGCGGCCGGCATCGAGGGAGGCCAGCACCCCCACCTCGGCCGATGCCAGGTAGAAAGTCGCGCCGGTGCCGCCTAAGGCGTGCACGTCCGGGACCGCTGCCGTTCCGGTGACCTGGGCGAACGTCTGACCGCCGTCGGTTGAGCGAAACAGGCCCGGGTGTCCACCGGCCAGGACGACATCTGGTGATATCGCCCAGCCCATCACATCGGCGCCGGCCAGCGATGGGACCGCTCGCCAGGCCCGCCCACCATCTCGCGAGACCGCGGCGGCCTCATGACCCGCCACATACAGGCCATCCCCGATCGTGGCGACCGTATGCAGGTCCCCACCCACCACCGGCGCCGTCGCAGCGTTCCACGTTCCCGATTCCTTCGCCAGCTGCGCGTCATTGCCGCCGGCAACGATGACGACGCTACCCATCGCCAGGGCGAGCGCCGCTACCGCAATGGCGCCCGCGCCGATCCACCGACGGCGGTCCTTCGCGCGCTGGATCGCCGCCGCTCTGGCGGCAGCATTTTCGCCGGCAGAAGTCTTCTTCGAGAAGTTGGCGGTCCCGGTCATCTCAGGCGCTCCTTGCGTAGAGTCGGTCTCCATAGCTGCCTTCTTCGCCCGCACTGGAAGGGCGTTCGACGAACAGACCAGGGCCGTCACCAGAGCAACCGCACCCTACCCATTCATCTCGATCATGACGGCCTTCAGGCCGGACGCCGACGGTCTCACGCAAAACGACCCCCAGGACAGATCAAGGAACGCGCATTGCCTGCCGATGACGAGTAGACCGGATGTGCCAGGCCAACGGACGGAGACCTTGTGGTCGGTGCCGAGGCTATTAACCAGCCCATCGGGTACAAACCTCTCTGCAAAGGGTGCTGGGCGCTCAGCGGGGCAGCCGTGTCGTTCTCCGCAAACCCGCCCGAGCACCGACTTTACGACCCGAGTCCCAGGATCAAAGCATCCAAGATCCGGTGACAGGACGATGCTACTATGGGTCATAGTAGCTCTACCTCGCCGCGATCGGATTTCTTGAGGAGGTGCCGTGCCAGACACCGAGTCGTCCATGCTGCGGCCACCTCGCCCGGGGATGCGCCCGTGGATGCTCCTGCTGCCCATGCTCGCGGCCAGCATCCTGCTGCACCTTCACCTGGTGGCCGGGATTCCCGGCTTTCACCACAGCACATCGCCAGTTTCGGAGGCGATGGACGTGGGGTCCATTGGTTACCCGAATGGCGCCGTCGCTGATTTGCCCACACCAGGCGCGATCCGACACGCCGTGAGCACTGCCTTCTCCGCCACGTTGACGCTCAACGAGGATGCGCCCGCAAGAGACGGTCACGTCGAGCCCGCGTGCGGACTGATCGTGATGCTTGCCGGCGTCTTGGTTCTCCTTCGAACAAACATCGCCACAAATCTGCCGCCTGCTCGTCGGCAGGTCCGATTAACGCCTTGGATGCAAGGGCTTTCGGATCCAATTTCGGCACACGTCCTGGACGTACAATGCCGACTCTCCCTCGTTGGGTCCACTCGAATCTGACAGGCACGTTCGGTCTCACGAGATCACGTGACCCTGTTGGCGGCTGGCTTATCAGTGCAGAAATGCGCTCCACCTGCACCCAGCCCGTTCGGTTGGATGGGATTTCCTATGCACGATCAGTTTCACTATGTTCAAAACTTCCTGACCGTCGGTGAGATACACGATGCTGAGCTCGCTCAAACGGCAGCGATGCATATCGAGTTACTGGGGAACGGACTCTTCCCCAGTTTGGGTCAGATCTTCTTGCGGAGATGGCATCGCACATTTCTGCTATCACGCTACGGTGTGGCCATCGCCGTCCGAGATATCGATGACCAACTATTAGGATTCCTCCTTGGCGCCACCGACCAGGAGCGCTTCATGCATGAGGTTCTCAGTCGGCACCGTGGTGCACTTGCGTGGCGGGGCGCCGTCGGTCTCGCGCGTCGACCCGGACTCCTGACGATGTTCGTCCGGACGCGCGCAGGACGATATGCTCGCAAGCTTGGTCGTCGAACCAAGCCCGTTCCATCGCAGACCTCCCCCTCCGCCCCCGTGGCGGTCGTGCACGCCGTGATCACCTTCCCCGACTGCCGCCGACAGGGCGTTGGCCGAGTCCTGTTGGCCACCTTCGAGCAGACGGTCGCCGATTCCGGCATCCACGTCATACAATTGGTTACCCGTTCGCAAGGTGGTGCACTCGAGTTCTACCGCGCGCTTGGATGGAATGAAACCGCCAGGCGCAACGACAAAGACGGTATGCCCATCGTGCAGTTCGATCGCGAGGTCCGCCCGGCGTGAAGGTGTCCGAAACCACCGCCCATGTGAGTCGTCGCGGACTCCTCGCCAGCGTCGCGCTGGGCAGCCTTGCGGGCTGCGTCGGCACCAGACCTGAAGCATCGCCTTCCAGCGCCCCCCAGGCGCCCAGGCCCTCGTTTCCTGGGCCTACAACCCTTGCGTCAACGCCCTCACCACCGACTGTCGGGCTCGAGAAGGTTCCGATCTACACGCCCGATCGCTCAGAGGTGGAGCCCGCGTGCAAGGTGGCCGCGATCAACGCGGTGAGTACCGCCTTGACCTGGTCTCCTGAGACCGGCGGAGCCGATGCAGCCCTCGCCCGTCTGGTCGCCCTCGGAGCTGGCACACGAGCGCGCACCGACCTCAAAGCCCTGACGGGGCGGCAGATCGCCTCGTCGTTCCGGGCGGTATACCCACAGTATGGAGGGCTCTCGAACGACCTCACCTCGGCCAGCGTGATGATCGTCGGCGAACAGGTGAGCCAGTCAGGACCAGACGCCGATGTCGAACGGCGAGGCCTCACCATGGACGTCCGCCTCAAGCGAAGCTCCAAGGATTGGCAGGTCGTCGCTGTTCACAATGCCGCTCTCCCATCGCCGCAGGGCAACGGCACTGCCCTTGCTCGGCGAGTTCTCGCCGAGAAGCGCCTGCTCCTACCGGACCTGGCGCAGGCGGATATCAAGGCCGGCTTCATCGACGAACGCCTCCTGTCACTTCTGAAAGCCCTGTCACAACGCTGGGACCTGCACGTGCAGGTGCTCAAATCAGGGCATCCCCGCAACGTATTTCCCACCAACCGCGTTTCGAACCACACCCGGGGTCGAGCCGTCGATATCTGGGAAATAGACGGTATCCCAGTTATCAGAGCGCCAAAAGCATTGTGGCGCAGTCTAATGCTGGCGGCGTCTGCTCGCGGAGCCACCGAGATTGGCGGACCGGGTGATGTCGGCAAAGTCGCCGACCGAACCCCCTTCTTCACGAACGCCGTGCATCAGGACCACGTCCACATCGGGTTCGAAGCCTCGTACGGCCAGACACCGCCCCGGCGATAGCGCCCGGGAGATCGAGCATCACCACAATGACCTCGGGCCAGATGCCCCTCCGGGTAGCAATTGTCAGGTCCACGCGCAGCAGTACGATGCCGTCAGATCAGCTGCCGTGGGCCACACAACGCGATCCGATCTGCCTTCGCGTTCGTATTTTCCAGCGCAGCATCCTGATCCGAGATCCGCGCCTGGCTCATCACTCTACTGATAGCCGAAGTCGGGAACGCGCGTGAGGCGTGGCAGACATCGAGTCGGCACAGCGGACCTCCAAGCATCGAACCCTGCGGTTCACATCATGGGAAACGGACAGAGGCCGAGACGAGCGTCGGCAAATACCGGAACGAGAGCAATCAGCAGCGGGACGCAAGCAGTCAGTATCAAAGCCAGAGCGATGACTGTGCGTCGGGCGAAGCAGACCGGCTGGCTTGGCTCCAAAAGCCGCTGCATGCGTGCGAACGACGCCACGTTCGAGGCCCCCAACGCAGCGGCTGGTATGGATACTTCAGCCAGCCGCACGAGCGCACGAGCGACAGTGAGACGACCACTACTTCGGGCGGCGGCATCGTCGGCCATCATCTCCAGAAGCCGGGCCTGTTCTGCTCGTGCCCGAGAGAGGTTGGGCAGGAACAGCAGCGTTCTCGCGAGTGCGTCGGCGGCCGCGAGAACGAGATGATGCCGTCCGCGCAGATGGGCTCGCTCGTGGGCGATCACCGCCTGCAATTCCTTCTCGTTCAGCGCCACAACAGCACCGCTGGTGAGGACAACAGTCGCACAACGCCCGGGCAGACAGTAAGCGGCCGCTGACGGATGATCGAATACCAGGGCTCCGAGCCGCTTGTCAGGCTGCGCCAGCATCCGCACTTCGGCGAGATGATCCGAGCGCGCTCGCCGGCCGGCACGTAGGCCCTGAACGAATAGGTAAGAGACTCTCCCTAGCAAGCCGATCACCACTGTGACTCCGAAGAACTGAACCGCCGCCACCCCGGGGCCGGCGTGGCGGGCGCGCATTGCCTTGACGCATGCGTGCAGTAGGTCTGCAAGGTCCACGCTGAAAGCGGCGGCGGGGACCGCCACGCTGAAACCAGCGAGAAGAAATGCACCGAGCATGGACACCGACAGGATCTGCCAGGCGAGGACGCCGAGAAGGGGAACACGTTCCGGCCATTGCGCCCGCAGGAGGAGCGGAATGCCCAGAATGCCGACGGTGAGTGCATAGAGGATCAGGGCAATGGCGACGATCATCCGCGTGAGCCCTTGTCTCGCTGCCCCCGTAGCCCTCGTCGCGGTGGCGGAGCCTCACTCTCTGACTCGCTTGCGTTCAGCATCGCGCGCAAGCGAGTCACTTCTTCCGGCGTCAGGCGCTCCATGAATCGCAGAAGCGGAACTGCGCGGTCGTCCGTATCGGCCAGGACCGCCTCGATGAGCTGAGCAGTGTGCTCGGCCCGATCCCGCAGCGGCGTGTACCGGTATGCTCTACCGTCGATTTGCCGGGCCAGCAAGCCCTTGCGATGCAGGTTGTCCATGACCGTCATCACCGTGGTGTACGCAAGTTTGCGCTCATCCACCAGACGATCTTGAATTTCTCGGACCGTGGCAGGCTCCGCACGGTCCCACAACAAGGCCATCACAGCGGCTTCCAGGTCACCGAGTTGCCTCACTCCCATCCTTCCACGACCCCTCACGACACCAGCACTATGCTGCATAGTAGTCCGCGTAGCCACCCCCGGATGGCAAAGATCGGCTTCGGTTGCGAAGCCCTTCGCGTCCCACACCAGGTTGACAGAGGGGTAGACACCTCCAGAAGCCGTTCCGGTGGCGCTTCCGGCATCGAATTGGTGATCGTGAAAGTCTCGTCGAGATACACCGTGGGCACACTTGAGCACAGAGCCAGGGCTTGGGCCGCGGATCCACGTTCCGAATCACCCTTCAAACCGCCCGGCCGTCGTCGTAGTTCAGAGGTATGACATCGCCGGCAGTCACCACAAATCCACGGGCCGACAGCAGGAACCGAGTAGGGCTTCTTCTCAGAGCCGACCCTAGGAGTCGCTAGCTCGCGTCTTTTGGCCCGCCTACCCAGTTGATGAGACGCCCTCCCGACGCTTCAGCGACAGACAGAGGATGCGCAAGACCATCACTCTTGGTGAGTACTCTTGCACTGTCTGTTGCAGATTAAGTCGCGTGAGGTCGCTGGTTCATGCTCAAGATGCCCTTACTCATGGTCACCGCCGTCACGGTCCTGGCCGGGGCCTCCAGTGCTCCTTCGGCAGCAACTGGTGCTTCCGTCGTGCTCTCCATTGGGTCCCCGTCTGTGACCCAACCGATCAAATCGATACAGACGAGCGTGAATGTGGTGCCGTTGGTTGGCGTGGACTCCGCCGCACTGGCGGCAGAAACCGCGCTGGCCTCCCAGGCGGTGCCGACCGAGACCAGCGGAGCGCCCGGTGCAACCGCCCAGCTGGCGAACAGTAGGCCGGCCGTGCTGACCCGACGCATAGGCACAGCGAGCTTCCAAACCCTCGGAGTTACCTGGCGACCTTCCGTCACCGGACCTGACCTACTCATCTCGGTCCGTATCCGCGGGCCGCAGGACTGGTCGGCCTGGGACCAGATGGAGGACGACGACGCTGGCGACGACCCGACCGTGCCCGCCATCGGCAGTGGAACGCGCGCTGGGACAGAACCACTCTGGGTAGGTCCGAGCACCGGCGTCCAGGTTCGGATTGTTGTCCGTTCCGGCGCACTACCGGAGGATCTCAAGGTCGAGTTGGTCGATCCTGGTACCTCCAGCCACGACGCTGCCGTCGCACCAGACGCCATCGGTGCGGTGAAGGCGCAGGCTGCGGCCGGCATGCTCTCAGCAGCCTCGGCCAACACGCCGACTGTGTTCAGCCGCGCACAGTGGGGCGCCGACGAAAGCAAGATGCGCGACACTCCCACCTACATGCCAACGATCAAGGCAGCCGTCGTGCACCATACCGCCGGCCCGAACAACTACACGCCCGCCCAGGTGCCCGCCATTATCCGTGGAGACTACGCGTACCACCTCAGCCGAGGCTGGAGCGACATCGGCTACAACGCGCTCGTCGACCGGTTCGGCCGGATCTGGGAGGGCCGGGCCGGCGGCCTGGACCGAGCCGTGATGGGCGCGCACACCGGTGGATTCAACACTGACACCTTCGGCATCTCCATGATCGGTAACTACGACGTGGCCCGACCGACAGCAGATTCGATCACAGCAGTCGCCAAAGTGATCGCATGGAAGCTGAATCTGTACCACCGCGACCCGCTTGGGCGCACCCAGCTCACCTCGGCGGGCGGCGGGACAACTCGCTACCGCGCCGGCAGAACCGTCACGCTGCCGGTGATCTTCAGTCACCGCGACACCGGGTCCACCGCCTGCCCCGGACGCTACCTTTACCCGTACCACGGCCCGATCCGCACCCGGGTCAAGGCTGTGATGGAGGCCGCCCTACTCGACCCGTCCCGCCCGCCCTCCACGGTCATGCGGGGCACCACGGTATCGATCACCGCCCGGGCGCTCACCGCACAATCCTGGCGGTTGGAGGTCAGCGCGCCCTTCGGGGGCGGCCGGGTAACCCTCATCAACGGCTCAGCCGACGCTGGGCAGCGGATCAAAGCCAGCTGGAACGGGCGCGTTGCCAGTGGCTCCAAAGCCCGCCCCGGCCGTTACCGCCTCACACTCACCTCGATCTCGGCGAAGGGCAGCGCCAGGCCCGTCGTCGCCGACGTACTCATCGTGCCGCCCTCACCTCTTCCCGAGATCCCGGCAGTGCCCTCCAGCGGCGGCGGCGGTTACCACCCGGTCACGCCGACCCGGCTACTGGACACCCAGACCGGCAGCCGGGGCGGACTCGGCCCGGACGATCGGGTAGATGTCCCGGTACTCGGCCTGGCTGGTGTACCACGCAGCGGCGTCAGCTCCGTAGTCCTCAACCTGACCGCCAGCCGGATCAGCGATGACAGTTCGCTCAGCGTTTGGCCGACCGGTCGGCGCTCGAACCGCCCGCTCACCGGCATCCGCGGCGGGGGCACCGAGTCGGCCCTGGTTATCACCCAGGTCGGCGCGGCCGGGACGGTCAGCGTCGGCAACGCCCGAGGCGTCACCGAACTGACCGTGGATGTGATCGGCTACTTCGCCGCCGGCGGCTCCCCGCTGAGGTCTGTCCCGTCGACCCGACTGTACGACAGCCGAACCGACCCGGCTGGGATGCCGATCCCTGCGCAGCCGCGTCTGATTCCGTTGCCCCCCACCCTTGGCGGGATCCCCGCAGCCCAGATCACCGGCCTGGTGGTTGACGTTTCGGTGCTATCACCGACCAGTTCGGGCACCCTCACCGCCTACCCGCCGGGGACCGCCGGTGACCTGCCGTCGCTGAGCTATCAGGCTGGCGAGAGCGCCGACAACCTAGCCTTCGTCCCAGTATCCGCTGGCGCGATCTCGCTGCGGG
>JANNPJ010000224.1:0-29697 GCA_031400005.1 Kineosporiaceae bacterium | reverse complement strand
GAACGCTTCGGAAAGGGCCTGGCAGGATCGCGGCTTTGTACCTTCTGGAGCGCTGCGGTGTTCAGCCAGTCGTCCGCTAGGTCGTCCCTGGAGCCAACAAGTGCCGTCACGGGTCCTACGGTGTCTAACCGGACGTGCCCGACACAAGCCCTCAGCTCAGACTTAGGAATGTATTGACGTACAGCGCTAAATGGACCGAAGCCAAGCATCTCACGCTGCATTAGCAGTTACGCGGTCAGGTGACCTAGGTCTTCCCTTGCGTCCCGCCGATGCCCCACTGGCCATCCGCCTTCACAAGCTGAACTGCAGCTGCGCTCGCCACCCGGCGTCCAGAGCCTCGATCTCCCCGCTCTGGGGTAAGGCCAACCGATCAGTCCGGCATCCGGGATGACGCCGGTACTCACGTTGTCGTCCTCTCAGAACTCGAAGACGATGCGTGCCGGCACGGATCCGGAGAGCACGTCGGTGATAGATGTGTTCACGGAGTCGAGTTTTCGGCTCGTGGTGATCACTTTGGTGCGTCCGGCGGCGTGCAACTCGAAGACCTCGAGGAGGTCCTGGCGGGTGCCCACGATGGAGCCGATGATGGAGATCCCCTTCAATACAGTGTCGAAGATCGGGATCGTCATCGTCCCTTCGGCCGGCAGGGCCACGCAGACCAGTCGCCCGCCTCGGCGTAGCGAGTGGAAGGCCTGTTCGAATGACGTCGGGTGGACGGCGAGCGCGATCGCGACGTCCGCGCCGCCGAGGGCCTGGATGGCCGCGACCGGGTCGGTCCGAGCCGCGTTGACGACATGGTCGGCGCCGAGCTCGGTCGCCAGTTCGAGCTTGGAGTCATCTACGTCGACGGCGATTACCTGGGCGCCCATGAGTCGGGCGTACTGGACGGCGAGGTGACCCAGCCCACCGATGCCGAAGACGGCGACTCGTTCAGCCGGGACTATTTTGGCGACCTTGGCCGCCTTGTAGGTGGTGAGGCCGGCACAGGTCAGCGGGGCGGCGTCGAGGGAACTAACGGCCTCGGGGACAGGCACGACGTAGCGGGCATCCGCCAAGGCGTATTCGGCGAACGCTCCGTTGATCGAGTAGCCGCTGTTCTGCTGTTGCTCGCAGAGGGTCTCCCAGCCGGTGACGCAGTATCGGCAGGATCCGCAGGCGTGTCCCAGCCAGGCGATGGCAACGCGGTCCCCGATCTGCCGTTCGGTGACACCCTGTCCGAGTGCCTCGACGACTCCGATGCCCTCGTGTCCGGGGGTGAAGGGCGGGGTCGGCTTGACCGGCCAATCGCCCTGCGCGGCGTGGATGTCGGTGTGACACAGGCCGCAGGTTTCCATCCGGACCCGCACCTGGCCCGGGCCGGGCTCAGGGATGGGAAGATCCTGGATCTCCAGTGGTGAGGTGAAGCTGGTGACGACTGCGGCCTTCATGATTGCTCCCACGGATCCAGGGCCAGAACGGCTCGGCTGTTCGGACACTCTGAGTCTGTCGGTTGGATGGTCCTCGCCACAGGGCACAGCGACCCGGTGGCAGGGACTTTCGTCCCGAATTGGCGACCATCCGATCCAGGCAGAATGATCACGTCTGGCGAGCGGTTACTTGCCCAGCAGTCGGTTGGCCAGGATCGCGGCCTGTGTACGGCGCTCGACCCCGAGTTTGCTCAGCAGACTGGAGACGTAATTCTTGATGGTCTTTTCGGCCAGGAAAAGCTGCTCACCGATCTGCCGGTTGGTGAGGCCCTGGGCGATCAACTCGAGGATGCGGCGTTCCTGAGGAGTCAACCCGGACAGTTCCTCGGGTTCGTTGTCGACACCGTGTCTGATGCGTTCCAGGACCTGGGCCGTTACCAGGGGGTCGAGCAGGCTTTGCCCGTCGGCGACCCGACGGATCGAATCGATCAGATCGTTGCCTTTGACCTGTTTGAGGACGTATCCGGCGGCTCCGGCCATGATCGCGCTGAACAGGGCCTCGTCGTCCTGGTACGAGGTCAGGATGAGTGCCTTGATGTTCGGGTCGGCGGATCGGATGTCGCGGCAGACGTCGATGCCGCTGCCGTCCGGCAGTCGGGCATCGAGGACGGCGACGTCAGGTCGCAGCGCGGGGATCCGCCGGGTCGCCTCCTGGGCCAGCCCGGACTCGCCGACGACCTCGATGTCCCCAGCAGATTCCAGAAGGGCGATCAGGCCACGACGGACGACCTCGTGGTCGTCGAGCAGATATACACGGATCACCGCTTCGTTGTACCGCACTCTGCGGTCATCCCGATAGCTGGGTCACGCAACGACGATCTGCTGCAGAAACTCGGGACCAACGGCCCGGTACACAACGGCCGACGACCGTGACGCTGATACCTGAGCATGGTGCGCCGCCGCTGAGCAATGAACGACCGAGGAGAAACACTATGGTCCCGACCCACCTCGACCGGCCTGCCTGCCTGGCATTGCTGGCCGGCAGGCCGGTTGGTCGGCTCATCTTCACTCATCGCGCGCTGCCCGACGTGCTGCCGGTCAACTACCGACTGGACGGCGAAACCCTGCTGATCCGGCTGAACAGCGGTTCCATCGCCGCCACCGCGACCAGGGATGCGGTGGTCGCCTTCGAGGTCGATGACATCGACGTCGTGACCCACACCGGCTGGAGCGTCACTGTTGTCGGCCGGGCTCACGAGATCACCGAGGGGAGCGAATTGCGCCGGGTGCGGGCCCTCGAACTCGTTACCTGGGCCGGCGATGCTCGTGACCACTTCGTTTCCATCGCTGTGGAGCGGATCACCGGGCGGCGCCTGTTCCGGGCCCATGCTGCGGGGCAACAGACCTGGACCGGCACCACCGCGTCCTGAGACCGGCTCGAAACCGGGCTCGAAACCGGGCTTGAGACCGGTGAAACACGCCCGGACGCCGGGATAGCCCCGCCGAGAGCACTGACTCGATGAGACTCTGTTGCGATGACTGAGCAATCGAGCGTTCCGGATACATCGGAGGCCGGGGATTCCGCCATTCCCGGTCTGCACCGGCTTCGTCTGGACATCCTCCTGCAGGAACTCGTCGATCGTGCCCAAGCCATGATCGGCGTAGAACGCAAGTTGCATCGATTGCTCGACGCCGTGGTGGCTGTGGCCAGCGACCTGAGCCTTCCGGACACCTTGCGCCGGATCACTGAGCTGGCCGCGGAACTGGCGGATGCCGAGTTCGCCGCCCTCGGCGTGATCGGACCCGACCTCAAGCTGTCCCAGTTCATCACCGTGGGGATCGATCCGCACCGTCGAGCCCTGATCGGCGACCTGCCCAGTGGTAAGGGCATCCTTGGCCTGCTGATCACCCATCAGGAAACGCTGCGCCTGCCCGACCTGCGTCAGCACCCCGCATCCTTCGGGTTCCCGGCACACCATCCGCCGATGGGAACCTTCCTCGGCGTCCCCCTGAGGGTGCGCAACGAGATCTTCGGCAATCTTTACCTGACCGAAAAGCGCGGCGGCGGCGAGTTCACCAACCAGGACGAAGATCTGATCGTCGCCCTTGCGGCGGCCGCTGGAATCGCGATAGAGAACGCCCGGCTCTATGACGAGGCCCGGCGCCGGGAGCGCTGGCTCGCTGCCTCCACGGAGGTCACCGCGCTGCTTCTGAGAGGAGCGGAGTCGGCAGAGACCATGCAACTCGTCGTCGACAAGGCCGGCGGGATTGCGGAGGCCGACGCGACGTTCCTGATGCTGCGCGACGATTCGGACCAGGCGAATCGGCTCATCGTCCTGGCCGCTCACGGCGAGGGCGTCGAGGAGTTCATCGGGCACACGTACACGGTGAGTGGGACGCTGGCCGGCGAGGTGTTCAAAGAGGCCGCGCCCCGCCCATTTACAGATGAAACCACCCCGTTCGAGGCGGTGTCCGATCGTGCGCCGACGGTTCACTTCCGCGGACCGGGGGTGATGGTCCCGCTGTCCGCGGGTGGGCAGGTGATCGGCGTCCTCTCCGTGGTCCGCCACCATGGAGCTGCTCCTTTCGGCCCCGCCGACGTGCGAATGGTGCACACCTTCGCCGGGCATGCTGCGCTGGTCGCGGAGTTCAGCCGGGTCTCGGCGGACCGGCAACGGCTGGCCATCTTCGAAGACCGTGATCGGATTGCGCGCGACCTGCACGACCTGATCATTCAGCGGCTCTTCGCCACCGGCCTTGGGCTGCAGGCCCTGATGCCCAGGGCTCAGCCCCCCGACGTGGGCCGAAAGATCTCCGGATACGTCGATGACCTGGACACCACCATTCACGACGTGCGAAGGACGATCTTCTCTCTGCAAGAGCCCGAAGAGCGCCCCAGCGGTCTGCGCGGAGAAATTCTGCGCACGGTGACAGCGGCCTCGGCGGCGCTGGAGTTCGAACCGCAACTGACCATGCGAGGACCTCTGGACTCGACGGTCCCCCCGACCCTCAGACCGGATCTGATCGCGGTGCTGAGCGAGGGGTTGACGAATGTCGTCCGGCATGCGGCAGCCAAGCACACCGACATCCAGGTGGCTGTCGACACCGGCGCCCGCAACATCACCCTCGTAATCGAGGACGACGGTGTCGGCCCGCCCCAGAATCTTCGGGCCGGCCACGGAACGCCCAACATGAACGCGCGAGCCAAGCGCCTCGGCGGAAGCTTCACGCTCGAGCCACGCCCGGACGGCGGTACGCGCCTGACCTGGTCCGTGCCCTTGGACGAACCGGCGTGATATGGCGAGAGAATGAGCACAGCATGGTGAGGGCCGGGCACAGGTGCCCGGCCCTGGGCTGAGGCGCCAAGGTCAGGATGCCGCCGGCTAGCATCGCCCCTGAGGTACGCAGCCTCAGTCTCGAGTCTTGCCGCCGACCCGTTCCCAGCCGCGCCTTTGCTCCCGTGATGCTGGTGTGCCGGCGGCTGGCGAGCGGCGGCGGTAGACGACATAGGGGCGGAAGAGGTAACCGACGGGTGCGCTGAAGGCGTGCACCAGCCGGGTGAACGGCCAGGATGCGAACAAGGCCATCGCGATCAGCACGTGGACGTGAAACGCCACCCCGGCGGCGGCCATCGCGTCGACGTCGGGCTGGAGTACGAAGAGCGAGCGGAACCAGACAGCCACGGTCAGCCGGTAGTTGTGTTCCTCACCACCACCGGCCCCGAGCAGGGTGGTCACCAGGCCGGCCACGATCGCGGAGACCAGGAGCACGTACATGGCCTTGTCGTTTCGGGTGGTGGCCATGAAAACTGGGCCAGTGGTGCGTCTGCGGTAGACCAGAATGAGGATGCCGACCAGGGTGGCGATCCCGGCGATGGTCCCGAGGAGCAGGGCCTGGATGTGGTACGCCTCCTGGCTCAGTCCCACCCAGTCGGTCCAGGATTTCGGGATGACCAGACCGATGATGTGACCGAAGATCACCACGAGGATGCCGAAATGAAACAGCGGACTACCCAGGCGCAATAACCGGGATTCGTACAGCTGGGACGAGCGAGTGGTCCACCCGAACTGGTCGTACTTCCAGCGCCAGATCGTTCCACCGATCACCGTCGCGAACACAACGTAGGGCAGCACGCCCCACAGCAGCAGATCCAACAGGCTCATCGTCGCACTCCGGTGAATTCCAGGGATGTCGGGCCCAGGCCGGCCAGCGGGTCGGCCCCCGGGCTGCCAGGGGCGCCGTACGGGCTCAGACCGACCGATTCCCCGGGAGGGCCGTTGCGAGCCAGGGCGATGGCAGCGGCCTCGTCGGCGGGCGAGACGCCAGGCAGCATGGCGCACAACGCGGTCAGGGCACTGGCGTAGGGGGTTTCGATGTCGAGCAGGGCTAGCCGAAGCAGTTCGATGGCGGGTCGGTGCTCTTGAAGCAGTTGCAAGCCCAGGGTGACATCGCCCTGCGCGGCGAACTCGAGGACGACAGGCAGGAAGTCCGGCAATTCCCCGCCCTGCAACTCGAAACCGTGGGTGCGGTAGAGGGCTTTGAACCGAGCCAGCGACAGCCCGCGCCGGCGGGTCTCGCCGTCGGTCCACCAGGTGAGGTGCAAGCAGCACTTACGTTTCCGGTCGAAGACAGCGACGTAGTGTTCCTCGACCTCGGCCGCGGGGGTGTGGCGGACGTAGTCGATCACCGCGAGTAGCCCATCGCGGGGAGCGCCATGCGGCAGGGCCTGCAGGGCCTCGGTGATGACCGGCAGATTTGCCCGCCAGGCCCGGTCCGGGTACTGCAGGAGCAGCGATGCTGCCTGGCACACCGTTGCGTGTTCCGTTGCACCGGTCATCGCTTTGCCTCCGTGATGGGGTCGGCTGCTACCGGCGGTTTCTGGTCCGGGCCGGGCGTTTTTGTGGTGGGGAACATCCCGACGGGGGCGCCCTTGCCGTCCCAGTTGAGCAGGTTGACGCGACCTCTCAGACCGCCGGAATCGCCGGAATCGGAGGAGGTCTGGCGTTCTCGCAGGGCATTGAAGGTTTCCACCGCGACCGGCACCGGTTTGCCGGACGTCTCACCGAAGGGTCCGCTGTCCATCATCCCGGGGCCGCCGTCGAAGTCGAGGCTGCAGGCGGCCTCTTCGAGGTCGTGGCCGCGCTCTGCGTAGGCCGAGGGGATCACGTAGCGGTCCTCGTACTTCGCGATCGCCAGCAGCCGGTACATCGCGGTCACCTCGGCGCCGGTCATCCCGGCGGCGGCGGCGATCGACTCGTCGGGAGTCTCGTTCATCGAGATCCGGCGCATATAGGCGCGCATGGCGGCAAGCCGTTTGAGCACGTCGGTGACCGGCGCGGTGTCCCCGGCGCTGAACAGTTCGGCCAGGTACTCGATCGGGATCCGCAGGGTCTCGATCGCGCCGAACAGGTTGTCGACGTCCTCACCGTCGTGCCCAGTGTCCCGCAGGATCTCGGACACCGGGGACAGCGGTGGCACGTACCAGACCATCGGCATCGTCCGGTACTCCGGGTGCAGGGGCAGGGCGACTTTGTAGGTCTTGGCCAGGGCGTAGATCGGGGAGATCTGGGCGGCGGCGATCCAGTCGTCGCTGATGCCCTCGTGCTTGGCGCCGGCGATCACGGCCGGGTCGTGCGGGTCGAGCATGATGTCGAGCTGGGCTTGATACAGCGCCTTTTCATCGGGCGTGGAGGCGGCCTCGGTAACCCGGTCGGCATCGTAGAAGACCAGGCCGATGTAACGCAGCCGCCCGACGCAGGTCTCGCTGCACACGGTGGGCAGTCCCACCTCGATCCGGGGATAGCAGAAGGTGCACTTCTCCGCCTTACCGGTTCGGTGATTGAAGTACACCTTCTTGTACGGGCAGCCGGTGACGCACTGCCGCCAGCCGCGGCAGGCGTCCTGGTCGACCAGGACGATCCCGTCCTCGGAACGCTTGTACATCGCCCCGGACGGGCAGGACGCGACACAGGCCGGGTTCAGGCACTGCTCGCAGATCCGCGGCAGATACATCATGAAGGCGCTCTCGTACTCGAACTTGACTTTGTCGCTGGCCTCCTGCCGGACCTTCTCCACGATCGGGTCGAGGTGCCCGTGCTCGGGTGCCCCGCCCAGGTCGTCGTCCCAGTTGGCACTCCACTCGATGTTCATCGGCTTACCGGTCAACAGCGACCTTGGCTGCGCCACGGGGAAGTCGTCACCCAAAGGCGCGCTGGTGAGCTTCTCATAGTCGTAGGTCCACGGCTCGTAGTAGTCTTTGATGTTCGGCATCACCGGGTTGGAGAAGATCGACATCAGCTTCTTCACCCGGCCACCGGCCTTCAGGGTCAACCGGCCGCGCCGGTTGAGCACCCAGCCGCCCTGCCACTGTTCCTGATCCTCGTATCGACGCGGATATCCCTGCCCCGGGCGGGTTTCGACATTGTTGAACCAGGCGTACTCCATCCCGGACCGGTTGGTCCAGGCCTGCTTGCAGGTCACCGAACAGGTGTGGCAGCCGATGCATTTGTCGAGGTTCATTACCATCGCGAGCTGGGCCATGACGCGCATCAGAACGTGACCTCCTGGCTGCGACGGCGCACGACCGTCACCTCATCGCGCTGATTTCCGGTCGGGCCGAGATAGTTGAAGGCGAAGGACAGCTGGGCGTAGCCACCGATCAGGTGGGTGGGCTTCACCAGGATTCGGGTCAGCGAGTTGTGAATTCCGCCGCGCTTGCCGGAAGCCTCGGCGATCGGCACGTTCACCACTCGCTCCTGGGCGTGATAGACGAAGACCATGCCGTCCGGTATCCGGTGCGTGACGATCGCTCGCACCACCAGGACACCGTTCCGGTTGACCGCTTCCACCCAGTCGTTGTCCTTGACCCCGATGGAGGCGGCGTCCTGAGTACTCATCCAGATCGTCGGCCCACCACGGGACAGCGAGAGCATCAGCAGGTTGTCCTGGTACTCGGAGTGAATCGACCACTTCGAGTGCGGAGTCAAATAGCGCACAGTTACCTGCTTTTCGCCGTTTGGCCCAAGTGCTGGCTCGCCGAACAGGTGCTGCATGTCAAGCGGCGGCCGGTAGATCGGCAGGCACTCACCGAATTCGTGCATCCAGTCGTGGTCGAGGAAGAAGTGCATCCGGCCAGTGAGGGTATGCCAGGGCTTGAGCCGCTCGACGTTGATGGTGAACGGCGCGTACCGGCGTCCACCGGTCTCGCTTCCGGACCACTCCGGGCTGGTGATCACCGGGACGGGGCGGGCCTGGGTGTCGGCGAAGGTGATCCGCTTCTCCTCGCTGCCTTCGGCCAGGTCGTGGAGCTTGTGCCCGGTGCGCTCCTCCAGCCGGCGGAAACCCTGCACCGACAACCGGCCGTTGGTGGTGCCCGACAGCGCCAGGATCGCCTCGGCCATCTTGTTGTCGGTGTCCAGCGCCGGCCTTCCGTCACCGGCCCCGCCGAGCATCACCCCGTTCTTCTTGCCGAGGTAGGCGACCTCCTCGTCCGGAAAGGTGGTCACCGCCTTCGTGGTCAGTCCGAGCCGCTCGACCAGCGGCCCCAGGGTCGCCAGTTTGTCGGCGATCGCGCCGTAATCACGCTCGACCACGACGAAGTTGGGCATCGTCTTGCCCGGAATCGGGTCCACCTCACCGGCGCGCCAGTCCAGCACCCGGCCACCGGGCTGAGCGGTCTCACCCGGGGTGTCGTGCTGCAGCGGGACGGCGACGACGTCCTTGCGGACTCCGAGGTGGTCCTTGGCGAGCTCACTGAACCGCTGGGCGACGGCCTGGAAGGCGTCGAAGTCCGAGCGAGTCTCCCAGGGCGGGTCGATCGCCGGGGTGAACGCATGGACAAACGGGTGCATGTCGGTGGAGGACAGGTCGTGCTTCTCGTACCAGGTCGCCGCCGGAAGCACGATGTCGGACAGCATGGTCGAGCTGGTCATCCGGAAGTCCAACGAGACAAGCAGATCGAGCTTGCCTTCTGGCGCCTCCTCGCGCCAGACCACGTCCCGGGGCCGGCGATCGATCGGCGTCTCCTCGGCCCGGAGCGAGGAGTGCGTGCCGAGGAGGTGGCGCAGGAAGTACTCATTGCCCTTGGAGGAGGAACCCAGCAGGTTGGCCCGCCACAGGGTGAGGACGCGGGGCCAGTTCTCCGGCGCGTCCGGATCCTCGGCAGCCCACTTCAGCGTGCCCGACTGGAGTTCCTCGACCATGTGCGCGCCGACGTCGACGCCGTCCGGAATCTCGTCGGCCAGGTCAAGGCTGTTGCGGTCGAACTGCGGGTAGGACGGCATCCAGCCCAGCCGCGCGGACTGGGCGATGGTGTCCGCCGTGTGCATCCCGGCCAACTGGCCGGTCGCCAGGGGCGAGGTGAGGGCATCGGCGCGATACCCGTCGTAGCGCCATTGATCGGTGTGGGTGTACCAGAAGGCGGTACCGATCATCTGCCGCGGCGGCCGAACCCAGTCCAGGGCCATCGCCATCGTGGCGTGTCCGGTCAACGGACGGCACTTCTCCTGGCCGACGTAGTGCGCCCAGCCGCCACCGTTGCGACCCATCGCACCGGTCAGGATCAGCAGCGAGAGTATCGCCCGATACGTGGCATCGCCGTGGAACCACTGGCAGATCCCGGCACCCATGATGATCATGGTCTTGCCTTCGGACTGCTCGGAGTTGCGGGCCATTTCCCGGGCCACCCGCAGGCATTGCTCGGCCGGAACCGAGGTGAGCTCCTGCTGCCAGGCAGGGGTGTACGGCTCGCTGACGTCGTCGTATCCGGTGGGCCACTTACCGGGCATCCCGTCGCGGACCACGCCGTACTGGGCGAGCATCAGGTCGTAGGCGGTGCAGACCAGGTGGCCGGCAATCCGGCGGACCGGTACCCCACGATGCATCACCGAACCCTGGCCATCGACGGAGTCGAACCGCGGCAGCAGAACTTCGACCGCACCCTCGCCTCTCGGGTCGGCCAGCATCGTCATTTGCGGCGCGACACCCTCCAGGTCCAGGTTCCACTTGCCTTTCCCGGAGTCGGTGTGCCGGAACCCCAGGGATCCGTTGGGCACCACGACGTCTCCGGTCCGCCCGTCCACCAGCACGGTCTTCCATTGCGCGCCCTCGGACCCGGCCGCACCGCCCGCCTCGTCCGGGGCCAGATCCGCGGCGGTGAGGAATTTAGCCGGCACGTAGGCGCCGTCCTGCTCGCGCAACGTGACCAGAAACGGTAGGTCGGTGTACTTCTGCTGGTAGTCGACGAAAAACGGCGTCCGCCGGTCTACCAGAAACTCCTTGAGAATGACGTGCCCCATCGCCATCGCCAGTGCGCCGTCGGTGCCCGGTTGCGCGGGCATCCACTCGTCAGCGAACTTGGTGCTCTCGGCGTAGTCAGGCGAGACGGTGACGACCTTCTGCCCCTTGTACCGGGCCTCGGCCATCCAGTGCGCATCAGGAGTCCGGGTCACCGGGACGTTGGAGCCCCACATCATCAGGTACGTCGCATTCCACCAGTCACCGGACTCCGGGACGTCGGTCTGGTCACCAAACACCTGCGGTGAGGCAACCGGAAGGTCCGCGTACCAGTCGTAGAACGACGTCATCACCCCGCCGAGGAGTTCGACGAAGCGGGCGCCGACGGCATGCGACACCATCGACATGGCGGGAATAGGGGAGAACCCGATCACCCGGTCCGGGCCGTATTCCTTGATGGTGTGGACGTGCGCGGCGGCCATGATCTCGACGGCTTCGTCCCAGCCGACCCGGACGTGCCCGCCCTTGCCTCGCGCCTGCTGGTATCGGCGCCGTCGGACCGGGTCGCCGACGATGTCCGCCCAGGCGGCGACCGGGTCGCCGAGGCGAGCCTTGGCCTCTCGATAGGACTCTATGAGAAGCCCTCGGGCGTAAGGAAAACGGACTCGGGTGGGGGAGTAGGTGTACCAGCTGAACGCCGCCCCGCGAGGGCAGCCGCGCGGTTCGTACTCCGGGGAATCCGGTCCGACGCTCGGATAGTCGGTCTGCTGGCTTTCCCAGGTGATGATCCCGTCCTTGACGTACACCTTCCAGGAGCACGATCCGGTGCAGTTCACCCCATGCGTGGAGCGGACGACCTTGTCGTGACTCCAGCGGTCCCGGTAGAAGGCGTCACCTTCGCGCCCACCGGTCCGCTCGACGAGCCGTAGGTCTGCTGAGACTCGTTCACCGGTCCGAAAGAACGTCCCCAGCCGAAGTAGGGCGGCAGTGGCATCGGTGTCAGGCCCGGCGGCAGTGGTGGGATCGCTGGTGGTTCCCATCGACGGGAATCCTTTCCCTGGGTTCGAGCGAGAGCTTGACGCTACGAGTGATCATCATGTCGCGTTCTCACGGTGTCAGTCAGGCTTCGTGCTGGCGAGTCTGTTCAGGACGGTTTAGGTGCACCCGGCCGGGCATACCGCCACCAGGTGATAGCGCAGCACAGGACCGCATAGAGGATCCCGATAGCGTAGAAAGTGGTCGGTGACATGATGGTGAGGCCAATTCCGAAGATGAATGGTCCGAAAGCGGCGATTGCTGCGGTCCAACCAATGACACCGCCGGCCTGGCGGCGCTCGAAGATCATTGGCATCTGCTTGAACGTCGAGGCATTGCCGATACCGCTGAACAGGAAGATCGCCAACATACCCCAGAGGAAGTGGGTGAAGTCGGCATCCAGGGCCGCTGCCGAGGAGATGTCCGGTTTCAGCGCCGTCATCGTGAAGGCGATGGACGCGATCAGGCCGATGCCGGAGATCAGCGTCCAGATCGCGCCGCCCATCCGGTCCGTCAGCGGGCTGAAGAGCACCCGCGCCGCAGCGCCGACGAGTGGGCCGAGGAAGACGTATTTCACCGGATCCGGGAGCGAGTAGCCCTCTATCAGCAATTGTGCGCTGGCGCCGGCACCCGCCACGATGTCCGGGTTTCCTGCACCATAGAGGTTTTTCATCAGCAACCCGAACTGCGCGGACAGGCCGGCGAAGGTACCGAAGGTCATCACGTAGATCAGGGTCATCCACCAGGTGTCCTGGTTGCGGAAGATGTCGAACTGCTGGCCGAGGTTCGCCGTGATCGGCACGGACTTGAGGACGGTCCAGGCAAGAACGGCGCCCACGACAATGAACGGGATGTAGATGAGTGCCGCGTTCTGATACCAGACCTCACTGGCCGGCTTGCCTGGCAGCCCCGCCATCATCTGCGATCCACCCATGAAGCCGATCAGGCTGAAACCGATGATCCATGGCGTGAGCAGCTGAACCAGTGAGACACCGAAATTCCCGATCCCCGCCTGCAAGCCCAGCGCAGTGCCCTGCAACCGACGCGGGAAGAAGTACGACGTGCTCGGCATGAAACCGGAGAACGCACCGCCACCGATCCCGGACAGCAACGACAGCACCAGTAGCTGCCAGTACGGCGTGGTCGGGTCCTGCACCGCAACTCCCCAGCCGACGACGGGAATGGCGAGCAGCACCGTGGTGAGGGTGACCATGCGGCGGGTGCCCAGCATCGGGGGCAGCACCATCCAGCCGATCCGCATCAGACCACCGGCGAGGCCGGGCAGCGACGTCAACCAGTAGAGCTGAGTCGTGCTGAGATCGAAACCGAGGTTGGTCAGCTTCGGGGCGATAGCGCTCGCCAGGAACCAGGAGGCGAAGCACAGAGTGAGGGTGAAGGTGGTGATCCCCAGCGTGGACCACGCGCGTTGGGAATCCCAGGTCTCCTCGTTCTCGGGATCCCAGGACTCGAGCCACTCGTTGCTCTGGCGAACCTTGGTCGGATTGCTCATCGGATTGCCCCTTCAGGCGCGCGCTGGGTGGGGTTCACGGTTGCCGGCACCGGCGATTCCAAAAGGGTCGCCAATTCGGGTGATTCGTCATGAAGCATGCGGACGACGGTGATGTGCATCCAGAGCGCACAGGTCGCCGTCAGGACGAAGAGCACGAAGAACGTGCTCGACGGAAAGCCGGTCCACCGTTGGCTGTAGGCGAACAGCGGGGGCAGGAAGAACCCGCCGAGGCCGCCGAGCGTCCCCACCAACCCGCCGACTGCCCCGACATCTGCCGGGAAGTACTCCGGGATGTGTTTGTAGACAGCTGCTTTCCCGACTCCCATGGCGCAGCCCAAGATGAACACCAGGATCACGAACGGCCACAAGCCGATCGAGTACGGCAGCAAGTCCCTTGAACCGGTGGGCGTGTCGACGGTGATATGGCCGTTCGGCATAGACAGCACCAGAGTCGAGGCCAGCATCACACCCAAGGTCCAGTACATGGCTCGGCGCGCGCCGAAACGGTCAGAGAATGCGCCGCCCACCGGGCGCAGCAGCGACGCCGGAAAAATGAAGGTCGCGGTGAGCAGTGCCGCATGGCCGAGCTCGAGATCGAAGTTGTCCACGTAGTACTTCGGCAGCCAGGCAGCGAGCGCGACGTAGGCACCGAAAACCGCGACGTAATAGAGGCTGAAGCGCCACACCCGGATCTCCCGCAGCGGCCGCAACTGCTCGGCCAGCGTGCGTCCGTGCCCCGGCATCCGGTCCTGGCGCGGGGTGAGGACCCAGGTGAGAACGGCCAGCACGACCAGGAGCGCTGCGTAGATCACCGGCACCAGCCGCCAGCCCCCGTCCAGCACCCCGAGGAACGTGACCCCGGTGGTACCTGCGATCAGTGCCGGGCCGATGCACTTGGTCAGCGAGGCACCGACGTTGCCCGCACCGAAGACTCCAAGGGCGAAACCCTGTCGTTCCCGGACGGTCCAGGCCGAGTTCCAAGAAATCCCGACACTGAACGAGTTCCCGGCGAATCCGACCATGAATGCCAGCATCAGCAGCATTCCATAGCTATTCACCTGCGAAACGAAGAAGGCCGGAACGGCGGTGACCGCGAGCATTGCGGTGAAGACCTTGCGGCCGCCGATCCGATCGGTGAGCATTCCAGCCGGCAGTCGCCAGATCGAGCCGTTCAGAATCGCGACCGCAGTGACCCAGGACAACTGGATGTCGGTGAGCCCCAGCTCCTTGCGGATCGGGATTCCCAGGATTCCGAACATCAGCCAGACCGCGAACATCACGGTGAAGCTCAGCGTCGACATGACCAGGACTCGGCGTGTGCCTTGCTTCTCGTTCATCGAGTCCTGCGCAGGTGCTGCCGCATCGCCGATGATCTACGTCGGTAAGCCATGCCATCGAGTGTCGACGAGCGACACGGTTCATGCCTGGGTCACCGGTCCTCTCTTTCGGGACTTCGGTCCCCAACCGGACATACGCTCCGGGGGTGCACACTCGGCTGCCCGAAAGGGGCATTCACGTTCTGGACTGGGTGAGGCGGTGGCTCGCCAATGCCCCTGCCACCAGGGCAATCACGGCGAGTGCCGTCAGCGCGGTCACGTCGTTGCCGCGCCCGATCCAGGGTGCGCGAATCGCATCGACCAGCAGCCCGGTCGGTGTCCAACCGGCGATGATGTTGAGCGTGGACGGCAGCACCCCCGGCGGCGGGCCGCCACCGACGAGGAAGAACGTGCCGAAGAACAACAGCAGCCCGATGCCCTGAGCGGCCCGCGCGGTCGGCAGCAGCGACCCGAGCAGGGTGCCGAGGGCCGCGAACGCGAGGATGCCGACCACTAAACCCTGCACGACGCCCGGTACCGATTCAGGTGTCGTCACGTCCCAGCCTGAGTACGCCAACGCCAGCATGATCGTGGTGCCGACGACGGCGAGCACCGCGATGACCGCGAGTTGCGCGACCATCAGCGAGTGGGCGGGCACACCGGCCGCGCGGAAGCGGCGCAGAACCCCGCTGCTGCGATAGGAGGCCAGGTGCGTGGGAGTCCCCATGAATCCCATCGCCGCAATGGCCGCCGCCAGATAGGACGTGACGTAGAACTCCGCGCCGCCGATGCCCTCGAAAGCCGGGTCGGTGTCCCCACTGAACGAAGCCAGTAACAACACCATCAACAGAATCGGAAACATCAGGCTCACGACCAGCACCAGCGGCTCCCGAAAGAGCAGTTTGATTTCGGTCCAGATCATTTCGCCAGTCATTGTCTGCTCCCGTCGGTCAGGCTCCGGCCGGTCAGGGCCAGGAACACGTCTTCCAGTGAAGGGTGGTGCGTGCGGTAATCGGTGGGCAGTACATCGTGGGCAGCCAGCGCGGCAGCCACCGCAACGGCCGCCGCGCCGGAGCCGGTGACCGTGACCCGGCCGGCATCGACCGTGACCGTGTCGACGCCGGGCACGGCGGTCAGGTACGACGGGTCGTGGTCATTGACGGTGAAGGTCGTCAGCACGGGTCCACCGTGGTGGGCTGTCAAGGCGCTGGGAGCGTCGAGGGCAACCACCCGCCCACGGTCGACAATCGCGATCCGGTCGCAGAGCGCCTCGGCCTCCTCCATGAAGTGGGTGACGAGCACGACCGTGGCGCCGCGATCGCGGATCTGGCGGATCAGGCTCCAGGTGGCGCGGCGCGCGGTCGGGTCCAGGCCGGTGGTCAACTCGTCCAGAAACACGATCTCGGGTCGGCCGAGCAGGGCGAGCGCGAGGAAGAGGCGCTGCTGCTGACCGCCGGAAAGGGTGCTGTAGGCGCGGCGTTTCAGGTCCCGCAGTCCCCAGTCGGCCAGCACGGAATCCACGTCGGTTGGTTCCGGGTGCAGCTTCGCGAACAACTTGACGGCCTCACCTACCCGCAGGCGCTCGGGCAGGGCGGAGGATTGCAACTGTGAGCCGGTCCGCCGGCGCAGCTTCTCGCCGTCGCGGCTGGGATCCAGCCCGAGCACCGTCAGCCGGCCGCCGTCACGCTGGCGCAGGCCCTGGAGGATCTCCACGGTCGTGGTTTTACCCGCGCCGTTCGGTCCCAGGATGCCGAAGATCTCTCCACGCCGGATGTCGAAGGTGACGTCGTCGACGGCGACCGTCTCTTCGTACCGTTTCTGTAGGTGTTCTGTGGTGATAACGGTTTCCATACCTGGACACTAGGTATCGTCACCGCCGCCGTCGTCGGCGGAAAGTGGGTCGGGGGCATACCGCTTTGGAGGTATGCCGGAGGTGGGCTACTCGCCCGGCCGCACCAGCCCGGTCTCGTAGGCCATCGCTGCGGCCTGCACCCGGCTCGTCAGGCCCAGCTTGGTCAGCACCCGGGAGACATGCGTCTTCGTGGTCAGCTCCGCGATCTGTAGCCGCGCGGAGATCTCGCGGTTCGAGCAGCCACGCGCGAGGAGCGTCAGCACTTCGCGCTCCCGCTCGGTGAGCACGTCGAGCTGCCGGGGGACCGGTCGCTCCCGGGCAAGTCGAGCCGCCACAAGGTGATCGACCAGCCGGCGGGTGGTGACCGGCGAGATCACCGCTCCGCCCGCGGCCGCGGCCCGGATCGCGGTGAGCAGATCGGCTGGTGGCGTGTCCTTGACGAGGAACCCGGCCGCGCCAGCCTCCAGCGCATCGAACGCGTTCTCGTCGGTGTCGAACGTGGTCAGGATCAGCACTTCAGGCGGCTCGCTCAGCGCGCGGATCTGCCGGGTGGCTTCGATACCGTTGGTCACCGGCATCCGGATGTCCATCAGCATCACGTCGAGCCGGTGGCGGCGCGCCAGCTCGACGGCGGTCCGGCCGTCACCGGCCTCAGCGACCACCTCGATGCCTGGGTCGGCGTCGAGCAGCGCCGTGAAGCCGGCCCGGACGAGTTCCTGGTCGTCGACGACCACGACCCGGATCATGCGTCTCCCATCGGCTCATCGAGGGGAAAACGGGCACTGACCCGGAACGCGTCGTCCACCCAGCCGGCCTCGAAGCGGCCGTCGTAGAGAGCAACCCGCTCGGCCATCCCATGCAGGCCCTGACCGCGCGTCAACTCGCCGGTCGCCGGGCGCCGGCCAGCGCTAAGCACCTCGACCTCGATGCCGCCGGGCCGGTAGCGGATCGCGACCGTGGCCCGTGCGCCCGGAGCATGCTTCAGCACGTTGGTCAGCGCCTCCTGGATGACCCGGTAGGCAGCGAGGTCGAGGCCAGGTGAGGGCTGCCGGGCGGTGCCCTCGGTGATCAAGGTGAC
The DNA here is from genome assembly GCA_031400005.1 of Kineosporiaceae bacterium. Taxonomy (GTDB): domain Bacteria; phylum Actinomycetota; class Actinomycetes; order Actinomycetales; family Kineosporiaceae; genus JANNPJ01. The sequence goes on along the minus strand of JANNPJ010000224.1, from coordinate 12,266 downwards.
CGGCCCGCCGGCCGCGCTGACCTGGTCGATCAGCCGCGGCACGTTGGCCAGGCCAGGCTGCGGTTCGGGCTGCGGGCCATGGGGAACAGGGTCGCGCAGCACAGCGAGCATCCGACGCATCTCGGTCAGTGCCTCCCGTCCGGTCCGTTCGATGACGCCCAGGGCCTGCGCCGCCTCGTCCGGGCGGGTGATGGCCAGGTGGGCGCCGACACCCGCACGTACGGTGATCACGCTCATCGCGTGGGCAATCACATCATGCAACTCCCGCGCGATGCGGCGGCGCTCCTCCGTGACCGCGCGGTCAGCCAGTTCCCGTTGCGCCTCCTCCAGCGCGGCGGTCTTGGCCTCCAATTGCATCGCGTACGAGCGGCGGGCGGTCATCGCCGCGCCCAGCCCCCACACCACGAAATAGATCAATCCGATGTAGCCGACCTCGATCGGGTCGGCGTCCCAAAGACCGCTGATCGCAGCAGCAGTCATCCAGACCGGCAGCACCAGTCCGAGCGCCCGGATCCACAGCGGCTTGTCCCACGCGCCGACCGCGTAGAGCGCCAGCAGCGCGGGCAGCGACTGCACGACGCTCGACGCATTACCGGTCTCGAGCCAGAGCGGATAGGCCACGCAGAAGACCAGCACCACCGCGAGCGGGTAGCGGCCGACAGCAAGTAGCGGCAGCGTGTTGAGGGCCAGCAACGCCAGGTCGCGGGCGACGTGGCCCGGCTCCAGCCCACCCTCGACGAACACGGACGCCGTCCACAGTGCGGTCAGCACGGCGGCCACCGCAAGCACGCGTCGGAACGTGTCAATCATGTCGACCGTTAACGCTACCTGCCCAACCGTCGACGCAGGCTTCTTTGACGAGCCATCCACCAGTTTCGCTCAGGTTTCGGGGGACGCAAGCAACCCGTTTACGTGCGCTTGCGGTCGGTGGAATGGGCATCGGCCCTCACCGCACTGACCGGCGAGGGCGTGTGAGTACGGCTGCTCAGGTTTTTCGGCTCCCTTCGGGGAAGGCTCGCACGGCAGGGTGAGTCATCGAAACGAGGAGGCCGAGGATGAACATGGACGGGCTGGAAATCCGGGTGGCGTCGGCGGCAGATCGGGAGTGGATCTACCGGACGCGGCACGACGTTTACGCCCGGGAGTTGGGGCAGCACTCCCCGAACGATGCCGGGACGATCATCGACGTGCTGGACGACGGGAACGTGTACCTCGTCGCGGCCAGCGGTGCAGATCGGGTCGGGTTCGTCAGTGTCACACCGCCGTGGCTGGGCCGGTACTCGTTCGAGAAGTACGTGGACCGCACGGAAGACCCGATCCTGAATGAGTACGGCCTGTTCGAGATCCGGATCCTGACCGTGGCCCCGCGGTGGCGGGGCTCGCAGGCAGCGCCGCTGCTGATGTACGCGGCGCTGCGCTGGGTTGCCTCGCGCGGCGGCCGGCGTCTCGTCGTGATGGGTCGAACAGAGATCCTCGCGATGTACGAGGCCGGCGGCCTGCACCTGCTCGGCCGCTCGATCACCTCGGGGGCCGTCAGCTTCGAGCTGATGCACGGCGACGTGCGCGCCGTCACCGAGAAGGTTGTGGCCGATCATGGCCCGACGCTGCGGCGGCTCGCACCCGTGCTGCGCTGGCAGCTGGACATGCCTTATCTGCCCGGGCCCAGCGGTTGCGAGCACGGTGGAGCATCCTTCGAAGCGATCGGCCCGGACTTCGCCAGGCTGGGACGGCGTCACGAGGTAGTGGCCGCGGACGTGCTGGATGCGTGGTTCCCGCCTGCGCCCGGGGTGGTGGCAGCGTTGACAACGGACCCGGCGTGGACCGCCCGGACCTCGCCGCCGGCGGCCGCCGAGGGTTTGGTCATGCAGATCGCCGCCACCCGCAGGATCGACGCCGCCTCGGTGGTGGTCGGCGCGGGGTCCTCGGCCCTGATCTTCGGGGCATTCCGGGGTTGGTTGTCGCCGGTCAGCCGGGTACTGATGGTGGACCCGACCTACGGCGAGTACGGGCACGTCGTCGAACGGGTCGCCGGCTGCCAGGTGGAGCGGCTCTCGGTGCGGCGCGCGCACGGCTGGCGGATCGATCCGGAGGAGCTGCGAGCCGCGCTGCGGACCGGATACGAGCTGGTCGTGCTGGTCAACCCGAACAACCCGACCGGCCGGCACCTGGACGTCGACGTCCTGCGTGAGGTGTTGGCCGAAATCCCCGCCAGCACCCGAATCTGGGTTGATGAGGCGTACGTCGACTACGCCGGGCCCGGTCAGTCGCTGGAGTCGTACGCCGCCATCAGCACGAACGTCGTCGTCTGCAAGTCACTCTCGAAGATGTACGCGCTCTCGGGCCTGCGCGCCGCGTACCTGGTGGCCGACCCCGGGACAGCCGCCGACCTCCGGCGCTGGAGCCCGCCGTGGGCGGTCAGCCTGCCGGCCCAGATCGCCGCCGTCCGAGCCCTCCAGGATCCGGCCTATTACGCCGCCCGCTGGTCGGAAACCATTTCTCTGCGAGCCGATCTCGCCCAGAAGTTGGCGCTGGTCGACGCCGGAGTCCAAGTCGACGAGTCGGTGGCGAACTTCGTCCTGGTGACCCTGCCGACCGGCGGTCCGACCGCACCGCAACTGGTGCGGGAGTGCCGGCGGGACGACGTCTTCGTCCGTGACCTGTCGCCGCTGTCGCCCGCCTTCGAGGGGCGCACGGTACGGGTCGCGGTCAAGGACGTTGCCGCGAACGCCCGCGTAGTCACCGCCTTCCGCACCGCATACCGACGGCTCAGCGGTATGCCATGACGACTCTCGGTGGCCTGGTGCCGTACGTCGTGTCGGCGCTGGTCGTCGGGCGGGATCGGGGTCGGGCCGTCCGGCCGCCGGGAGCTGGTCCGACGCTGGCGTGCGCGGCCGGTGATCTGGTCGCGTAGGTTGGGTTCCGTGCTTGAACTTCCCTCGAACACGGAAGCGGCACGGTTGTTGGAGCGGCTGGGTGCATCGTCTGAGGACCGAGACGATGCACTCATGGCGCGGCCCGATCCACGGGAGCATCCGAAGCTGTGGCGGCACCTGGAACAGTGTTATCACGACTTGACGTCGAGCATGGGCTCAGGGCTTCCGGCCAACGGGTACCTCGGCTTCCCGGCGATACCGACCGATCCTGACCCGGTAGCGCGCCACCTGTACGTCTGGCTCTATCTCGCTGTCCTCCCCAAGACACTTCACTATCACGCCGAGCGCGGCATCGAACGCCGAAGATCATGGGAGACGTTGTCGCATCTCGGGCCCATGATGGCCGAACACCGGTCCGTTCACGGGCTCAGCGGAATCGGAAGATTCGAACAATGGTGCCCACCGTTGAAGTTCCGAGGAGCCGAGTACCGGCTCGGCCGACTTGAGTACGACCGCGGTCGCGGCGAACTCCCGGACGGCACGACAGGATTCCTGCTTAACACGCACATCCCGTCCGGTGCACCGCTGTCCCCAGATTCCTGCGACGAATCGCTCGACCTGGCCCGCATGTTCTTCAACCGCCATTTCCCTGAAGAACCGATCTCGCAACTCGTCTGCCACTCCTGGTTACTCGACCCACAGCTCACCGAATACCTCCCTGAGCGGTCAAACATCGTGCGATTTCTGCATCGCTTCGAGCTGAAGCCGCTGGCATCCGGCGATCGGGATTGTTCAGACGGCGACATGCTGGAGTACGTCTTCGGCCGACCGAGCCAGAAGGATCCGGTCACCGCAGGCCTACTCGCGCAGCTGCCACAAAGCACCTCTCTGCAAAGGGCCTACGTAGCCCACCTTCAATCTGGACGGCACTGGCATCTGCGCACGGGGTGGATCGTCTTCTGAACGGGTGCGAATCGTGCGGCTTCAGGTTGGAGCGAGGCGCGGCCATGAACCATGGGGCAAACAGCCCCTTTGGACGTGCTCCACGGGGGAGCGGTTCAGGGCGACTGGCTCAGTAGATGTCGCGGGCGTATCTCTTGTCGGTGGTCATCTGCTTCACGTAGGCCGCAGCGGCGGTGGCGTCCATGTGGCCGTGGGTGGTGATGATCTCGCGGAGGGCTTCGTCGACGTCCTTGGCCATCCGGGTGGCGTCTCCGCAGACGTAGAAATGAGCGCCGTTCTGCAGCCAGGACCACAGCTGGGCGCCGTGCTCACGCATCCGGTCCTGGACGTAGATCTTGGCCCGTTGGTCGCGGGAGAACGCCAGATCCAGGCGGGTGAGGGGTGCCCTGGTTCTGGAGTTCGGTGAGTTCGTCGCGGTAGTAGAAGTCGGTGGCTTCGCGTTGCTCGCCGAAGAACAGCCAGTTGGGTCCGCGGGCGCCGCGGGCGCGACGTTCGTGCAGGAAGCCGAGGAAGGGCGCGATGCCGGTGCCGGGCCCGACCATCACCATCGCGGTCGTGGGGTCACCTGGTGGCCGGAAGTGAGTGGCCTGTTGGATGAACACCGGGACCGGGCTGCCAGGGGCCGCGTCGGCCAGATGGGTGGAGCAGACTCCCTTGCGTGGCCTGCCGTGGTGGTTCTCGAACCGGACGACGGACACGGTCGCGTGCACCTGATGCGGGTGGGTCAGTGGGCTGGAGGAGATGGAGTACTGGCGGGGTTGAAGCCGCTTGAGGGCGGCGGTCCATTCCTGGGCCGTCGCCCGGACCGGGAACTGCCCGATCACGTCGAGCGCTTGCCGGCCCCAGACCCATTGGGCCAGTTCGGTTTGGTTTCCGGGGCGCAGGAGTTTGGCCAGCGTGCGGTCGCCGGTGTGTTCGCTGACGAAATGCAGCAGTTCCACCGTGACTTTGGTGATATCCAGGTGCCGGTGCAGGGCCTGCGCCAGTGGCACCGGGCCGTTGCCGGTGATCTGGACTGTGTCGGCCGGGTCGAGACCGGTGACGGACAGCCATTCGGTGACGAGGTCGGGACAGTTCTGGGGCCAGACCCCGATCGCGTCCCCGGTTTCGTAGGTCAGACCGCCATCACTGGTGTCGAAGGTGAACTGGCGGACCTCTTTCGCTGATCCACTCAGGCTGAGCAGGCGGTTGCCGGTGAGCCGGGCGGTGACCGGTTCGTTCCGGCTGGCCCGCTGCCGTCCGGGGGCGGGCACAGCAACCGGCTGAGCGAACGTCACGCCTGCGGTTTCGCTTGGGGGACTGGAGATCTCGGTGGGTGCGGTGAGGACGGAGACAACGTGATCGAGCCAGTCGCGGGCGGGTTGATCGTCGTCGGGTTCGCAGTCGATGCGCGGGGCCAGGCGGGTGGCGCCGAGTTCCTCCAGGCGGGCGTCAAGGCGCTTACCGTGGCCGCAGAAGTTGTCGTAACTGGAGTCGCCGAACGCGAGGACGGAGTAGCGGACGTCGTCCAGTCTCGGGGTGTCATGTGCGGTCAGGGATTCCCAGAAGTCGCTGCCGTTGTCCGGGGCGTCGCCGTCGCCGAAGGTGCTGGTGATGACCAGGAGATCCGCCGCCCGGGCCAGAGCGGCGGGAGCGCAGTCGGCCATGCTGATCACCTGGGGCTGGCAGCCGGCCTCGGCCAGGTGCGCGGCGGTGCTGGTGGCGGCGTCTTCGGCGTTGCCGGTCTGCGATGCCCAGAGGACGACGACCTCCCGCCCCGGAACCGGTGGCTGCGACCAGGACGGCGATTGGGAGCCAGGTATCGGTGAGGCGCTGATCGATTGGCCGAACGGTCCGCCGGATTCGAATAGTGCTGTGCGGGAGTAAATTCCGGCGAGTATGCCGTCGACCCACAGCCGATGCTGCGGATTGAACGGCGCGTGCTCGGGTAGCACCGGTACCCATCCCTCCGGGGGCTGGGTGTCGAGTCCGGCCAGGAATCCGGCCAGGTAAAGGCGTTCGGGGTCGGTAAGGGTGGGCGCGACCAGATCGGTGAGCCCGAACGCGCCCCACATCGACGCGGCCGCTGACCCCGCCCGAGGTTGCTGCGACACGGGTGTTCGCGCGACCGGTTCTGCGGGCATCGCCGCGGTGCGGTCGCCGTCCATGATCTGATCCTTGGTCGAAAAGCCATCTTTGGCAACGACTCTGGTGAGAGAGACGGCGCAGAATTTGAACTCGGGCTGGAACGAGACAGGGTCGACGGCGTCGTTGGTGACGGCGTTGAGGCTGAGGTATTCACCGAACAGGTCATTCCAGTGGAACGGGGCGAAGCAGTTTCCGGGCCGGACCCGGTCGGTGACGACGGCCGCCAGCACAGCCCGGCCCCGGCGGGAGGCGATCTCGACCAGGTCCCCATCCGCGATGGCGAGCGCAGCGGCGTCGTCGGGGTGGACCTCCACGAACGGGCTCGGATTGAGCTTAGTCAACTTGGGAATCTTGCCAGTTTTGGTCAGGGTATGCCATTGATGTTGCAACCTGCCAGTATTCAACACGAACGGGAACCCGTCGTCCGGGAGCTCGGCGGCCGGCAGGTGCGGACGGGGGAAGAACACCGCACGTCCGTTCGCCGTCGGGAACGCCAGCCGGGGGCGGGCGCCGTCCTCGAGTTCGAGCAGCCGCTGGCTGATCCCGTCGTTGAGGTAGCGGATCGGGTTGCGGTCCGGCCCGTCCACCTCGGCACTGGGCCACTGCACCGACGTGCCGCGTAACCGCTCGTAGGTGACTCCCCGCAGGTCGTACCCCGTCGCGGGGTTCGAGGTCTGCTTGACCTCCTCGAAGATCTCTTCAGCGCAGGTGTAGGTGAAGGCGTCCTCGAAGCCCATCTCGCAGGCGATCCGGGCAATCAGCTGCCAGTCAGGTATCGCTTCCCCGGGCGCCGGGACGGCCGGTTGGATCAGGGTCAGATTCCGCTCAGAATTGATCATCACACCTTCGCCCTCGGCCCAGAGCGTGGCAGGCAGGACGATGTCGGCGTAGGCGTTCGTCTCGGTCTCGGCGAACACATCCTGGGTGACGACGAACTCGGCCTTCTCCAGGGCCTCGATGACAGTCTTGCGGTTGGCGACGGAGGCGACCGGGTTGGTGCAAATCACCCAGCACGCCTTGATCTCGCCGTCCCGCATCCGGGAAAACAGGTCGATCGTGCCCTGCCCGGTCTCGGCCCGAATCGTGCCGGCGGGCAGGTTCCAGAGGTCTTCGACGAACGCCCGGTCGGACGCCACCAGAGCCGAGCGCTGCCCGGGTAGCCCTGGGCCCATATACCCCATTTCCCGCCCGCCCATCGCGTTGGGCTGCCCGGTCAGGGAGAACGGTCCACTGCCGGGCCGGCAGATCGCCCCGGTCGCCAGGTGCAGGTTGACAAGCGCGTTGGTGTTCCAGGTGCCGTGGGTGCTCTGGTTCAAGCCCATCGTCCAGCAGCTCATCCACGCACCCGCCTCCCCGATCAGCTGGGCGGCCCGGCGCAGCTCGGCCTCGGGAATTCCGGTGATCGCGGCAACCGTGGCCGGTGGGTAATCGGCCAGGAACGCCGCCATCACCTCCCAGCCTTCGGTGAACTCGGCGATGAACTCCGGGTCCGTGTGCCCGTTCTCGACCAGCAGGTACAGCAACCCGTTCAGCAGGGCCAGATCGGTGCCCGGTCTGATCTGCAGGAACAGGTCCGCCTTCGCGGCCGTCGCGTTGCGTCGCGGATCGACCACGATCAGCTTCGCCCCGGCCTTCACCCGGTCCAGCAGGCGCAGAAACAGGATCGGATGGCAGTCAGCCATGTTCGCGCCGATTACGAAGAAGACATCCGCGTGCTCGAAGTCCTGGTACGAGCCGGGCGGCCCGTCCGCGCCCAGCGACAGTTTGTACCCGCTGCCGGCGCTGGCCATGCACAGCCGGGAGTTCGACTCGATCGCGGTGGTGCGGATGAAACCCTTCGCCAGCTTGTTCGCCAGGTACTGCGCTTCCAGGGTCATCTGCCCGGACACATACAGGGCGATCGCGTCCGGCCCGTGCTCGTCCAGGATGCCCCGCAGCCGTTCGGCGGTCTGGGTGATCGCCACATCCACCCCGGTGGCCTCGGGTTCGTTCTCCCGATCGGAACGCACCAGAGCCGTACTCAGGCGGCCGGGAGCGGCGAGCATGTCCGCGCTGGTGACGCCCTTGGTGCACAGCCGCCCGGCGTTCGCTGGATGGGACTTGTCGCCGGCCACCTTCAGCAACCGGCGCCCACCAGCGGCGTCCGACTGCGTCCTCAGGACCATTCCGCAGCCGACGCCGCAGTACGAGCACACCGACGGCACCGAGTCCACCGGACCGTCCGTCGCCAGCGGCTGAGTCAAGAGCCGATCCTCCCGAGGTCGCAGATCATCGAGCTCACGACCACGCCTGGCGGGCCCGCTCGCGAAGACCCATCACCTCGACCGTAGGAGGTGCCGATTACACCGAGATCACCTCCGGGCATCAGCCCGTTACCGGTACCTCACAACAACAGGCCTCGGCTGTGAGGCCCTAGCCACAGGCCCTGACCTGGACAATACCAACAGGTCCGCCCGCACCTTTGTGGGGCTCGTGTCGCTCAGGCCACCGAAGCGCAAGCCCAAGCCGACGCCGCCCTGGTCATAGTGCAGTGGGCGGCGGTGCTCGCCGCTCGCCTCCGGCGCCTGAGCGCGCTGGTCAAGGCCGCTGCAAGGCGTGCGCGGACTCCTGTCGCAATAGGCTACAACGGAGTAACGTGCGCTCCCCCCGTGAAGGATCACGGAAGAGGCAGGAGAGATTCGATGGCTCAGGGACGACGATCGGCGCGGATCGCGGCCACCATTGCCGTTCTGATGGGCACAGCGGTTCTCGGCCTGGCCGGCCCGGCGACAGCTGTCACCACGGAGCGGGCAGACACCCTGGGCCAGGCCCAGGACGACACCGCGGCTGTGGCGAAGCAGGTGATCAAGGAGCGGCTGCACGCGGCCTCGGACCAGGACTGGTTCCGCTACGTGATCACGCGACGGACCCGGGCGGTGGTCACCCTCGGCTCCCTGCCGGCCAACTTCAACCTCGCGGTCTACCGTGCCGATGGCAGCCGGGTGGCCAGATCCGACCACGCGGGAAAGGGTTTTGAGCGGATTTACTTGACCGCAACACCGGGCACCTACTACGTGCGCGTCGCCTCCACCAAGGGTTCCAGCAGTGCGCCGTACAGGCTCTGGTTGCGCACCCTGTCAGCACCGCTGGCGCTGCAGTCCTACAGCGTGGCGGCGGTCAACAGTGGCTATCCGTTCATCGTCGCCGAGTTCGTCAACACGACCGGAAAGTGGCTGCGCGTCCACGACATCCTGGTGAACTCGATCTCCGCCGACGGCCACCAGATCCATCGGGATGCCCTTTCTCTGCAGCAAGGTTACGTGGCCCCCTACGGCCTGATGCACGTCGCCTCCAGCACCGGGCTGCCGAAGCCCGCCGGTCACGACCACTACCAGGTGACCGCTGTCTCGCTGCTGGCCGACCCCAGGAACGTCAGCGACCTGAAGCCGAAGCCGGGACGCATCGTGATGGAGGACGGCTACCGGGTGCACACCGGCACCGTGACCAACACCGGCACGACGACCCGTGGCGGTGACAACGACTCGCCCATCCCGGCCGTGGACGTCGCGTACTACAACGCCAACGGGACCCTCATCGGCACCGCACTGACCGGCATCACCAAGGTCGCCCCCGGGCAGAGCGTTGGCTACCGGGCCAAGTCGCAGCAAAGTCCTTACTGGCAATCGCCTTTCCCGAAGCCGAACCGGTACACCACGAAGGTGGTCCTGACCTGGTAGTCAGTCGGTTCGGAGAGGCGCGAGGAGTACGCTCGTCATGTCGGCCAATCGAACGGTTAGACCGTTTCACCGAATGAGACTGGTGTCTGGAGCATCTGGGCATCACGGGTGGCCGGTGACAACCCTCGCCGTCGCAGCCAGACAGACCTGACCTCTTTGCCTGGACCTCAATCGACAATGAAAGGCCTTGACATGAAACCGCTCTCTTTGATCGCTCTGGCCGACCAACAACTCGACATCGCCCGGCAAGCCGCCAGCGGCAGGAGCGCCCACACCGTGCGCGGCGGACGCCGACACTCACTGCACCAGACGCTGCTGGCCCTGGTCGCGGGCCGAGGGCTGGACGATCATGAGAGCCCGGGAGAGGCGACCCTGCAGATCCTGCGCGGTCGCGTCCGGCTCGCCACCGCCGAAGACAGCTGGGAAGGAACCGCTGGTTCCTATTTTGATATCCCACCTCAGCGGCACAATCTGAGTGCGATCGAGGACTCCGTCGTCCTCCTCACGGTGCTCACGCAGAAGCCAGCATGCGATCCACCTGTTGACGTATAAACAGATATGCCGGATTCCGGGGAGCGTGATCAGTTGAACCAGCGGTTGCGGGAGCAGGCCACCGCAATGAGATCGCTCAGCCTGGAACTGATGCGAAGCGTCGGCGAGATGGCCGGGAGAATTGCTGAAACCGAGGACGAGGTCGCTCGCGTCCATGAGGAGCTCGCCGCGAGCCATGTCAGGCCGATAGCCGCCGCGGTCCTACTCGGACACGCTGAGCGGGCGCGCCAGTACGCCGAGCACGAGCGGAACGAACAGCAGCGCTGGATGTCACAAGCAGAAAGCGATTGAGATTCACTCTGGTGGCGCATTCAGCGTCACCTGGCTCATCGCAGCTTGTTGTCGGTGTGCGGCCGTGACACCCGCGTCCCAGCCGGGGGCTCTTCCGCCGGGTGGCGGGCTGAGGGCCAGGGCCTCGATGCAGGCGCGGGTCAGGACCCAGGAGGTCACCGAGTTCGAGTTCCACATTTCTCCAGTTCCAAGCTCGTCTCGGCCCCAGGTGGGAGTAGGCACTGAGGGGATGAGCGCAAGCACCCGCCGGCAGGTTGCCTCGTCGGAACTGAGCCGGACCGGACTGGCGACCGCCTCAGCGATGTCCGCGATCACCCCGCCTAGCCAGCAATGGACCTCGTAGCGGAAGAGCCGGGAGCGACCCGCCCATCGCGCGCCCACCGGCCCCTCCGCCACAACCCGGTGATCGCTGTGGTCCGCAGTCCCTACCGGCGTCATTTCGATCACCCACGTGTCTGGCGGAAGGCTGACCACCAGCGCCGAGTGGTACAAGGCACGGGCGGCGCGCCGTCCAAGCAACGCGATCACCATTTCGTAGACACGCCCCGTTCCACCGGACCGAATGCCCGCCCGCGCCGAGGGGAAGCCAGTACAGGTCGATTCCAGCTGGCGAGCTCACGGCAGCCTCCCGTCGGTCCGACGGGCCCCAGATTTGGTCAGGCACGCCGTATCGGTAAGTGATCGTTGATCACCTGGTGGGCCGATGGGCGCTGGCTCGTGCAGCAAGCGCCGCAGCAGCACGAGTCCGACGAGGGTGACGCCCACTCCCATCGCGGTGGGAAGCCCGCTGGGACCCAACGGCGAGGTGGTCACGATGTCGAACCACGCGTGGAAGACGACCACGATCAGCAGGCTGCCACGCCCGGCATGCAGGAGCCAAGCGAAGATCCACGATGCGACCCAGATGCTCATGGCGAAGCCGAGAAAACCCGCGAGTGGCATCGCGCGGTAGCTGGGCGTGATCCCGAACAGCGGCAAATGCCAAGCCGCCCAGGGCAGGCTGACCAATCCGGCCGAGCTGACCACGGAATGGCGCTGTTCCAGCCATGGCTGGAGAAATCCTCGCCAGCCGAGCTCCTCACCTACGCCGTAGAAGCCCAGATTGACGATCCACCAAAGGACGAGTGGTAGCGACGCGAACTCGGTGGACTGACCGAATGCTGACCAGTGCAATGCCAGCGGCGAGCTTCCCTCGATCCACGACGACAGCGGCGCCGCAACAAGCAACAACAACGGCGGAACGAGGACCACAAAGGCCCACACTCGCCCGCGACCACGCCAGGCGCGCAGCTGCCGACCCAATCGATGCAATCCTGGACGGCCCTCAGTGCAGCCCAGGACAACAAGAGCAGCTACCGCTGGACCAAGGCCCCCGAGCAGATGCAGCGCCGGCCACGGCCTGTCCTCGGTCCATCCCTGAGCGCCGGCCAACAGAGGCAGCCAGGCCGCCCAGCTCAGCAGGAACGCTAGAGCGACGAAGGCCAGGACAGGGTGGCCCTGGATCCACCGAGCCGACATCCGGATGAGGGACATGAGCCATGATCTAGTCACGCGAGCCCCAGTCACCAGGGCCGAAAGACCCTACCCCGTGGGGCTAACCCGACTGTCGTCCCACCTTCGGAGTCGCCGTTGAGGCGATGAGGATTAGCAGCCCAGTGGTATCGACCAGGTGAGTGTGGCTCCGCCGTGATCGCCTGGCAGCAGGGTGGAGGTGCCTCCGAGTCGTTGAGCCCGGGTGAGCATG
>JANNPJ010000094.1:0-1860 GCA_031400005.1 Kineosporiaceae bacterium | reverse complement strand
GGGTGGTGCACCACACCGTTCACCAGCCCGCAGACTACGTCGCTCTCCGAAACCTGCTGCCTCCGCCTCGGCACTGATCCGGTGTACCCCCTCGGTGACGGCACCGTGGCTCAGCGCGGCGGCGTCAGTGGCCTTCGCCGGTTATGGCTGGGCACTGGCCGTCGCGGCCGTCTCGTACCAGCGCCGCACCCGGCGGTGCAGCACATGAATCCGATCTGGGCACGATCGTCGAGTCCAGATAGGCCGATGTGGTAGTCGTCGGCTGTTGGTGCGACGGTCCGTTGAACGGATCCCAGGTCGGGGTATGCCAGACGTTCTGCATGAAGGTCGCGGGCTTCTGCGGAATGCGCACCTTCGGACCTCGGTAGTCCCAGAGCAGAATCCGGTTACCAGCATGGTCCGAGGCGTAGAACGTGACCCGGTTCGGTTGCCAGTTGAACGTGTACGTGTGGAACTGGGTAGCGGAATTGAAGCCGGCCACCGGAGTGACGGCGGCCGGCGAATTCTCGCCGGTGAGCAAGGGCTCACACGGCTTAGCCCAGCTGACCAGGTAACAGTTGTAGAGCACCTTGCCGGTCCGCAGGTTTACCACCCGGGAGATCTTCCGCGGGATGTCTCTGAGCTCGTCATAGTCGGTCCAGAGCGTCATCCAGACGACGTCCGGCTGACCGCAGAGGAACTCGAAGTCGATCTCGTCGTTGTCCGTCAGTCCATTCCGGTTGGCGTCGGAATGGTCCATCGAATAGAGAAAGGTGCCCGTGACGACCCCGGGACGATCCTGGCCACGACAGTCCGCCGACTTCATCCGGCTTCCATAGGTTCCGTAGCGATACGCCGGATTGGTACTGGCGATGGTCACGCCTTGTCGAGGGCCCGGATCCGGACGGGCGTTGAGTTGAAGTCTCAGTGCCTTCCCGTCGTACGCGCCCGGGGCAGAGACGACCACTGCCTGGTTCAGTCCGGTGGTCTGGCGGAAGGACGGCGAGGCAGCAGTCCAGTTCTCCACGCTCCAGGCGGCCGGGCGGACGATCGCTCGCCGATCAGTCGCTCGCGGGCGGGGCGCTCTCAGGCCGGGCGCTCGCCGGCCGAGAGACGCCCCCGCGGCTGAAACCATGGCAGGTGATGCCGCCGGGGTTGGCACCGCTGCTGAAACTGCCCAGGTGAGGACGCCCGGACCTAGGGGTGTCGGGGTAGCCCGTGCCGGGGCTGCCGCGAAACTTGCTGACATCACGGTCACGGCTACAGTCACGGTCATCGCGGCTATCGACCGACGCCAGCGACCGGGGGACGCCGGTGCACCCGCACGCTGCACAGGACGCAGTGGATCACTCACGAGGCACTCCCCCGAACTCCCGGCCGCCTACGGCGAACGATCACTGACAGCGGCTGAGCCTCGGGGTCTCCAAGACTCTCAGTCCATGAATAGAGCCGATCTCCGCCGAGCACCACTACACAGAGCCATTTCCACCCACTCAGCGCAGGCAATTAGCCCGGCTGGGCTTGAGCTTTCGTGAGTGGGTGGATTCTGTGCGGAAATAGCGCACGGAATCCACCCAATCACCTCGGTTCAGCGCCACGGTGCGCGGCGCGGTCAGCTGAGTTCCTCGGTGAAAAGTCCCTAGCTCGAACGCGATGATTGTTCCTGCCGGGCCTGCCCCGGAGACCTCCGCTTCGTAAAGTTCCGGGCTGCCGCTGTCCGTCAAACGATCGTGGCTTTCCTGACCCGGCCGCAAGAACCAGTTGGGAACGGCGGGCAGGTCGGCGGTGCGCTCGCGGGAGCCACCGCGCAGGCTACGAACCCCTTCATGTCGGTCGTCCCCCGCCCGTAGAACCGCCCGCCCTCTGCCGTCAACGCGAAAG
>JANNPJ010000122.1:0-5876 GCA_031400005.1 Kineosporiaceae bacterium | reverse complement strand
GATCAGCGTGCCGCCCTCGGGACCGCGCGTCAAGCGCATGCGGGCCACGTTGAGGTCGACGCCGTGCCAGCGCTTCTTGAGGATATCGATCGCCTCCGGGTGAAAGGGCAGCGCCACGCCGATCGCCTTGGCGACGCAGTCGGCGGTGATGTCGTCATGGGTCGGGCCGATGCCGCCGGTGGTGAACACATAGGTGTAGCGCGCACGCAAGGCATCCAGCGCGGCGACGATGTCGGGCTCGTCGTCGGACACGACGCGGACCTCCTTGAGGTCGATGCCGATATTGGTGAGGTACTCGGCGATGAAGCCGATGTTCTTGTCCTTGGTGCGCCCCGACAGGATCTCGTCGCCGATCACCAATATGCCCGCCGTAACAATCTCGCTCATGTCGCTCCCCGCCATTCGTCTGCCGCTTTACCAGCAATGTCGCGCGGCTGCGAGGCTGCTGTGCGATTGAGCAGCGCCGCGCCGGATTTTCAGGCAGCCAGCATCGGCCGCTCCGAATTGCCCAGCGCGGTGGCAGATTGCTGCTGCGCGGCCCTTGCTACCTGGTGTTCCGTACTGCACTCTCACCATAGTCCACTTGGGAAAACAGTCTGGCTACATGGCAGTTGCGTTCGACGAGATGGGTATCCCCGGCGACGTTCGCCCGGCCTACCAGGAGCTCTCCCGCTGGCTGAGCGAAACCCCGCCCGAGGCGCTGGAATATCGCCGGCAGGAGGCCGAACTGCTGTTCCGGCGGATCGGCATCACCTTCGCGGTCTATGGCGATGCCGAAGCCCAGGAGCGGCTGATCCCGTTCGACGTGATCCCGCGAATCATCTCCGGCCATGAATGGACCGTGCTGGAGAAGGGCCTGAAACAGCGGGTCCGCGCCATCAACCTATTCCTGCGCGACATCTATCACGGCCGCGACATCCTGCGTGCCAACATCATCCCGGACGATCTGATCTTCCAGAACCCGGTGTTCCGGCCGGAAATGAACGGCCAGGACGTGCCGCACGACGTCTATGTCCACATCGCCGGCATCGACATCGTGCGGGTCGACGCCGAGAATTTCTACGTGCTGGAGGACAACGCCCGGATCACTCGCGCACGGCGGCAGCGAACAGGCTTACGCGGATGCGCTGGCCTGGGCCGAGGATCACGACGCCTGGGGGGCCGACCGGAGAGCCGAGATCGCCGCCGAGCGGCTCGGGGTAGCCAGGTTGGATCGCTCGCGCAGGGTCGAAACCCTTTCCGGAGGCGAACGCAGCCGGGTTGCGATGGCCGCTGCCCTGACCCGCCGGCCGGCCTGCCTGCTGCTGGACGAACCGACCAACCACCTCGACGATGCCGCCGTCGACCTGGTCGAGCAGACCTGCCTCGACTTGCCCGGAGTGGTCGTGGTCGCCAGCCACGACCGGGTCTTCCTGGATCGGGTCTGCACGCATCTGCTCGACCTGGATCCGGCAGCGCTCGGCACCGACGGTCTCGGCGGCGGCCGTTTCACCGGCGGGTTCAGCGATTATCTCCAAGTCAAGGCCGGGGCTCGGGCTCGATGGCAGCAGGAGTACGAGACCCAACAGGCCGAACTGAGCAGGTTGCGCGCGGCGGCGCAGGTCCGGGATCGCGACGTCGCACCTGGGCGCGGCCCGCGGGACAACGACAAGTTCGTCACCAAGTTCAAGGGCGCCCGGGTAGAGCGCACCGTCGCCCGCAGGATCCATGACGCCGAACACCGACTTGCCGACGCCGAACGCCACGCTTTGCCACGCCCACCGGCACCCCTGCGGATGCGGGCGCCGCGACGGCCACCGGCGGATCTCACCGGTTCCGGCGGTGCCGTGGAAGTCAGTGACCTGTGCGTGGATCACCGGTTGGCACTGGCAGGATTCTCACTGCCGGCCGGGGGCCGCTTGCTGGTCAGCGGAGCGAACGGAAGTGGCAAGTCCACCTTGCTGTACGTGCTGGCCGGCCGGTTGGCCGCGAGCACCGGCAGCGTCGACGTGAGCGGCCGGGTCGGTCTGCTGGAACAGGACACCCGGTTCGCCGACCCGAGAACGTCGGCCCGGCGGGCCTATACCGAGGCGGTCGGTCCGCAGCGGGCGGAGGAGATCCCGCTGCGCTCGCTGGGCCTGCTTGCACCGGCGCTGCACGAAACCCCGGTCGGGGCACTGAGCACCGGCCAGCAACGCCGCCTCGCCCTGGCCGTGGTGCTGGCCGACCCGCCGGATCTGCTGCTCCTGGACGAGCCGACCAACCACCTCTCCCTGGCGCTGGTGACCGAGCTCGAGGAGGCGCTGGCAGCGGCCACCGGGACGGTGGTGATCGCCAGTCATGACCGGTGGCTGCGACGACGCTGGGACGGGCTGCGATTGTCCTTGGACCGCCGACTTTCCTTGCACAGCAGCGCATCTTGCTCATCGACGGATCGGCCGAGCCACCCCAACGCCGCTCTCGACTGACCGCCTCAGGAAACGGTGCTCCCGTGGTCACCCGTGATCATGTTGCTGAGGCGGTACTTGCCCACGACCCGCCCGGCGCTGTCGTATCCAATGAGCACCGGTGAGTCGACCTGGCGGTTCGCGAGATACCAGACGAAGAAGTACCCCGCTGCGGATTCAACCGGACGGAGGGTGCCGGGCCTGGCCGGTCGGCCCTGCGAGAGACCGCGATTCTTCGAAGGACGGGCCGGACGGCGGGAACATCCCCACCGTCCGGCCTGGGTAGTGCGGGTCCGGCAGGTCAGCGCTGGTAGGTGGCGCGCCGTGCGGTGAGCACGACCTGGTCTCCGTCCGCGGCAGCGAGTCGCCCGGCCTTCACCCACGAGGCGACCGTGGTGGTCACGGCCTGGAGGAAGTCGTTGCGGGCCGGGTAGGGAGCCCCGGCCCAGAGCTCATCCAGGAACGTAGTGCCGTCGGTGCCGGCCGGATTGGCCACTCCCGAGTCGAGGGAACCGAAGACGATCTTCGGTTCCGTTCGGCGGAAGTAGACGTGCGTCGGGTCTTCGGTCCCCTCGAAGAAGGGCGCGAACTCGATCCCTTCCAGCGTGTAGTGCAGGGGCTTGCCCGCCACCGGGGTGAAGGAGGGCAGCAGGTCACCCGACAGCGCGGTGTTTCGGAAGAGCGCCAACTGGAGGAAACCGGTGCGCCGGTCGCGGGCCACCAGGTTGATCGGTCCGTAGAAGAGGGACTGGGTCGCCGGGGCGTCCAGGGCCTTCTCGACCCGCATCTGGAACGGGAAGTCGATCTTCACCAGGTCCCCGTCCCGCCAGGTGCGGCTGATCCGCAGGTAGCTGCCCGGGGTGAACGGCCCGGCCACCGGCACGTCGTTGACCGTCACCCGAACCCCGGTGCGCGCCCAAGCCGGGATGCGAAGGTTGAGGTCGAACGCCCCTTCCCGACCCCGGATCCGCAGTCGCGACTGCTGCTCGAAGGGGAAAGCGGTCTTCTGCTCGACGGTGATCCCCCGCTCCGCCCAGGTCAGCGTCGACGCAATGAAAAGGTTGATGTAGAGGGCTTTTCCGTCCGCGGACGTGAAGAACACCGAGTCGGTGTACTTCGTGGCGCTCTCCATGCCGGTGCCCTCGCAGCAGGTGGTTCCCTGCTTCGGCGTGTAATCCCGGACGTGCCCGGGGTTCAGGCCGATGAAGTACGTCATCAGCGGCTTCTCCGCGTCGGCCTTGTCCTGCTTGGAGCCGAGCACCTGGTTGAACAGGGTGCGCTCGTAGTAGTCGATGTATTTCGGGTCCTGGGAGTGAAAGAACAGCATTCTGCTCAGCTTGAGCATGTTGTAGGCGCAGCAGGTTTCGGCGGTGACGTCGGTGATGGTCCCAGCGATGACGCCGGAGGCCTTCCAGAACTCCCCGGTGCTGGTGCCGCCGATGCTGTACATCCGGGCCGGAGCCACCATCGGCCAGAAGTTCCGCGCCGCATTCAGGTACCGCGCGTCCTTGGTCTCATCGTGCAGCCGCAGCAACCCGGTGAAGATCGGGATGTGCTGGTTGGCATGCAGATCGTTCAGGATGTCGGTCCCGGCCGCAGTGGCATCGATGAGCCGGTCGAGGTCGAACAGCTTGGCCAGCGCGAGGTGCTCGGCTTTGCCGGTGACCGCGTAGACGTCGCAGACGGCCTCCTGCATGCCGCCGAACTCGCCGCTGGAGAACAGGCCCCACATCCGCTGCCGAGTAGCCAGCGGCAGTACGGACAGCCGGGAGTACATCCAGTCACACATGCCGGAGGCGAGGTCCAAAGCCCGCGCGTCCCCGGTGTACTGGTAGGCGTCGAACAGTCCACGGAGAATCTTGTGGGCGGTGTAGTAGGGAGCCCACACCCGGGTGTAGTCGCTGTTCGTCATCGTTTCGAGCGTGATGAACTGGGTTTCGGGATAGGCGGCGAGGAACCCCGGGTGGCTGGGATTGCCCCAGGTGCGGCCAATCTTCGCGTTCCGGGCCTGACCGGACCCGTCGGTGAGCGTTGCGCCTGCGGTGTCGTCCATCGAGTAGGCGGCCAGGTTGCCCGCTCCCACGGACGACGCTGCCGCAGGCCCGGTCTGCAACTGGGCCACTTGGGCCGCAGTCAGGGCACGCGACCAGATGTTCACATCGTCAAGGGCACCGGCGAACGGTGCGTCGTTGGCGTAGTTCGACCGGCCGA
Source organism: Kineosporiaceae bacterium (assembly GCA_031400005.1). GTDB lineage: Bacteria > Actinomycetota > Actinomycetes > Actinomycetales > Kineosporiaceae > JANNPJ01. The sequence continues at coordinate 1,239 of JANNPJ010000122.1, read as the reverse complement.
GCCAATTGTTCTTCAGCGTCCCGAGGACCGAGGGGTTTAGGTTCATCGAGGTGTTGGTTCCGGCCACAACACCGTTGACCCAGAGCGTTCCGGTGGTCCCGGAAATCGTGACGGCCAGATGGCTCCACTGGTTGAGCGGCAGCGCTGCGGTGCCGTTGATCCCCTGCTCACCACCGGCGAAGTTCGTGGTGATCGCGAACCGGGGAACGCCGTTGTTGGTGCGGTTGGTCAGGTACATGTACCGCTGGGTGTCGTTGCCGAAATCGAAGACCCGGCCCCATTGGGCATCGGAGGAGGGTTTGACCCAGCCCGCGATGGTGATCGCCGCGGACCCGCCGAGCACCGTGGGCGGCAGATCGATGAAATGGTAGGAGCCACGCGACAGTTCCACCGCGGTGCCGAACTTACCGGGCACGCTGAGGGCCTTCGGGGAGGTGTTCAGCGCGGCTCGCACTTCGGTCAGCGCACCGACCGCGTAACTGATCGTCTTGGCGAAACCGGCATCCTGGGTGCTGCCGTAGGCCTGGCTGAGCATGCTCAGGTAGTGGCCGGTGAAGTGCCCGCGCAGGTTGCCGTTCGCCTCGCCGTCCAGGCCTTCCCACCCGCCGGGAGCGACAGCACCCAGCGTCGACAATCCGGCGTTGGCACGGAACACCTGTAGCAACCGGTTGATGTCGTAGCCGCGGGCGAACGACAGCATCAGGTCACGCTTGGCCATGAAGAGCGGGGAGGCGAGCTTGACATCAGCCAGCGCGCGCGGGACCACGGACCAGGTGGTCGGCGTAATCGGGGCAGCGCCAGGCGTGGCCGCACCAGCGGCGCTCGCCGGGCCGGCGCCGACCACCGCCGGGAACAGGGGCGCACTGGCGAGCAGTGCCCCGAATCGAAACACGCTGCGTCGATCTAACTCCGGTGCCATGGGTCCGCTCTTCCTTGAGTGAGGTTGGATGGCCGGGCGGCCGGCCCGCTGACCGAGGTAAATCGATCAGCGGGCCGGCCGTCGTAGCTTGCTGTGCGCGCCGACGTCGCGGCTGGCTCCTCGCGAGCCAACAACAAGCACGACGGCGCTCATCGGGTGGGTAGGACTGATGGCAGGGGTGGCAGCGAGACGGACACCGCTTCACATGCGCGCTGCCCCTGGCTGTGTTAACGCTCACATTTAGGTGCGCCTGGAAGTCTCCTCAGGTCAGCAGGTGGCGTCAAAGGGGGTGGCGTCCGCGGATCACCCGATCGTTTTGG
>JANNPJ010000669.1:0-6784 GCA_031400005.1 Kineosporiaceae bacterium | reverse complement strand
GGCCTCCGGCTTCGGGCCGAACTCTTCGAGCACATCGTGGACATGCTGCTGGAAGTCCTCGTGCGCGACGTCCCCACGGCCGTTGCCAATCAACCGCCAATCGCTGGGCAGCAGGCCCTTCTGCGCCAGGGTGTAGAACGCAGGCAGCACCATCCGCTTGGCGAGGTCGCCGGTGGCACCGAACAGGACGAAGCCCGGAAGCATGGTCAGCCTAATTCGGCCAAATGGCGACGTGGTCTACCAAAGTGAATCAAGCATAAAGGTTTTCGGATATCCACGCGCCGAGGAGAGCCTGGTGCAGAGCATCGCCCAACTCACCCAGACCCTGCACCTGGAAACGATCGCCGAGGGGATCGAGAACCACGGGCAGTTACTGGCGTTGCGTCGGCTGGGTTGTCAGGTTGCCCAGGGGTATCACTTCGGTCGGCCTGGGCCACCGGACCTGGTGAGCCAATTGCTGCTGGAGACCGAAAGTGTTTCGGTTGGAACGACTTAGGATGTCGGGAGTTGATCTTCAGAGTGAGACGATCGCGCCGGTCCGGGCCGACTCGTGCACGGCGTCCACCACCCGTAACGTGTTCAGTCCGTCACGACCGCTGACGATTGGTTCAGCTCGGCCGCGGATCACCGCAGCGAAGTGTTCGATTTGGTTCGCCCACGGGTCGGTGCGGTCGACGTCCTCTATTGATTCGGCGAAAGGCTGAGTCCACGAAGGTTTTCCGGGGAACAGTCGGGTCCGCATAGTGGGAACGGACAGCGATCCCCGGGTTCCGGCAATGTGGTAGCAGTCCTCGTCGGGATATCCGGCAAAAGCCTTGTCTTCCATCGAGGTCTGTTCCCAGGATCGAGGCGAGCCGGCGATGTCCGAGAGCAGGAAGGTGCCCAACGCACCGTTGGCGAAGCGGAAGATCATCGCCGCGGTGTCCTCCACCGGGAACCGGCGGGTCGCATTCGAGGTCACTGCCTGCACACCGACGATGTCACCGGCCAGCGACAGCAGATTGTTGACGTCGTGGACCAGGTTGAGCAGTACCGGGCCGCCACCGGGTTCACGTCGCCAGCCACCGCCGACCTCGAAGTACTCGTCCGGCTTGCGGAACAACGCGGTTCCCACGACGGCGACGAGCGATCCGAGCCGGCCGCTGCGAATGATCGCTCGGGCACTGGCCATGATCGAGCCGTACTGGCGGTGATGACCGGTCAGAATCGGGACGCCGGCCGCTTCCCCGGCCTCAACCAGCGTGGCAGCGGCCTCGACGCTGTCCGCAATCGGTCGCTCCACCAGAACCGGGACCCCGGCCGCTACGCAGGTCAGCCCGGCATCGGCAGGCAACCGGTGGGAAGTGGCCAGGATGACGCCGTCCGGCGGGTCCAGATCAAGTAACTGCTCAAGGGTCGCGTAGTGCTGAACTCGATACTGCAGTGCCATTTCCGGACCGTGGGGTCCTGGTTCGACGACGGCGGCGAGTTCGGCTGACTGCGCCACCTGCAGTTCCTCAGCCTGCCGTATTCCGGTGCCATCGGTACCCGCGACCGCGATCCGCACCTTGTTCATGGTGTGCTCATCTCATCGCGCCTTCCATCGACTCATCGCGCCTTCCATCGACATCGGATCCGGTTCAGTCGACCGACGCGGCGATTGTCCGCACTCCCCGCAGGGTTGGGAACGCCCCGTTCCGCTCGCCGGGAAGTCCACCTCCGCCGCCGGTGAGGCTTACCCTGCCTCACCGGCCTTCGAACTGGCCTACCCGTCGAACTGGAACCGGGTGGCATCGGCAGGAAAGGCGAACCACGCCAGAGCCCGGCGCGGGGTGAGGACCCGCAGTCCGCCTCCGCTTTCACCGGCCCAGGCATCGGCCTTCGGTTGGTAGCCCAGATCGTGGTACTTGGCGAAGGCCTCGGACAGCCGGGCGCCGAGACCCTCGGCCGGCGCCCGCGCCGGAAGCGACTCACCCTCGACGATGACAGCTTCGGTGCCGTTCTCGAGGTTCAACGAACATGACTGGTTAACAACCAGGTTGCGGGCATGAACGGTGGTCGGTGCACCGTCGTACCAGAACCGGCCATCGACCCAGACGCCCCAGCGGGGAACGACATGCGGCCTGCCGTCCGGCCGGACGGTGGCCAGCCAGTAGTGGGTCGCCGTCACCAATCGCGCCTCGACCTCGGACCATTTCAGCATCCCATCGGTACTGCTCGGCAGCCCGTACCCTTCGGGCATGACGGGCCGGTCAGCGTGGGGAACAGAAGTTATAGACATGCCAAGCACGCTAACCGAGCCCACCGACAGTTTCGAGACCACAAGCCGAATCGGCCAGGCGTGTTCGGCCCGAACGCCGGTCCTCATCCGGGCGTAGGGTGGCCGCGAGTGAGATCCGGTCGGCGTCCGCTGTTCGCCCATCCGCGAGCGAGCAGCCCGAAACAAGAGTCCGAGAGCGACTCTGACCGGCCGACGGAAAATGAGAGCAGAAAAGATACTCAAGGGTGCGTACAGCACAGAATTCAGCAGTGGCGACCGTGCAGCCATATTAACTCATGTTGTAGAAGAGACCTACTTCAGCAATTCGCGGGATGCTCAGTGAATGTAAATTTGTGACGGCCACACAACCTGTTGAATGAAGCGAGGTCAACGCCGCTGCCGGACGACTGGGTATCCGCGTGCTGCATCGACCGAACTGCCTCCGCAGGTCCGGTTCCCGTCGAGGCCTTCCGCGCAAGGGTATTTATTCAGCCGTTCTAGCCGTCGTGTCATGCCTCTGGCAAAGTAAGCCACCAGGTCACGGGCGAGAGGGAGTACGCATGTCACTGAGGATTCATGCGGTCGCGAAGACACACCCCGGTTTGCGCCGATCAAACAACGAGGACTCCGGGTACGTGGGTCGACGGTTGCTCCTGGTCGCCGACGGCATGGGTGGTGCCGAGTTCGGGGAGATCGCCAGTGCCCTGGCCGCGCGCACGGTGGCCTACCTGGATGATCACCTCTCCCTGCTCGGCAGCGAGCACGACCTCCCGGCAGCGGTGGAGTTCGCCGACACCAGGTTGCTGCGGGCAACGGAGAGCTACCCGAACCTGGTCGGTATGGGCACCACCCTCACCGCCATGGTCATCGATCGCGACAAGATCGCCTTGGCTCATGTCGGCGATTCCCGGGCGTACCTGCTTCGCGAGCGCCGGCTGCGGCAACTGACCAAGGACGACAGTTACGTGCAAATGCTGGCCGACATCGGCAGCATCGACCAGCAGGCGGTGGCCGATCACCCGCAGCGCAACGTGCTGCTCAAGGTGCTGAGAGGAGCCGGTGACGGGGTCTCGGCCCAGGTCTCCGTCTGGGACGCCGTGCCGGGCGATCGCTACCTGCTGTGCAGTGACGGACTGAGTGATTACGTCTCGTTCGAGCTCATCGAGCAGGCCCTGACCGGTACCCGTGACCCGGGCCGAGCGATCGACCAGCTGATCGACCTGACTCTACGAGCCGGGGCCCCGGACAACGTCACCTGCGTGGTCGGCGACGTCGTGCAGGCTGCCGGTGATGAGGACGAAGACGAGGACGAGGGGCGCTTCGTCGGTGCGGCCGAGGAACTCGGCATCGCCCCCCTGGACGTCGTCGACCAGAAGGCCAGCGGGCTCCTGAAGAGCGCCTGAAGACCCTCGGCCGACACGGTCACCACTGACGAGCCTTCGTCGAAGGCCCCGGCCGGTCAATGGATACGCAAACGGTGTTTCTTTAGGGCGCGTCTCCCCCTTGGTTCGTCAGGCGTGGGAGAGGATCGCGGAATGCCCAGCGACCGTTTCATGCGCATTCATAGCCCCGAGTTCCAGGCCATGGCTGAAAGGGTCCTGCGCGTCACCGAGCTCACCTCGCGGCTGAACATCCTGCCCTTCGATGACGACGCGGGTAAAGCCGCACTGTTCGAGCAGATTCTGGGTCGCCCCCTCCCCGCGAAGGTAACCATCTACCCGCCCTTCTACACCGACCACGGGCTCCACCTGGACCTTTCCGAGCGGGTGTTCATCAACCAGGGCTGCACGTTCCTGGACTACGCCGGAATTCGGCTGGGCGAGCGCGTGATGATCGGTCCGAAGGCCACGTTCATCACCGGCGGTCACCCAGTCGATCCGGTGGAACGCAAGCTGTACCTCACAGGCGCACCCATCGATGTGGCGGAGAACGTGTGGATCGGCGCGGGGGCAACGATCCTGCCCGGCGTCAGTATCGGCCGCGACGCCGTGATCGCCGCCGGGGCGATCGTCGCCGACGACGTGCCGGCAGCGAGCTTGGTGACCGGCACCAAGGCCACCGTGCGCCGACGCTGGTGAAGCCGCGCGGGAGGCAGTACCCTCAGATGCGCTACCGGAGCTGGGCTCGCCTCTAGCCACCCCTGCTGTGGAACCTCCATCGGGCAACCAAATCACGAATTGTGGATGCTCCGTCGGACAGGTCGTATCCCAGTAGTAATGCGAGTGCGGATTCGGGAGCGCCACGGCTTGACCTGGAGTGCGCTCCAGATGACAGCCTGGATTCATGACCTCAACTGAGCATCGGACATCAACGATCGTGCTCGGCACGATGAACTACGGCAGCACGGTGCCCGAACCGACAGCGTTCGCGCTCCTGGATCACTTCGTCGATCGTGGTGGCCGCTGGATCGACACGGCGAATTGCTACTCGTTCTGGAACGAGCCGAACGGACTCGGCGGAGCCAGCGAACTGGTACTCGGCCGGTGGTTGGCGGCTCGTCCCGGCATCCGCGAGCGAGTACTGATCTCCACCAAAGTCCGCGCCCGGCCGACCATTCCGCACCGGTGGCCGGAGACGGCCGAAGGGCTGTCCGCGGCGGCGATCGAGAATGGACTGCGAGGCAGTCTGGAGCGGCTCGGCCTGGAGTACGTGGATCTGCTCTGGGCACACGCCGAGGACCGGTCCGTCGAGCTCGCCGAGACGGTGGAAGCGTTCGGCGCGGCGGTCGCCGACGGGAAGGTCCGACGGCTCGGGGCCTCCAACCACCTGACGTGGCGGGTCGAACGCGGCCGGGCCCTGGCCGCCGAGCGTGGCCTGACCGGCTGGAGCGCGCTCCAACTGCGGTACAGCTACCTCCAGCCGCGACCCGACACAGCCCCACCCGGGGGCGGTCACATGTGGCTGACGCCGGAGCACCTGGATTACGCGAGTACCGAGCCGGGAATCGCGGTCTGGGCCTACAGCTCGATGTTGGACGGCGCGTACGTCCGCGCCGACCGGCCGTTGCCGGAGGTCTATGACCACCCGGGAACCACCCGGCGCCTGGCGGTGCTTGCCAAGATCGCGGCTGAGCTCGGCATCTCGGTGAACGAGGTGGTGTCGGCCTGGCTCCTGGGCCATGGTCCGGGAGTGTCGCCGATCGTTGGTGCCAGTAGTCTCGAGCAACTCGACCAAGCCATGGACTCGCTCAACCTCAACCTCGACGACGACCTACGCAAGCAGCTGGACGAGGCGGTCTGAGAAATCGTGCGAACAACGAGTCACCCAAGGGGGACGCGGATGACGATCCACGAGCCGGCAGAGGCCGCGGCAGCGACCGGACTGACCCTGGACACTCTGCGCTACTACGAGCGCGAGGGCCTGATCGGACCGATCGAGCGCAGCGCCGGCGGTCGACGTCGTTACGACGACAACGACCTGGCCTGGATCGGAATCGTCACCTGCCTGCGTGATGCCGGGTTGGGCATCGCCGACCTCCGACGGTTCACCGAACTGCTCCGCACCGAGAACCCCGGGCAGGACCGAGTGGCCTTCCTACGCCGACGCAAGGAGGAGCTGCAGGACCGACTCCAGCAGACCCAGGCCGCCCTGACGGTCCTGGATGAGAAGATCACCTACTACTCCAGCAGAGGATGAGGGATTCGAACCCCTTGACGAAAGGTCACTCCGTCAAGGGGTTCGAGAGCGGGCCCCTCATTTCGCCGTGGGCGCGTTCGTGGAGAACTCTTGGACGACGAGACGTGGATGCTCGACGTCAACACTTCGACCGGGGAGGCGGCTGTCGAGCAATGCGGAGGTGATGGCCACGCTCGCACCGGTTAGCGCCATCCCCAGCCATAGCGGCATCTCACCAAAGGCCATCAGGGACATCGCCAGCAGCAGGACCCGGGAGTAGGCCGAAACCGCTGTCTGCAACAAACCAAAGATAAATCCTATGGCCACCATCGCGGCTACCAGCGGCGCCAAAACCATTGCAGGTAGACGATCTGGACTTGCTTCCGCGAAAGCGGTTCTATGCCGGTGCCGTTCGGTGCACCCGGGTGTAAGGCCCGACCGGCGAGGAACGGTGGACGGCCGACTGCGCCGGCGCTTAGCCAGGGGTGGCCTGAGCCGCGCGGCACCGCCAGGGACCGCCTCGGCGGTGCTCGCCACCGAACCGGCAAGCGTCGTCACGGGGGCGTTCCCGCAGGCCGCACTCGCGAACAGGACGAAGGCCATGCCGGCAGCCGCCACAAAAGGGCGCATTACAACTCCAATAGCAAACAAACGACAAGACCCCCAGATCACGGACACCGGACCTTACCGGTCTCCTGGCTCCGCCGCCCACCTTTGTTCGGCCCCTTGTTCGACAGCCGCCACAACCAAGATCCACCTAAGCGCCCTAGCTAGGCAGCGAGGAGTGCGTACCGGCCGAAACAGATGCCGATCAGCACGACTGCGAAGCTGCCGCCGGCCGGGAATTTCGTCGCCTTGCAGGTGCGCCTGCGTCGGATGGGCGCGCCACCGGCGTTCCTGGAGGAAACTGACCCTGGCGGTGGAAGCCGG
>JANNPJ010000665.1:0-14915 GCA_031400005.1 Kineosporiaceae bacterium | reverse complement strand
CTGTCCGGTGAATCGGACGGCCTGCCGAGCAGGTAGTGCTGAGCGATCGCGTAGCAATCGGCCGGGTACGACGGGGAGCTCTGATCGAGTAGCGCCCCGAGGACCTCGGCGGCGTGCTGGTGCAATCGGGCCGATTCCTCGGGCTCGATGCCGGCCAGCAGGGCTTCTCGGGTCCGCGCGTGCCGGAAGCGGTAGTCGCCCTTGCCGGTGAGTTCGACCAGTCCGCGGTCGGTGGCCTCGGCGAGAGCCGTGAATGTCTGTTCCGAAGCAAGCCCGCCGATCGCGGTGACGTCCGCGGGCCGGAACCGCCAGCCGGTCACGGCGGCCACGGCAAGCACCCCGCGGGTGGTCGGCTCCAGCGTCTCCAGTTCGGCCAGCACCATTCCGAGCGGGTCATCCGGAAGCGCCAGTTGGTCGCGGCCCTCCTCGTCGAGGAGCCACGACCCCCAGTGCGGGTGAAGCAACCCGGCATCAACGATCGTTCGCAGGTGAGCCAGCATGACGAACGGGTTCCCGGCACCGTGCTCACGCAAGGTTCGGGCCAGGGGCGAGTCGAGGTCCAGGCCTGGCAGCCGAGCAGCCAGGAGACCATCCACTCCCGGTCGCTCCAGTGGCTCCAGCACCAAGTCAAGATCGGTCGCGGCCCGTAGCGCGGCTAGCGACGGGTCGAGGGCGGAGGGCTCGGGTCGGTCAGTGCGGAAGCAGCAGATACTGAGGATGGGGACGTCGGCCAGGGTTGCGGCCAGCAGGCTCATCATCCGCAGGGTGCTCGGGTCGATCAGGTCGGCGTCGTCCGTGACCAGCACCAGACCACCACTGAGCAGGGCCAACTCGGTGATGAACTGGCTGACCGCGGCGGCGAACTGATCATGTCGGTCGATCTCCGGAAGCCTGGTATGCCCGAGTAGACCGGCCAGCGCTGGCGACAGGCCGGCCAGTAGCGGGGCTGCGCGCCCGGCTGCCGAGCGCACCCGGGCATGCAGTTCGTTGCGTTGCGTAACCGGTTGGGTGTCGGCGTCCCGGATCAGGCTGTCCACCGCCCGCCGCAGCGGACCCAGCGGTTCCGGGTCGTCGCGGCGACACGTCAGGGAGAGCACTGGAGCCCCGGTTCGACGGGCACTGCGCAGAACTTCCTCGATCAAACTGGTCTTGCCCACCCCGGCGATGCCACGCACGGCAACGCCGCGACCACGGCCTCGGTGTACTTGATCCCAGAGCTCGTTGATCAGATCTAGTTCGCGCCCGCGGCCGAGCACCTTCGCGGTGTCATCCAGGTCCAGCGGCGGTTCGCCGAGCAGCAGTCTCAGGTCGGCGGCCAGTTCTGCGCCGCTCTGATAGCGATCTGCGGGTTCTCTGGCCAACAGGGTCGTCACCAGCAGGGCCAGCGACTCGGGCAGGTCGCCGGTGAGCGTGCGGGGGTCAGCGGCGGATCGCTCCGCCTGCAGTTCGGCCAGCATGCCGCGGTCCTCGGCCAGGAAAGGCAAGGTGCCGGTCAGGCACTCGAACAACACCACACCGAGCGCGTACAGGTCGGTGCGGTTGTCGACCGGCCGGCCCAGCGCTCCGGATTGCTCTGGGGCGAGATAGCCAAGATTGCCCCGGCCACCGGTGCCGATCCCGGCGTCGTGCAGTCGGGCCGAGCCGTCCTCCAGCACGATCAGCTGACGCGAGCCGAGGTCACCATGCACCAGGCCCTGCCGGTGCATCGCGGTCAGCGGCTCGACGACGTCCAAAATCAGCCGCATCGCGTCCGATACGGAGATCGGGGCACCGGCGATCACGTCGGTCAGTGGCCGACCCGACACCAGTTCGGTGACCAGATAGGGCCGATCCCCGATCTGACCCACCTCGTGGACTGCGGGCAGCCGGGGGTGCGCTAGTTCGGCCAGGAGCGCCGCGTCGCGCCGGAATCTGCGCAGCGTGCTGGTTGATTCACCGGGCTGCGGGTCGTACACCGTCAAGCGGTAGTCGACGCCGTAGCGGCGCGCCTGGTACGACGTCCGATCGGAATCAGCGGTGAGTTCGGCGATCACGTCCAAACCGGGCAGCTGCGGTAGCTCCGGCTCGGGGCTGACCTGCCGTTGAGGCTGGCCCGCTGAACGGGGGAGCTGCTGGCGCCGGGTCACCCACGTGAGATCGGAAGCCGGGCAGCCGGAGTTGAGACCGGTTCACTCCTACGACATATACCAGTGGTGCTAACTGGCAGTCTTGCTCAGCTGCCGGATGTTGCTCGGCTGGTAGGTGTTGCTGAGCTAGCGGGTGTTGCTCAGCTGGCGGCGGCCAGTCCATCGGACCGGCGGGCGGCGAGACGGTCCTTGCGCTCGGCGCGGTAGATCGCTTCACGGTCGTCCTCGGTCAGCCCGCCCCAGACACCGTACGGCTCGCGCACGGACAGACCATGTGCGCGGCACTGCTGCAGAACCGGGCATCCGGCGCAGACCTGCACCGCAGCGGCGTCACGCTTGTGTCGGGCCGGTCCGCGCTCGCCCTCGGGGTGGAAGAACAGCTGCGGGTCGGCCTCGCGGCAGGCTCCGTGGAGCTGCCATTCCCAGACATCAGCAACCGGAACCGGCAGTCGAGAAAGCTCCGCCATGGTGCACCTCCACAGACTCGACGAAGTGGCCCGGATGGCCGTTCGTGATGCAGAGAACATTACTAACCGCGTCAGGCATTGTTCAAGTCAATCGCGTCAGTAATTGTTCAGAAACGTTTCAGCGGGTGGACGGCGCCTCTTCGACGACAGCGTCGTGCAGTCGGCGCAGCGTTCGGCTGAGCGTTCGGGACACCTGCATCTGGGTGATTCCGAGCTCGGTGGCGATCTGCTTCTGGGTCCAGCCCGCGTAGAACCGGAGGGTCAGCACGTTCCGTTCGCGTTCGGGCAGGGCGGCCAGCAGGGGATCGACGGCCAGCCGGTCGACGATCTCTTCAAGCTCGTCATCCTCGGTGCCAAGGGTGTCGCCGAGCACAGAATCGTGTCCGCCGACTTCCAGCGGGGCATCCAACGACACGGTGGAATAGCCCTCGCCGGCGATCAGCATCTCCCGGACCTCGTGCCCGTTCGTGCCGAGATGGGCAGCGACGTCGTCCACGCTAGGGGCCACACCAAGCCGGTTTGTCAGCTCAATAGTGGCGCTTCGGAAGCGAATTCGAAGTTCCTGAAGTCTCCTGGTGGGGCGGATGTCCCAGCCGTGGTCACGAAAATGCCGCCGTAGCTCACCATTGATCGTAGGAATCGCGTAAGCGGCGAATCGAGTGCCCTTTTCGGGACGATAGCCACGGCTTGCCTTCACCAAGGCGAGCGCCGCGACTTGGGCCAGATCTTCCTGCGGGATTCCCCGACCGGCGTATCGGGCAGCCAACGACTCCGCCACTGGCACGAACCGGACGACGGCGTCGTTCAGCATCCGTAGCCGGCTCGCGCCGGTCGCGGAGGCAGCCGCGATCAGAAGTTGATCGACGAAGTCGAGATGCGCCGCGCGGCCGTCGCTTGCCTCGGTCGTGCCGTCGCGCCGCTTCTCGCTCATGCTCTTGACTCGCTCGGGCGCGGCGCTCATGACGACGCCTTCCTCCGGCCGCCCACAAGCGACTGCGTCGTTGCGGGCGGCCTCCGTCCAGGCGCCGTCGCGCCGCTTCTCGCTCATGCCGTCGATTAGCTCGGGCGCGGCGCTCATGCGGCACCGAGCGCGATCCGGTAGACCTGCTCGGTGGCGCTCACCGCCCTGGATCGGGCATACCGAGTCAGCGCTCGCTCCCGGCCGGCCAACCCCATCGCCTCCAATTGGAATGGGTTGTTCAGCAGCCGTCGCAGGGACCGGCCAAGCATGTCGGGGCGGTCGGCCGGAATCACCGACCCGGTGACGCCGTCCACCACCACCTCGGCGGCGGCTCCGCTGTCCATCGCCACGACCGCCCGGGATCTGACCATTGCCTCGATCGCAGCGGTCACCCCGGTGATCGGGCTCGGCAGGACGACCAGGGCCGCCGCGTCGATCAGCCGGACCGCGTGCGCTCGATCCACCCAGCCGAGCCACCGGACCCGCTCGATCAGATCGAGCCGTTCCAGCCCGGCCCGCAGTGCTGCTGCATCGGCTCGGCTGCCGGCTCCGGCCACAACTAGCTCCTGACATGGTGCCCAGCGCAATGCCGACAGCAGGTTCTCGATCCCGCTACCCGCCCCGATTCCGCTCAGGGACAGCACGCTCCGGCCGGGACGGAGCATGGCCGGGTCGGCCGGCTCGGTCGGCATGCCGACGACATCCGGCACGATCAGCGCCTTGCCGTCGGACACTCCGGCTCGAACGGCGGCCAGTCGATCACCGTCCTCGGCTACGGCGATCGCGTCGGCCGACCGCAGGCAGGCTCGGTAGGCGCGGCGTTCGGTTGCCGATTCGCTCGCGGGTTCGCCGAAGCGCAGCACCACCGAGGCCTCAGTGAGGCTGCGTGCGGTAAGCGCGGCTGCCCAGGCGACCGGATCCAAGGCGTGCAGCACGCACTCGTTCTCGCTCAGTCTGGCGCCGATCTTCCGCCCGGCGGTCGCGCCCTCGCGTAGCGACGTCAGTTCCCGTCCGTGCAGTGCGTCGCCGAGCAGGTTGACTTCGACTCGATGGCCGTTCTCGCGCAGCGCCGCGCTCAGGTCCTCTGGAAGGTGGTGAGGATGGCCGACGGCGATTCCGGTTTCGGCCGCGGCTTCGGTGCCGAACCCGGTCTGGGAGGCGGTTGATTGAGAGGAGAGAAGGTGAATCTGCATCGCGGACTCCACAGGGGCGTCAACCCCGAAGTAACGGGGTCCCTGCTTGCCCCAGTTCTGTACGCACCTCAACCCTAACCGGATTGGCTTCGGAGCGGAAGCGAACCGTCGCTTTAAGTATTCACCTGCTCTCGAAACTTACCTCTCAACGGCTAATCTAGATCGTGGAAAGCGTTGTGGTGCAGGAACATTCACAGTCCTGTGGCGACGGGCCCAGGAAATGCTGATTGCCAGCCCGTCCTGCCAGGTGGTAATAGGGTGCCAGTCGAGCAGTTGGTGGGCCAGGGTGACGTCGGGGGAGCGGCGGGCCGGCTCGTCGATCCGGCCGTCGACGAAGATGATTGGTGACGTCGATTCGGCCGCCGCGACGACGTCCCGGGCGGTCTGCAAGATCGATCTGCAGTGCGGATTCCCGAGATTGATCGGACCAGGCAGCGGGCTGCGGGTCACCCGGAGGATCCCCTCCACCATGTCCGCCACATAGCAGGCGGACCGGATCTGCGACCCGTCACCGGTCACCAGCAACGGCTCACCGCGTAGTGCCTGCCGGATGAAGGTACCGATGGCTCGGCCGTCCGAGAGTCGCATTCGCGGGCCAAAGGTGTTGAAGATGCGGATGATCGCCGTGTCGGTTCGCTCTTCGGTTCGGTAGGCCGCGGTCAGGGCCTCGGCATAGCGCCTGGCTTCACCATGAACCGAGCCGGGGCCGACTGGATCAACCGACCCCCAGTAGTGCTCGGGTTGCGGGTGCACCTGTGGTTCGCCGTACACCTCGGCCGTCGAGCCCAAGATCAGCCGGGCGCACTTGCTTCGGGCCAGCTCCAGTGCCCGCCAGGTACTCATCGCCCCGGCTCCGAGCGTGCGGATCGGCTGTCGTCGATAGTCCGCGGGGGCGGTCGAGGAGGCGAAGTGCAGGACGGCGTCCACCGGGCCGTCGAGCCGAATCTCCTCGTTCAGGTCGTGCAGGCGCATCCGGAAGCGCGGGTGTTGGATCACTGCGCTGAGGTTGGCCGGAGTGCCGGTGCGGAAGTCGTCCAGGCACACCACCTCGCAACCATCACGCAGCAGCGCCTCGCACAGGTGGCTGCCCAGGAAGCCTGCCCCACCCGTGACCACGACTCGGTCCACACGCATGGATCGCAGGTACCCCAGGCGCGGGGACTGAAACAGGCGTGAGCAGGAAGCTCTGCGCGCCCTCAAGCGTTACAAAAGGGGTGAAGGGTGACCGAGTGGAGATCGTTGTGGACGCCGGTGGGTCGACGCTGAGCTACCAGGTGGTGGCGACTCGGGCCGGTCGCCGGGTCGAGGTGTCACACGGTCGTGGCATCGTCGAGGTGACCGAGCTAACCCGGGGCGGGACGCCGGTCCGCACCGCGCGGTTCATGGCCTCGCGGGTGCTGGCCCTGGTCGAGCATCCGGCCGCACGGCCCGCGGAACCGGACGACGAGACCAACCCCAAGCCACGCCCAGCCGACTGACCCCCCTCACCTCCCGCGATCATGCACGGTTGCTCGTGTTGGGGTGAGGCGTGCGGGCCCCTTGGGATGATCTTGACGCCGTGAAGTGATTGCCGGTGGATGAGGCCAGGTAACGGTCAGCTGGGCCGCGAGTCGGGCGAAACCGTCAACTCTGGGGACGCCGTATCAAGGGGTACCGCACCGGAGCGGACCAGCCCGAGTTCGGACGTCTCCCGGGGCAAGATCGCGTCGAGCACCCACTCCGTTGCCGTCCGGACCCGGTTTCCGGGCATCGACAACAGGTGATAGCCACGGGTGACGGCCTTGGCGGGTAGGCCGGCGAGGGGAATCTGCAACGGGTTGGCGGCCGCTTGGGTGCCACCGAGATCGACGACGAAGCCGAGATCGTGATGCTTGTAGGCCCGTCGCTCGCCGTGACCGAAGGAGGCGGCGACGTTGTGGGCCGCCAGCTTCCCCTGCCGGGTCGCGTGTTGAGCCGTCATCGGGGTGACCTCTCCGGGCCGGGTCAGGTCGGGAACCGCCGCGACGTCCCCGCAGGCGAAGATCTCCGGATGGCCGGGCACGGTGAGATACTCGTCCACCACCAGGCGGCCCTTCTCGGTCTCCAGGCCGACGTCGCTGACCAGAGGGTCGGGGTGGACGCCGACACACCAGACCAGGGTGTGGGTCGGCACAAACTGGCCGTCGGTCAGGTGGACCCCCTCAGCGGTGGCCTCCTTTACCGAAGTGCCCATCAGCACCTCGACGCCGCGCTTGCGCAGCACCTTGTCGGCGGTGCGGGAGAGCCGCTCGTCAAGTTCGGGCAGTACCCGCTTCGCGATGTCGAGCAGGAGCCAGCGGACCGGTTCGTCGCGCAGCCTCGGATGCCGATCGAGCTGGGCGGCGCTGATCAGCGGGCCTTGTGCC
This sequence comes from Kineosporiaceae bacterium, assembly GCA_031400005.1. Taxonomy (GTDB): domain Bacteria; phylum Actinomycetota; class Actinomycetes; order Actinomycetales; family Kineosporiaceae; genus JANNPJ01. The sequence continues at coordinate 7,784 of JANNPJ010000665.1, read as the reverse complement.
GCCACTTCGGTCCCGGTGTAGCCGGCGCCGACCACGACGAAGGTCAACCGGGCGGCCCGCTCCCGCGGATCGGTCGCGGTATCGGCCAGCGCGAACTGTCGAGTGATGTGATCGCGCAGGTAGATTGCCTCGGGTATGCCGCGAAAACCGTGCGCATGCTCACTGATGCCGGGCACGGGGAGTAATTTGTTGACGCTACCCGCGGCCAATATCAGTCGGTCGTAAGTGATTTCGCCCTGGTGGCCCTCGGCGTCGGTGTAGTGAACGGTCTGCTTGTCGATGTCCACCCCGCCGCTGTCCACCCGGCCCAACACCAGTCGGACGTCGGGCAGCGCACCGGCGAGAGACACCGCGATCCGCCGCGGATCAAGGATGCCTGCCGTCACTTCGGGTAGCAGCGGCAGATAGAGAAAGTAGTTCGTCGGGTTGATCACCACAATCTCAGCGGCATCACCCGCCAATTTCACCAGGCCGCGGGCGGCCTCGAAGCCGGCGAAGCCGCCGCCAATCACGACTATTCGCGCTCGAGAGGGACTGGTGATCGAGGAAGGCGAGGCCATTGCGCGAGCGTATCCGCCGGATCCAGGGACGCATCTCAGCGTGTGATCTCTCAGGAGGCGGCCTCCAGGCTCAGCAATCTGCGCTTGGCTTCGCTTCCGCCGACGTACTGCCCGATCGTCCCGTCGCTTCGAACCACCCGGTGGCACGGCAGGACGACAGGTAGCGGATTGTTGGCACATGCTGACCCCACGGCTCGGACCGCCTTGGGGCTACCCGCCGCGACCGCCACGGTCGCATAGCTCGCCGTTCGGCCGTAGGCGATATCGCGCAAATGGTCCAGCACGGTTCGCCGGAATCCGGTGGACAACCGAAGGTCCAGCGGCAGGTCGAAGTGGGTCCGTCGGCCGGCGAGGTAGTCCTCGATCTCCTGAGCGGCGGCATCGAGTCGGGCCGGCGCGTGCAGCACTCGTGAGCTGACCCTGGTAGCCAGTTCCGCCAGCACCCGGTCGTGGTTCTCGATCGCGTAGGCCACCCGGATCAGCCCTTGTCTGGTGGCTGCCAGGAGCAAGACGCCTAGGGGGCTGTCGATGGTGCGGTAGGCGATGTCCAAGACGCCGGCCGCCTCCGCCTCGTGTGCGAGTCGGGCGTGCAGAACGCTCCGGGTGGTCTCGGAAACCTCGAGCAGTTCGGCGAACAGGGCATGCTCAAGCGGGCTGTTCATATTTCCTCTCCGATCGGGTAGATCTTGCGAAGGGTGGCGATGCCGTCGGAGGCCGCCCGCCGGGCCGCTTCAGCTGTCCCACCCAGCACCTCGGCGATCTCGGCGTAGGGCAATCCGGCCAGGTAGTGATAGGCGACAGTTTGTCGCTGTTTGAGCGGGAGCGATCTGAGCGCCATCCACAGCCTCGACTGTTCGCCAACCGGGTCTGGATCGACAACCGGCACCTCCGGAAGGTCTGGCGTCAGGACGGGCTGTCGAGCCGCGACCCGGACCTGGTCCAGGGCCTTGCGATGGGCGATGGTGACCAACCAGGCCTCGATGTTGCTATCTGGACGCAATGCCGGATAGGCCGTCATTGCCGACAGGAACGTCTCGGACCAGGCATCATCCGCCGCAACCGGCCCAAGGACGGCGCGACAGACCCGCAGCACCATCGGCCCATGCAGCTCGACCACTCGTTCGAACGGTTCTCGTCTCACACTGAGCAAACGTGCCAGACCTCAAGAATGTGAGGTCGGCATCGTGGCGAATCCGACCACCAACCCGGAGTCGCACGTCAAGCCGTTGAGGCGAGCCGTGATATGCCTTGCCACGTATATACCTGAACGAGTATGTTAGCGCCGTGTCCAGCGATGTTTTCGCCGTGGTCGCCGACCCCACTCGGCGGCGGATCCTGCATGCGCTGATTGACCGCGAACGGAGCGTCGGTGAGCTGGTCGGTTCCCTCGGGCTGAGTCAACCCGCGGTGTCAAAGCATCTCAAGGTGCTGCGGGACAACGGTTTTGTCGCCAGCCGAACGGCTGCCCAACAGCGGATCTACCGTCTGGATCACCTGCCGTTCGTCGAACTGGAGGCCTGGCTCGGCCCATTCCGGCAGAAGTGGAACCGGCATCTGGACGCCCTGGAGCAACACCTCGACACCATGGACACCCTCGACGCCGCCGACAACGGAGCAACACCTCGACAACCTCGACCAACTGGAGTGTCGCAATGAGCGAATCCACCCCGTCCTCGTACCGGGACGGATACCAGCCCAGCCCGCCGATGCAGGCTCAGTGCACGTTCGTCGGGGACGGGCGCTGGACGCTCGTTCTCACCCGGGAGCTGAGTCACCCGGTGCAGCGAGTCTGGGAGGCCCTCACCGAACCAGGACAACTGCGACAATGGGCGCCCTTCACAACTGACCGCAGCTTGGCCACGACCGGTGAGGTGCGGATGACCATGATGGACGGCGACGACGCCAGCAATGACGTCGAGCAGGCCGGCCGGGTGCTCGAGTCGGAGCCGCCACGATTGTTGGTGTACCGCTGGGGGGACGACGTCCTCCGCTGGGATCTGACCTCCACCGAGGACGGCACCACGCTGGTGCTGTGGCACACGCTCGCCGACGAGGAGATGCTCTCGGCCGTCGCTGCGGGTTGGCATCTCTGCCTGGACGTCGCGGACGCGCTGATGAAAGACGTTCCGTTCGGGCCCGTCGTCGGCAGCCAAGCTAAGGACTACGGCTGGCCCGACCTGAACCGCAAGTATGCGGAGATCCTTGATGTGAAAACAGCTTTCGGCTGACCGAGGGCTCCTGTTCCACACGTCCTCACCGACCACACCAGGCACCGGAGCAGGGGCCCGGGCGAATGCCTTCTGACATCGATGCCGTCTGCATCTGCTCTGGTCAGCGACGCTCGTGTACCGTCGATTGGGACCAGAACGGACAACGGCGGTGATCCTGCCCGAGGCCGTTCGGTGCCCGTTCGGTGAGGGAAGGGCGTCACCCATGATGCACTCAGGGGCCCGGGCGCTGCTCCGCTCCGCCCGATTAAGAAACGGGTTGAGCCTGCGCGAACTCGGTCGACGTACCGGAGTGACGGCGAGCCTGCTCTCGCAGATCGAGAACGGTAAGAGTGACCCATCGGTCTCCACCCTGTCTGCGCTGGTGTCCGAACTCGGGCTGTCCCTGGACGCGCTCCTCCGGTCGGAATGGGCCGTCCTGGATGACGCCGGGAACCAGGGGGACGTCGGGACCTCAGGGGACGTCGGGAACCGAGGGGACGTCGGGAACGGAGGGGACGTCGGGAACCCGAGGGACCGCCTGCGCCCAGGTGACGGCGGGCGCCCAGGTGACGACGCGAGCCCGGACGGCGTGGCCGGCCTGGATGGCGCGAGGCGGCTGAACGGCGCGCTGGTGGACGGTAGGACAAGGCCATCCGGCGCGGCTGCCCCGCCCGATGGAAGAGTGGATCGCAGGGTCTCGCCGGTGATCCGCCCACCCGAGAGACAGACCCTCGACCTGGACTCCGGCGTCGTCTGGGAGCGACTGACCCGCGGTCCCAGGGAACTGCTGGATGTTCTGCTGGTCACCTACGAACCTGGGGCGGCCTCGTCATCCAATGGAAAATTGTTGCGGCACAGTGGGATTGAGCACGCATACCTAATGTCCGGAGAGCTCACCCTGCAGTTGGGGTTCGAGACCTATGTGCTTCGGGCCGGGGATTCGCTGGAGTTCGACGCCGCCACCCCGCATGTGTACTGCAACCGGGGTGACGTCCCGGCGCGCGGACTCTGGTCGGTGGTGGGCCGGGACAGCCGTCCGGTCCGGACCCCGCCGCACCGACTGCTCGATCTGGCCGAACCCGGCGCGCACGACCTGCTCCTTCCGGTGGATTTCTTGCAGGTCTTCAGCCGGGATTGACACCCAGTCGGTGATCATGCACAAAGTGACAGCCCGCGGGGGCGCAGATGGCAGATGTGTCACTTCGTGCATGATCACGACCGGGCTGGGGGGCGCCCGGCTAGACGCCCTTGGGGTGCCAGGCCGTCTTGGTCTTGCAGATATTCTGCTGCGTCGCAGGTCAGAGGCCAGTTTAGGCGGTTCCGGTGTTCTTCTGGGGCACACCCGGGGCGCTCCAGGCATCGTCGACCGCCCTTGCGGGTGCGTTCTTCGCTGTTCGGCATGAGGTGGCTGTAGGTCTGGATCACGATGTTCGCGTTCTTGTGCCCGAGCCTCGCTGCGACCGTCACGACCGATTCGCCGGCGTCCAGGAGAAACGCTCGCGTCTAGCCAGGAGCGAGTGCCTGCCCGTAGATCTTCGTCCGACTGCAGGCCCTCGGCTCGAAGATCCACAGGGCAGGCACTAGCGCAGGGGGCCGCAAGCAGGGTAGAACAGCCCTCAATCCTTTTAGCTACGGCTTGACCTGGTTGCTGCCTCAAGAGAGCGCTTTCATTTTGAAGCTCGGCACCGGGCCGACCGTCGTCCTCACGATGGGTAGGTCTATGATGACCGTCCGTAATGGCGATCCGCGAGCGAGCAATCGTGCTCGCAGCAGCGCGCTGCGCCGATTCCTGCCGCTCGCCGCAGGCGCGGCGCTGCTGACCGCAGCCGGTGTCGTGCCATCCGCGGGGTTGGCCGCGGCGGACCCCGGCTCGCCGGACTTCGGGCCGAACGTCTTTGTCTACGACCCGTCCACTCCGGTGTCCGAGATCCAGGCGAAACTCGATGCGCTGGCAGCGCAGCAGGACGGCAACGAGATGGGGACCGATCGCTATGCCGTGCTGTTCAAGCCCGGCTCGTACGATGTGAACGCCCGCCTCGGTTACTACACGACGGTGGCCGGCCTCGGCCGTAATCCGGACGACGTCGATATCCGTGGCGCGGTCCGGGTCACTGGTCAGCCGGATCCCAATTCGGCGGCCGGGATCTCGGCGCTGACCAACTTCTGGCGGTCGGCGGAGAACCTGTCCGTGACGCCGACCGACTGGTCGAACCAGTGGGCCGTCTCGCAGGCCTCGCCGATGCGCCGGGTACACATCAAGGGCATCCTTTGGCTGGAGCCCGGCAATGGAGGCTTCTCCAGCGGAGGGTACCTGGCCGACTCCAAGGTCGACGGGATCACGATCAACGGCTCGCAGCAGCAGTGGATCACCCGGGATAGCGAACTCGGAGACATCTGGACGAATGGCGTCTGGAATCAGGTGTTTTCTGGTGTCACCGGATCGGTTCCGGCCGCTGATTTCCCGACCAACCCCTACACGACCTTGCCGACCAGCCCGGTCACCCGGGAAAAGCCCTACTTGTACGTCGATTCCGCAGGGAAGTACCGGGTCTTCGTGCCGAGTTTGCGGCACGACACGTCGGGAACATCCTGGGGTGCAGGCAAGACCGAAGCCGGGTCGTCACTCTCGATCCAAGATTTCTACATCGCCAAGCCCACCGACGGCGCCCGGAAGATCAACGCCGAGCTGGCGCAAGGTAAGCACCTCCTGCTCACCCCGGGCGTCTACCATCTCGACAAGGCGCTTCGGGTGAAGCACGAGAACACTGTGGTACTCGGGCTCGGGATGCCGAGTCTGGCCCCGGACACCGGTGACGCCGCGCTCACCATCGACGACGTGGACGGTGTCCGGATCGCGGGAGTGCTCGTCGATGCCGGGGCTCGCGAGTCGAAAACGCTTGTCGAGGTCGGCCACAAGGGCAGCCACCGCGATCATTCCGACAATCCAATCTCGTTGCAGGACGTGTTCTTCCGCATCGGTGGCCCATGGGTCGGCAAGGCCCGGACCAGTCTCACGATCAACAGTGACGACACGCTGATCGACAACATTTGGGCCTGGCGGGCCGACCATGGCTCCGGCGCCGAATGGACGCAGAACACCGCCGACACCGGGGTGGTGGTGAACGGCGACGACGTGACCGCGTACGGCCTGTTCGTCGAGCATTATCAGAAGTATCAGACCATCTGGAATGGCGAGCGGGGCCGGACAATCTTCTACCAGAGCGAGCTACCGTACGATCCGCCGAGCCAGTCCGCCTGGACCAGTCCGACCGGAAAGGGTTGGGCGTCGTACAAACTCGACCGATCGGTCCGCAAGCACGAAGCCTGGGGCCTGGGCGTCTACTCCTTCTTCAACCAGGGCGTAGACATCCGCGCGGCCCGGGGGATCGAGGTGCCGCAACGGCCAGGGGTGAAGCTCCACAACATGGTCACGGTCTTCCTGAACGGCAGCGGCGGCATCGAGAAGACAATCAATGACGCCGGTACCCCGGTGGTAGGCAGCTTCGGAACCAGCACCGTGGTCACCTACCCCTGAAAGCAGGTCAGCACCGCTTTGGACCGTGATTCCGAGCTCAGGAGAGCCGTTTCACAGTCCAAAGCGGTGCTGACCCACCTCGTCTGATTGATCAGCCAGTCTTTCACCTGCGGGGTCTTGTGCGTCGCATAGTTGTCCACGACCAGATGCAGGTCCAGATCCTTCGGGACCGCGGGCGGCCGGAATCAGGGAAAGGTGAGGCTGAAGCGTGCGAGGTTGTAGGCGCTCAGGCCGAGCTTGTAGTGTTCCTCGGTAAAGCCCTCCCAGCTCACGACGAGGACCTCGCCGCTCGGCGTCTTGACGGCGAACGCCCGGCCGGGCGATTCGTCGACGGCGGACAGGATGGAATCGTGGGTGTAAGTGACCTCGATTGCCTTTTTCCCGCCTGCGGTGACGAATCGGTACTTCACGGCTGTGGGCTTGCCAAATGCGTTGGCCACCGCCTTCAGCGCGGCCTTCGGGCCGGCGTCCTGCATGCTCCAAACCCGGATATAACTCATGAAGCCAGCGAGTTTACGATTGATATCGCAGAGCCGCGTAAGCCCGGAGGGGAGCAATACGGCGGGAACCTTCTTTATAGGTTTCCACTTCTCGGCGGTGTCGAAGGCGGCCGGTGCCGGGCACGCCGTTTCCGGTCCGACCCCAGCGGCGACCTCGGCGGCGGGACTGGCTGACCCGGTCGCCACCGGAGCACCACCGCAGAACGGCGCCAGATCGCTCTCAGACTTCTGCACAGCTTCGTTCATCGTCTGAAGGCTGCCGCGCCCCGTCGTCAACGGCTTCAGGGCGGTGGCCATCTCGGCTACCGCCTTGGACAGCGCGGGGTCCGTGGCGGCAGCGCTCTGTGCCTCCAGTTTTTTGATCCACTTACCGCCTGTTGCCACCATTTTCTTGGCGGCCTTTTCGAACGCCGTGGCGAGCTCCTCCTCCGATGCCTCGCCCGCCATGGCCGCGTCGAAGGGCGCCTTCAGCGTGGCGGTCAGCTTCGCTGCGGTTGTGGTGTTGATCCGCTTCACGTCTGCACACACCTTGACGGTGTTACCACCCGCGACACCGCCAGGGACAGCCTCGGCGGTGCTCGCCCCCGATCCGGCAAGCGTCACCACGGGAGCGTTCCCGCAGGCCGCACTCGCGAACAGGACGAAGGTCATACCGGCGGCCGCCACAAAAGGGCGCATTGCAACTTCAATAGCAAACAAAGGACAAGACCCCCCAGATCACGGACACCGGACCCTACCGGTCTCCCGGCTCCGCCGCTCACCCTTGTTCGGCCCTTTGTTCGACAGCCGCCACAACCAAGATCCACCTAAGCGCCCTAGCTAGGCAGCGAGGAGTGCATACCGGCCGAAACAGATGCCGATCAGCACGACTGCGAAGCTGCCGCCGGCCGGGAATTTCGTCGCCTTGCAGGTGCGCCTGCGTCGGATGGGCGCGCCACCGGCGTTCCTGGAGGAAACTGACCCTGGCGGTGGAAGCCGG
>JANNPJ010000634.1:0-12131 GCA_031400005.1 Kineosporiaceae bacterium | reverse complement strand
GCGGCGACGAGGCGATCGTCGAAAGTTCACAGATATTCGACGACCCGAATTTCTCCGCCGATCAGATTCGCGTGACGCCCGAGGAGATGTCCGCCGCCGCCCAACGCATTTCGCCTGAGTTGACGGGCGCGCTGCGCCGATCCATCGCCCAGGTCACCGAGTATCAGCGTCACATCCTGCCAAAAGCACCGCCCGATTTAGTGCGTGACGGCGTACGCCTGGGGATGCGTTTCACGCCGATGGATTCCGCGGCGGTCCCCGCGATCGCCCGGCACCTCAACACCCTGGTGGACGTCGGGCTTGGTTACGTGCGACTGGGGCAGTCCGCACCCACCCTGTCCGGCGGTGAGGCGCAGCGCGTCAAGTTGGCCGGTGAGCTGCAGAAACGGTCGATGGGCCGGACCATCTACGTGCTCGACGAGCCGACCACCGGGCTGCACTTCGAGGACATCCGCAAGCTGCTGCTGGTTCTGCAAGGGCTGGTGGACAAGGGCAACTCGGTGATCGTGATCGAGCACAACCTGGATATCATCAAGACCGCGAACTGGGTGATCGACCTTGGCCCGGAAGGCGGTAGTGGCGGCGGTCTGCTGGTTGCCGAGGGAACGCCGGAAGAGGTGGCGGCAGTTCCGGAGAGCCACACCGGCCGGTTCCTCGCCGATCTGCTCGGCGTCAGCAATCCGGAAGCGGTCGAGGGCCGCGGAGCGGCGATCAAGGCGACGAAAGCCAAGGCAGTGGCGGCGACCTCGGCATCGGTCAAGGCGACAGCGAAGGCCGTTCCGGCACGAGTGTCGAAGGCTGCGGAGACTAAGGCTGCCGCGGTGAAGGCTGCCGCAGTGAAGGCGGCTCCGGCCAAGGCTGCTCCTGCCAAGGTTTCCGCCGCCAAGGCTGCTGCGGGGAAGACTGCCGCGGTGAAGGCTGCTCCAGTGAAGGTGGCTGCCACGAAGGGTGTTGCGGTGCAACCTGCTGCGACGAAGACGGCTGCGGCGAAAGCTGTTCCGGTGAGAGCGGCGCCGGCGAAGGGTGCTGGGGCGAGGACGGTGGCCGCAAGGACGGCCACAAAGCCGGTCGCAAAGACGGCTTCGGGTCGGCGCAGTAGCGGAGCGGCCGCGCGGTGAGGCGGCTTGGCGTGGTGAGGCGGCTTGGCGTGGTGAGGCGGCTTGGCGTGGTGAGGCGGTTACGGCGACGTCGTTAGGCGTAGCGGTACCTGGGCGGTGAGGCGGCTTGGCGCGGTTACGGGCGACGGTGTCAGGCGCGGCCGTATCAGGCACCGTGAAGTGGCTTGGCGCGGGAAATGGCTAACACGGCTGGCGCGGCGAACATCGCCGCGCCAGCCGTGTTAACGGGTCAGGATCGGGTAACTGTGCATGATCGGCGACAGATTGGTCACCCCGCTCCTCCCGGTTGGCGCGAGGCGGCAACACTGCGGGGCGATGCTCAAGGGATTGCGACGTGTTGGTTGCTATGCCCCTGTAAAACCGGCGATCGAGTAATGAATCTGCCCCGATAACCGGTTTTAGGGGGGCACAGCAGCGATTCCCGCCGTCCCCTTCACCATGCTCTCGCCCTTCTGCTGGCCCGCTGAAGCGGTGGTCAGAGGGTGGCCACGGGCAGGGTGATCGTCGAAATGAGGCACTCATCGTGATGCACAGCGATGGTGCTCGCCAGCGTGCGAGTCGCCGTCGCGAGCGGCTCGCCGGTTCCCGGGTTCCGCGCATACCTCGGGTGTGCGCCGCCGCTGATCTGCACCCTAATTCGGTGCCCGGCAGCGAATCGGTGTGCGGCGGGCCATAATTCGAGGTCTGCTTCGCGGATCCCCGCCGGGCCCGGCTCGACGTCGTCCATCCGGATCAGGCGCCCGCCGAGGTTCATCGAGGACCCGTCCGGGTGCACATCACAGAGTTGGACGAACAGATCGTGGTACCGATTGTCCGAGGACACGGTCAACCGGGCTCGCGGCGTCCCGATCACGTCGATGTCGGCGATCAGCGGGAGTGAGGTGAACACCAGGACGTCGGAACGCCGTTCGAGGCCGCGGTTGTCCACCGAGGTCTCGTCCGTCAGCATCGTCGGTCCCCCGACCGCCGGAGTCGGATCATCAGGGTCGTACCGGAACGCCGAGGCGCTGCCGGGGGGAGCGGTGGCGACCATGCTTCGGGTGGCAACTTCGACGCCCGTTCTGGTCGCGGGGCCGAGCGGTGCCAGCTCTCCGGCGGCCTCCAGTGACCACAGGTGATCCTGGATGCCGGGCGGTGGCCAGGTGTCAGCATCGCGCCATTCGTTCGCCCCGGTGACGTGGTAGCGCACCGGCTTACCGGCGCGTGGCGGGGCGTCCAGCAGGTGCTCACCGAGGAAGTCCACGGTATCCCGGGGAATACCACGCAGCAGTCCGGGGGAGGTGTGCCCCCAGGGGCCGATGGTCAGCCGTGGTGGGTTCCCGGCCGTACACAGCGTGGCGTAGTCGCGCAGCATCCACGGCAGGTACACGTCGAACCACCCGGTCCGCATGCTGACCGGTGACTTCAGCGACGTCACGCGATGGGTGTGCGACTGCGCCGTCCAGTACTCGTCGTCCGGGCCGTTCGACAGCCAATCTTGGTAGAACTCGACGTGCTGACCGAGCGCGACTCGATCGCTGTCGGCCAGCGGCAGCCGATCCAGTCCGGCTTGCAGGTGCTTGTCGGGCAGCCGACTGCGCAATCGGCCGAGGATCGGCTGGGCGCGGCTGACGAGGGCGGTCCAGGGCAGTGCGATGCCCAGCGCGAACGACCCGCCGTCGTACATCGGTTCGGCCAGGTTCGGCATCGTCGCCTGCAGGCAGACCGCGTCCAGTCCGGCCTCGTCGGCGATGGCCCACAGCGCATAACCGAGGTAACTGATCCCGGCACCGGCCAGTTGACCACCGAACCACGGTTGCTCGCGGATCCACCGGACCGTGGCCAGGCCGTCCTCACGTTCCTGCAACCGGGGAACGAAGTGGCCGCCGGACCCGGCGGTGCCGCGGACGCTCTGGATGATCACCTGAAAGCCGCGCTCGGCAAGGGCCGGGCCGTAGAGCAGCGACCAGGTCCCGGACCGTCCGTAGGGGGTGCGGATCAGCACGGTCGGCGGTCGCTCGGCGTCCGTACCGTCGGGACGGCTGACGCCCGCGCCGGCTCCATCCCCGACGCCGATATACCGATCGGCGAGCAGGATCACTCCGTCCGGCATCGGGATCGCCAGATCACGCTCCACCCTGACCTGGCGGGTGTGCGGAGTCGAGAGCCGGAGAAGGCGTTCTCGAACCCGGCTGGTGAGTATTCGATGCGCGGCGACCACTCCGCAAGAGTGCCCGCTATGTTACTCGCGCGTCTACCTCAGAGGCCGCATTCCGGGCTTTTGGCGGACCGACCCCGGATCGAACTGTCGGTGGCACCGCTTAGGCTTTTCGAGTGGCCGATCCAGCGACGTACCGACCTGCTTCCGGTGCGATCCCAGAGCAGCCGGGGGTATACCGATTCCGGGACGCCGCCGGCCGGGTCATCTATGTCGGCAAGGCGAAGAGCCTGCGGCAGCGACTCAACTCCTACTTCGCCGATCTGGCCTCCCTGCACCCGCGCACCCAGACCATGGTCACCACCGCCGCAGGGGTGGAGTGGACGACGGTCAACACCGAGGTCGAGGCCCTCCAGCTGGAGTACGCCTGGATCAAGGAGTACGACCCGCGGTTCAACGTCAAGTACCGCGACGACAAGTCCTATCCGTACCTGGCCGTGACGATGGGCGACGAGTTTCCCCGAGTCCAGGTGATGCGGGGGGCCAAGCGCAAAGGCACCCGCTACTTCGGCCCGTACGCCCATGCCTGGGCGATCCGCGAGACGGTGGATCTCCTCCTGCGCGTCTTCCCGGTGCGGACCTGCAGCAACGGCGTGTTCACGCGGGCCGGGCAGATCGGCCGGCCGTGCCTGCTCGGGTACATCGACAAATGTGCCGCGCCGTGCGTCGGTCGGGTCGATGCCGACCAGCACCGCAAGCTGGCCGAGGAGTTCTGCGACTTCATGGCCGGCAAGACCGACCGCTACGTGAAGCGGCTGGAGCGGGACATGCGCGAGGCCTCCACCCGGCTGGAGTTCGAGCAGGCGGCCCGGCTGCGCGACGACATCGCCGCCCTGACCCGGGCGATGGAGAAGAACGCAGTGGTGCTGGCGGACGGCACCGACGCGGATGTCTTCGCGCTGGCCGAGGACGAGCTCGAGGCCGCGGTCCAGGTGTTCCATGTCCGCGACGGGCGGATCCGCGGCCAGCGCGGCTGGGTGGTGGAGAAGGTGGAGGACGTAACCACCGCCGACCTGGTCGAGCACCTCCTTCAGCAGGTTTATGGCGAGGCATCCGGTGAGGCGGTGCCGCGTGAAGTCCTGGTCCCGGTCGACCCGCCGCTGCTGACCGAGGTGGAGGACTGGCTGTCCGGGCTGCGCGGCTCCCGGGTCGACGTGCGCGTTCCACAGCGTGGTGACAAACGGTCGCTGATGGAGACCGTCGCGCGCAACGCCGGACAGGCGCTGACCCTGCACAAGACCAAGCGCGCCGGAGATCTCACCACCCGGGCCAAGGCCCTGCAGGAGATCCAGGAGGCGCTCGACCTGCCGGAGGCGCCGCTGCGGATCGAGTGCTACGACGTCTCGCACATCCAGGGCTCGAACATCGTCGCGTCGATGGTGGTGTTCGAGGACGGTCTGCCCCGCAAGGCCGAGTACCGCCGCTTCACGATCAAGAGCGTCGACGGGTCGGACGACGTCGCGTCGATCCGCGAGGTGATCAGCCGCCGGTTCCGGCGGTATCTGGGCGATCAGGACGCCGAGCTCGCCGCGGGTACCTCGGTGGACGTCGAGACCGGGGAACTGCGCGAAGCCTCAGCGCTGGTGGCGACCAGCGGGCCGGTCCACGCGGTACCGACCGGTGAGATCCCGGCAGTGGAGGTGCCGGCCGGGATCGACCCGGACACCGGTCGGCCCAAGCGGTTCGCCTATGCACCGCAGTTGGTGGTGGTGGACGGTGGTGCCCCACAGGTTGCCGCCGCAGCCGCCGCGATGGCGGAGCTCGGGATCGTCGATGTCGCGCTCTGCGGGCTGGCCAAACGGCTGGAGGAGGTCTGGATCCCGGACGACGAGCAACCGGTGATCATGCCCCGCAGCAGCGAAGGGCTGTACCTGCTGCAGCGGATCCGGGATGAGGCACACCGGTTCGCGATCACTCACCATCGGCAGCGACGCAGTGCGGCCATGACGGTCAGTGAACTGGACGCCGTCCCTGGGCTGGGCCCGGCCCGGAAGAAAGCCCTGCTGGCGCACTTCGGTTCGGTGAAGAAGCTGCGGCTGGCCAGCGTCGAGGCGATCGCCTCGGTGCAGGGCGTCGGCCCGAAAGTGGCCCAGGCCGTGGTCGTCGCACTGGCGACCGGCGCCGAGGTCAAAGCCGGCCGGGGCGCGGTCGCCGTCGACATGGCCACCGGTGAGATCATCGACTGATGGTCCGATCACTTCGGACCAACCCGCGATACACCCCGGGCGACCGGAACAGGGAGACACCGTGACCACCGTGCCCGAGGGGCCTGCCGAGCCGATGGCCGAAACGAAAGGCGCAGCTCAGGTGGCGTCCGAGCTGTTGATCATCACGGGGATGTCCGGCGCCGGCCGCAGCACCGCGGCCAAGGCGCTGGAAGACCTCGACTGGTACGTCGTCGACAACCTGCCACCGCAGTTGATCGGCGAGCTCGCAGAGCTGACCGCGAACGCCGAGCCGTCCGTCCGTCGGATCGCGGTCGCGGTGGACGTCCGCGGACGCTCCTTCTTCTCCGCCCTGAGCGAGACCATTGAGGCGGCCGAGCGCAGCGGCGTCCGGACCCGGCTGCTGTTCCTGGACGCCACCGACGACGTGCTGGTCCGGCGGTTCGAGTCGAGCCGGCGACCGCACCCACTCCAGGCCGGTGCCGCGGTGCTGGATGGCATCAAGGCCGAACGGCGCCTGCTCGGGGAGCTTCGCGGCAACGCCAACACCGTGGTCGATACCTCTCGGCTGAACGTGCACGAGCTGTCCAGCAAGATCATCGCCTTGTTCGGCGACGCGGACGATCCGTCGATCCGCATCCTGCTGATGTCCTTCGGGTTCAAGTACGGCCTGCCGCTGGACGCCGACCAGGTCGCCGACGTCCGATTCCTGCCGAACCCGTTCTGGGTGCCGGAGTTACGCCCGCACACCGGCCTTGATGCGCCGGTCAGCGGATATGTGCTCGGTCAGGAGGGGGCCGAGGAATTCATCGACCGGTACGCGCTCGCGCTCGAACCAGTCCTCGCCGGGTATGTCCGGGAGAACAAGCGATACGCCACGATCGCGATAGGCTGCACCGGCGGGAAACACCGCTCGGTGGCGATCACCGAGGTGCTGGCCCGGCGGCTGGCCGGTCCCGGCGTCGCGATCACCGCCGTGCACCGGGACCTGGGGCGGGAGTGACGACGACCCTCTCGGGCCGGGAGCGCGGGCCGAAGGTGGTGGCTCTGGGCGGAGGCCACGGGTTGGCCGCCTCGCTCGCCGCGCTGCGGCACCTCACGGACCGGCTGACCGCGGTGGTCACGGTCGCCGACGACGGCGGCTCGTCCGGCCGGTTACGCCGCGAGTTCGGCGTCCTGCCACCCGGAGACCTGCGGATGGCGCTGTCCGCGCTGTGTGACGACAGCGAATGGGGACGGCTGTGGCGAGACGTGCTGCAGCACCGGTTCGCCAGCGCCGGGGCGCTGCACGATCACGCGCTCGGGAACCTGCTGATCGTCACGCTCTGGGAACTGCTCGACGACCCGGTCAGCGGTCTGGACTGGGTGGCCCGGTTGCTCGGCGCCCGTGGCCGGGTCCTGCCGATGGCCGCCGTCCCGCTCGACATCGAGGCTTCCGTCCTCGGCATCGACCCGGACGACCCGACGGCGATGACGACCATCCGCGGGCAGGTCGCGGTTGCCACCACCCCGGGCCGGGTGACCGGCGTCCACTTGACGCCGAAGGATCCGCCGGGCTGCCCGGAGGCTCTGGTCGCCGTCCGGGAAGCCGACTGGGTGGTACTGGGTCCCGGTTCCTGGTACACGAGCGTGCTTCCTCACCTGCTGGTCCCGGAGCTGGAGCAGGCGCTGAGCCGGACCTCGGCCCGACGCTGCGTCACCCTCAACCTCGGCCAGCAACCGGGGGAGACCGACGGCTTCGCCCCGGAGACCCATCTCGAGGTGCTCATCGCCCACGCCCCGGACCTGCGGATTGACGTCGTCCTGGTGGACCCTTCGGTCGTGGACGACGTCGACCGGCTGGCCGAGGTGGCCGGCTCAATTGGTGCCACCGTGCTGACCAGGGACATCTCCCTCGGCGACGGAACTCCCCGGCACGACCCGCTGCTGCTGGCCGCCGCCTACCGAGACCTCTTCGCCACCCAGTAACCAAGACCTCTTCGCCACCCAGTGACGCCCGGTTCCGCCACCCAGTAACGCTCGGTTCCAGGGAGATAACGGCGATCACACGCGAAGCTGTCCGCGCGAGCGAGCAAATCAATACCGTCCGCTTCGCGTCTTCACAAGCGCACAGAGGATGCTTGCATCGGGTGACAGGATGTGCCCATGGCATTAACGGCACTGGTTAAGGACGAGCTCAGTAGGTTGAAGGTGACCAAGCCGTGCTGTCGCAAGGCGGAGGTCTCGGCCACGCTGCGGTTCGCGGGGGGTCTGCACATTGTCAGCGCTCGGATCGTCATCGAGGCCGAACTGGATACCGGGCAAGCCGCTCGGCGGCTACGCAAAGACATCAGCGACGTTTTCGGGCACAGCAGCGACATCGCTGTCCTCGCTCCTGGCGGGTTGCGCCGGGGCAGCCGCTACGTGGTTCGGGTCGGCCGAGACGGGGACGCACTGGCCCGGCAGACCGGGCTGATCGATGGCCGCGGTCGCCCGGTCCGGGGCCTGCCACCGCAGGTGGTGTCCGGAGCGACCTGCGACGCCGAGGCGGCCTGGCGGGGTGCGTTCCTGGCCCACGGGTCGCTCACCGAGCCGGGCCGATCCTCCGCCCTCGAGGTCACCTGCCCGGGACCGGAGGCTGCGCTGGCCCTGGTCGGCGCTGCCCGTCGGCTCGGCATCCAGGCGAAGGCCCGCGAGGTCCGCGGCGTCGACCGGGTGGTGATTCGAGACGGCGACACGATCGGCGCCCTGCTGACCCGACTCGGCGCTCACGACGCCGTGATGGCCTGGGAAGAACGACGGATGCGCCGCGAGGTGCGCGCCACCGCCAACCGGCTAGCGAACTTCGACGACGCGAACCTGCGGCGCTCGGCGCGCGCCGCCGTCGCCGCCGGATCCCGGGTCGAGCGGGCGCTGGAGATCCTCGGCGACGAGGTCCCCGAGCACCTGCAGACGGCCGGCCGGCTCCGGCTGGCGCACAAGCAGGCCAGCCTGGAAGAACTGGGCCAGCTCGCCGACCCACAGATGACCAAGGACGCGGTGGCCGGTCGGATCCGTCGGCTCCTGGCGATGGCCGACAAGCGGGCGTCTGACCTGGGCATTGCGGGCACCGACGCCAACCTGACCCCGGACATGCTGGACGCGTAGCCCTCATCCCGGCCGTGATCATGCCCGAGCTGAACCGGGCGTGCCGCTTTGTCTCGTGTCCTGCCGTGCGTGGCCGCCATGCTCCCCGTTATCTCGCCTGGAGCTGGCCGACACGGTCCGATCATGCACGGCTGCTCGGGTGGTGCGTCGAGTTGGTCGCGGGGTTTGACCCGGTGTGGGGGTCATTCTGCGCGACTAGCTGGAGGAGAGAAGGGCAACCGTGCATGATCGCCGTCAAGAGCTTCGTGATTACGGTGGCCTTCGGGAACCCCGGGCCGGCCAAGATTGGCCAGCAGGGCCTTCCAAGGAGTCATCGTGCGGAGCACGGGGTCGCTCCCCCGGGGGGTCCGGTCACGCCGGCGCCGCTGTCCGGACACGCAGGTCAGCGCTGTCTGGACACCTCGGCAGAACCGGCACCCCGTAGTCTTGGGACCGCATAGTCGTGACTATCAACCCCAAGGCACTGGGTGCGCCCGGTGCGCTGAGAGGAACCTCAAGTGACCGTTCGGGTAGGCATCAACGGCTTCGGCAGGATCGGCCGCAACTTCTTCCGCGCCGCTAGGGTGGCGGGCGCGGACATCCAGGTGGTCGGCGTCAATGACCTGACCGACAACAAGACCCTGGCTCACCTCCTGAAGTACGACTCGATCCTGGGTCGTCTCGATGGTGACGTGAGCTTCTCCGGCGACGAGATCACCGTCGACGGCAAGTCCTTCAAGTCGCTGGCCGAGCGTGACCCGGCCGCGCTGCCGTGGAAGGAACTCGGTGCCGACGTGGTGATCGAGTCCACCGGCATCTTCACCGACGCCAACAAGGCCAAGGTGCACATCGACGGCGGCGCCAAGAAGGTCATCATCTCCGCCCCGGCGAAGAACGAGGACTTCACCGTCGTCATGGGCGTGAACGACCAGGACTACGACGCCGCGACGCACCACATCATCTCGAACGCGTCCTGCACCACGAACTGCCTGGCGCCGATGGCCAAGGCCCTCAACGACGAGTTCGGCATCGAGCGTGGCCTGATGACCACGATCCACGCGTACACCCAGGACCAGAACCTTCAGGACGGCCCGCACTCCGACCTGCGCCGGGCCCGGGCCGCAGCGCTCAACATCGTGCCCACCAGCACCGGTGCCGCCAAGGCGATCAGCCTGGTGATCCCGGCCCTGAAGGGCAAGCTGGACGGCTACGCCCTGCGGGTGCCGATCCCCACCGGCTCGGCCACCGACCTCACGGTCACGGTCGGTCGCGAGACCACCGTCGAAGAGGTCAACGCCGTCCTCAAGGCCGCCGCCGAGGGCCCGATGAAGGGCTACCTCGTCTACACCGAGGACCCGATCGTCTCCAGCGACATCGTCACCGACCCGGCGTCCTGCATCTTCGACTCCGGCCTGACCAAGGTCCTGGGCAACCAGGTCAAGGTCGTCGGCTGGTACGACAACGAGTGGGGTTACTCCAACCGCCTCGTCGACCTGGTCAACCTTGTCGGAACGGGCCTGTGACGGGTTCGATGCGGAGCATGGACGATCTGGCCACCGGACTCGGTGGTCTGAAGGGCAAGCGCATCCTGGTCCGCAGCGACCTGAATGTGCCGCTCGACAAGGAGACGGGCGCCGTCACCGACGACGGCCGGATCCGTGCGTCGCTCCCGACCTGGCAGAAATTGCTTGATGCCGGGGCGAAGGTGATCGTCGGGGCGCACCTGGGGAGGCCGAAGGGTGCTCCGGAGGCGAAGTACTCGCTGCGCCCGGCGGTGGAACGGGCGCAGGAACTGCTGCCCGGCGTCACCGTCACCCTCGCCGCGGACACCGTCGGGGAATCCGCTCAGAGGTGCGTTGCCGCGCTCGGTGACGGCGAACTGCTGGTCCTGGAGAACCTCCGGTTCAACCCGGGCGAGACCAGCAAGGACGACGCCGAACGAGGTGCCTTCGCGGATCAGCTGGCGGCGCTCGCGGACGGATTCGTCAGCGACGGATTCGGTGTCGTGCACCGCAAGCAGGCGAGTGTGTACGACGTCGCGCAGCGGTTGCCGCATGCGGCCGGCGGACTCGTGCTGGCCGAGGTCGAGGTGCTGCGGCGGCTGACCGAGACACCGCAGCGGCCGTACGCCGTGGTGCTCGGTGGTTCGAAGGTGTCGGACAAGCTCGGCGTGATCGAGAACTTGCTCGGTACCGCCGACCGGTTGCTGATCGGCGGCGGCATGGTGTTCACCTTCCTCAAGGCCCAGGGCCACGAGGTGGGTACCAGCCTGCTCGAGGAAGATCAGCTGGACACCGTCCGGGGCTACATCGACCTGGCGAAGGCCAAGGGCGTGGAGCTGGTGCTGCCGGTGGACATCGTGGTCGCGACGTCGTATTCGGCCGAGGCCGACCACGCCGTCGTCGCTGCGGACGCCATTCCGGCCGATCAGATCGGCCTCGATATCGGCCCGGCCTCGGCCGAGTTGTTCGCGAGCAAGCTCGCCGACACCGCGACCGTGTTCTGGAACGGTCCGATGGGCGTCTTCGAGTGGGAGCCGTTCAGTCACGGCACCCGTGCGCTGGCCCAGGCGTTGATCTCCGCTCCGGCCTTTACCGTGGTCGGTGGCGGAGACTCGGCGGCGGCGGTACGGACGCTCGGGTTCGACGAGAAGGCGTTTGGGCACATCTCCACCGGTGGTGGGGCAAGTCTGGAGTTCCTCGAAGGCAAGACCTTGCCGGGTCTGACCGTTCTCACCTCGGAAGGCTGAGCCATGGCCGCGAAAGCAGAAGCGACCGACCGGACCCCGCTGATGGCGGGGAACTGGAAGCTCACCTTCGATCACCAGCAGGCCGCCCACTTCGTGCAGAAGCTGGCCTGGACGCTTGACGACGCCAAGCACGACTTCGACGCCGTTGAAGTCGCGCTGCTGCCGCCGTTCACCGATCTGCGGTCCGTGCAGACCCTGGTGGACGGCGACAAGCTGGCGTTCCGTTACGGCGCGCAGGATCTGTCCGAGCACGACAAGGGTGCGTACACCGGCGAGGTGTCCGGCGGGATGCTGGCCAAGCTCGGCTGCACCTACGTCGTGGTCGGGCACAGCGAGCGCCGGCAGTACCACCACGAGGACGACACGGTGGTCAACGCCAAGGTGAAGGCCGCGTACCGGCATGGGCTGACGCCCATCCTGTGCGTCGGTGAGGGCCTGGACGTGCGCAAGAGCGAGCAGCACGTGGCGCACTGCGAGCAGCAGATCGACAAGGGCCTGGCCGGCATCACTGCCGAGCAGGTGGCGTCGATCGTGATCGCCTACGAACCGGTGTGGGCAATTGGCACCGGCGAGGTGGCCACTCCGGACGATGCGCAGGAGGTCTGCGCGGCGATCCGGACCACGCTTGCGCCGACCTGGCGAGCCACCGTTGACGCTGAAGCGGCCGTCGCCGCGCAAACACCAGCGACGTCCACGCGCTTCTCGAGACTCTTTAAGCTCGGCAGGTGCGTGGTCTTGACGAAATTGCCCACACCGATCAAACCCAGGCGCAGACGCGCGGTGCGCGGCACCGAAAC
>JANNPJ010000603.1:0-31926 GCA_031400005.1 Kineosporiaceae bacterium | reverse complement strand
ATCTACTTCGGCCATGGCACGTCGAGCGCGGGCATCCTGCAGATCATCGACCGCGGCTACATCTACATCGTCGATCGTCACCGCCTCGGCATGCACGTGTTGCAGCTTACGGGCGAAGCGCGGAAGGTCGCGAACTTGCGTTGAGTCTGGTTCGCAGGCGAGGATCAACTTCAAAGTCGCCAGAAGCACCCCGGCGGCCGCTCAAGCGCAAGTTTGAATGTCCGCTTTCCGGAATTGGCCATGACGGCTTGGGGTCGAAAGCGGAGGGTCGCGGCTCCCGAAAGCGGTCAGTAGAAGCTCCCCGAAAGCGGCCGTTCAAGGGCAAGGCATCTGCGGATAGTAACGCGACCGTCGGCGGACGGCGCGCGAACGTCAGCCTCTAAAGCGGGAGTTCGGGCGTGGGCGACGGCGCAACCGGCCGCGCACGCCGCTGCCACATCAGCCACAGCGTCGCGGCGGTGGCAAGCAGAAGAAACGGGATCGAGCCGTAGTTGACGGCGTGCCAACCGCTTTTATTGAGCAAGAGGCCGGACGACAGCGACGAGATCGCCATCGTCGCAAAAATCATGAAGTCGTTCGCCGCCTGGGTCTTGGCGCGCTCCGCCGGCGTATAGCATTCCGTGAGCAACGCCGAGCCGCCGACGTACATGAAATTCCAGCCCACGCCGAGCAGGAACATGGCAGTCCAGAAATTGATGACGCATTCGCGAACCACCGAGCCCAGATCGTCCATCCAGGCCACCTTCGCCCCATGGCGTCATGACTTGCTGGCCGAAACCTTCATTCGCGGATGAGAACGGCGACGCCAAGCCCGCCCAGAACGGTGCCGGTGACGTGGTCCCACCAGCGCATCTCGTCATCCGACCGGTAGCGAGGGCGGATCGGCGCGATCTTTAATCGGATTCACAGGACATGATCATGTGCTAGCGCCTATTTTGTCCGTCATGCGCATCATCGCGGAGCGGCGATCAAGGACGATCGTGGCGGCTACCATCGCCGTCTTTCTGGGGTTGTCCGTTACTCCGGAAGCCCAGGCCTACGCCGTTGGGCTGCGGATCAATCAGGCCCAGGCCACCCAGGGCGATCACGGGAAGCTGCGGATCAATCAGCTCCAAGTGGTGGGCAGTCACAACAGCTACCACCTGGAGGCGACCGCGAAAGAGTCACAGCTGCGCGGCAGCGTCGACCCGGCCGGACAGCAGGCGCTGGAGTACGCGCACGCGCCGCTCGGCATCCAGTTCGCCAAGCAGCAGGTGCGCCAGATCGAGCTGGACGTCTGGGCCGACCCGGACGGCGGCCGCTACTCGAAGCCGCTGCTGCGCACGCTCACCGAGGGCGGGCCGTACGACCCGGTGATGGATAAGCCCGGCACGAAGGTGCTGCACATCCAGGACATCGATTACCACAGCAACTGCCTGACCTTCCGCCGCTGCCTGAAGGCGGTGAAGACCTGGTCGGACGCCAACCAGCGGCACGTTCCGATCGCCGTGCTGGTCGAGTTCAAGGACACGCCACTGCCGCCCGGACTGCCGGTCACGGTGCCGGATCCGCTGCCATGGACGACCGCCCGGATGGACACCCTGGACCACGAAATCCGATCCGTCTTCCGCGCGAACGACCTGATCACGCCGGACGACGTCCGGGGTAAGGCACCCACCCTGGAGCAGGCCGTCCTCTCCCGCGGCTGGCCGACACTGGCGCAGTCTCGCGGCAAGGTGATGTTCCTGATGGACAACGCGGGCACCTACCGGACCGACTACCTCGCCGGGCACCCCGCGCTGCGAGGTCGGGTGCTGTTCACCAACTCCACCCCGGGCCAGCCCGACGCCGGGTTCATCAAGGAGAACGACCCGACCGGGGCCAACTTCGCGCGGATCCAAGCCGAGGTCCGGGCCGGCTACCTGGTCCGCACCCGCGCCGATGTCGGTACCCAGCAGGCCCGCACCGGTGACACCACGATGCGGGACGCCGCACTGGCCAGCGGTGCGCAGTGGGTCAGCACCGATTACCCGGACCCGAGTTTGTCCCAGCGATTCGGGACGACGTACGCGGTCCGACTGCCGCGGGTCGCCCGCTGCACCCCGATCGCCCCGGTCAATGCCCCTGCCGGCTGCGCTTTGGTGTCATCTCCTTAGCGCTCTGCAAGAAGCCAATGGCTTGTCGGCGGCAAACCGTTGCATTAGGGTAAATCCTGAATGAGTCGGCGATAACCAAATCAACGTGATGAGAACGCGCCCCTGCGGGGTGCGTGCCGACCCACAACCGTCAGCTGTGGCTGGTCGCTGTGGTCAACTGCGGCTCCTTGACGGTTTCCGTAGACTCGTAGCCGAGCTGGGTGGAGGGAGTGCTTGGTGACCACGAACGACGAACTGGATCAACGCGTGGCCGCGATCGAGCATCGTCTGGGCATGGAGCACGACCCCCCGCTGGACCGGCTGTCGACGATCGAGTTCAAGATCGACAATGTCGCCAGCATGGTTCAACGGCTGGGTCTGACCCAAGGGGACCAGCAGCGCCTGCTCGTTGCTCTGGAAGCTCGCCAACTGGAGCAGAGCCGAGACATCACCAAGCAGGGCCGAGACATCACTGAGATCAAGGTCGGTCTCACCACGATCACCGGCCTGCTGACCACGCTGATCGAGCGGGACGAGCTGGGCAGCGACTAATCCTCGAAGGCCTCCGGCGGCGGGCAGGAGCAGACCAGGTTCCGGTCGCCCCAGGCGCCGTCAATTCGGCGGACCGGCGGCCAGTACTTCGACTTCGCGACCACACCCGACGGGTAGGCAGCCTCGGCCCGGGTGTACGCGTGCTTCCACTCGGCAGTCAGGCACTCGGCGGTGTGCGGGGCGTTCGCCAGTGGGTTGTCGTCCTTCGGCCAGTCCCCCGCCGCGACCTGCTCGATCTCGCCCCGAATCGCGATCATCGCGGCGCAGAACCGATCGATCTCGGCCAGGTCCTCGCTCTCGGTCGGTTCGACCATCAGCGTGCCGGCCACCGGGAACGACATCGTCGGCGCGTGAAAGCCGTAGTCGATCAACCGCTTTGCGACGTCGTCCACCGTGACGCCGGTCGCCTTGGTGATCGGGCGAAGGTCGAGGATGCACTCGTGCGCCACCAGGCCGTCGCGCCCGGAGTAGAGCACCGGGTAGTGCTCGCGCAGCCTGGCCGCGACGTAATTCGCCGCCAGGATGGCGACCTGGGTGGCCCGGGTCAGCCCGGGTAGGCCCATCATCCGCACGTAAGCCCAGGAAATCGGCAGGATCCCAGCCGATCCGTAGGGTGCCCCGGAGATCGGACCGATCCCGGTGGCCGGGCCCGCCTCGTCGTCCAGCGGGTGGTTCGGCAGGTACCCGGCCAGGTGCGAGCGAACCGCGACCGGCCCGACGCCCGGCCCACCCCCTCCGTGCGGGATGCAGAAGGTCTTGTGCAGGTTCAGGTGCGAGACGTCGGCGCCGAACTTGCCCGGCCGGCTGAGGCCGACCAGGGCGTTCAGGTTCGCGCCGTCCACATAGACCTGGCCACCGGCCTGGTGCACCAGAGCGCACAGCGTGCCGATGCTCTCCTCGAACACCCCATGGGTGGACGGGTAGGTGACCATCACTGCGGCCAGGGCGGCACCGTGCTGCTCGATTTTGCGTTCCAGGTCGGCCATTTCCACGTTGCCCTGCTGATCGCAGGCCACCACGACCACGCGCATCCCCGCCATCACCGCGCTGGCGGCGTTGGTGCCGTGCGCGCTCGAAGGGATCAGGCAGACGTTCCGCTCGGTCTCACCGTTGGCGCGGTGGTAGGCGCGGATCGCCAGCAGCCCGGCGAGCTCACCCTGCGATCCGGCATTCGGCTGCAGGGACACCGCGTCGTACCCGGTCAGCTCGGCCAGCCAACCCTCCAGGTCGTGGACCAGTTCGCGGATCCCCTCGGTGTGCTCGAGGGGCGCGAACGGGTGCAGCCCACCGAACTCCGGCCAGGTGATCGACTCCATCTCGGTGGTCGCGTTCAGCTTCATCGTGCAGGAGCCGAGCGGGATCATCCCCCGATCCAGCGCGTAGTCCTGATCAGACAGTCGGCGCAGGTAGCGCAGCATCGCGGTCTCGCTGTGGTGCGTGGTAAACACCGGGTTGGTCAGGTACGCCGAGGTCCGCCGCAACGTCTGCGGAATCGCCGGCTGGCCGGACGACGTCTCGGCATCACCCAGACCGTCGAGCCCAAAGGCGTTGAGGACGACGTCCAGGTGCACAGGTGTGGTGGTTTCATCGCAGGAGATCCCGACATGGTCGGCGTCGACGAGACGCAGCAGCACACCACGCGCGCGAGCGGCGGCCACGATCTCGGACCCGCGGGCGGGCACCCGGGCCAGCACGGTGTCGAAAAACGCCTCGTGCACCACCTCGACGCCACCGGCGCGCAGGCCGGCGGCCAGGGCGGCGGCCCGGAGATGGGTCCGCTCGGCGATCCGGCGCAGGCCGCCGGGCCCGTGATAGACCGCGTACATCGCGGCCATCACCGCGAGCAGCACCTGGGCGGTGCAGATGTTGCTTGTCGCCTTCTCCCGGCGGATGTGCTGTTCGCGGGTCTGCAGCGCGAGCCGGTAGGCAGGTGCACCGTCCACGTCCCGAGAGACGCCGACCAGTCGGCCGGGCAGCGAGCGCTCCAGACCGGTGCGCACGGCCATATAGCCGGCATGCGGTCCACCGAAGCCCAGGGGGACGCCGAAACGCTGGGTGGTTCCGACGACGACGTCCGCGCCGTCCTCCCCGGGCGGCCGGACCAGGGTGAGCGCCAGCAGGTCAGCGGCCACCGCCACCAGGCAACCGGCCTCCCGCGCACCGGCCACCACCGGGCCGAGGTCGGTCAGCAGGCCGCCGGCCCCCGGGTACTGCATCAGGATGCCGAACGCCCCGGACTCCCCGGCCGCCTCGGCGATCGCCGCGGTGACGGCGGCGGCGCCACCGATCCGGGCGGCAGCAGCCAGGTCGGCGATCACGACCGGGATGCCGAGCGGCTCCGCCCGGGTACCGATCACCGCGATCGTCTGCGGCAGCACATCGGCGTCCACCACCAGCGCCGCACCGGCTGCGGCCTTGGAGGCGCGACGCAGCAGGGTCATCGCCTCGGCGGCGGCGGTCGACTCATCCAGCAGCGAAGCACTGGAGGTCTGCAGGCCGGTGAGGTCCGAGACCATGGTCTGGAAGTTCAGCAGCGCTTCCAGCCGGCCCTGCGAGATCTCCGGCTGGTACGGCGTGTAGGCGGTGTACCAGGCCGGGCTCTCCAGCACATTTCGCTTGATCACGCCGGGGGTGTGGGTGCCGTGGTACCCGAGTCCGATCATCGGGACGGCGACGGTGTTGCGGGTCGCCAACGCGCGCAGCTCGGCCAACGCCTCCGCCTCGCCGATCGGAGCCGGCAGGACGGCGTCCCCACCGGCGCGGATCACCGGTGGGAGCACGGCGTCGTCCAGGGCTTCGAGGCTGTCGAAACCGACGACGCTCAGCATCTGGGCAACCTCGTCGGCCCGCGGCCCGATGTGCCGGTCGGCGAACCCGGCCGGGACGTCGTCCGGAATTCGCGCCGCGTCGCGCGCCAGCGGAGCGGACGACGAGGTATCGATCACAGGGGAGGTAGTCACGGAGGCTCCAACGCGTCGGCGTAGCGACCCACCGGTTGAACAGGTCGCACGGATGCCTCCCCATCCGTTAGGCCTCATCGCCCTTCGGAGGTGCCTCGCCCTCGCGGTCCTTGGCGCCTGAGAGGTTCCGGGGAGAGTTGCCCCTTCGGCGCCCCGTAGCACGGGGACTCTCCCGCGGGGGTCTTCAGCCGTCGGCACTGAACGCACCGACGCGACACACGTTATCAGCTCAACCTGAGCCCTTCATCCGGATCAAACCGGACGACCGCTGACCGGCGGGCTCACCCACAAGAGCGCCCGAACGGGGTAGCGTCGGGACTCGTGATCGTGGTGAGCGTGTGCAGCTTGAAGGGTGGCGTCGGCAAGACGTCCGTGGTTCTCGGTCTCGCCTCGGCGGCGTTGGCCCGGGGGGTCCCGACCCTTGTCGTGGATCTTGACCCGCAGGCCGACGCGACGCTGTCGCTGGACATCACCGAGCATTTGACGTCCGATGTGGCCACCGTGCTCGGAGCCTCCCGGCGGAACATGGTGAAGACCACCGTGGTGCCCAGCGGATGGGCACCGGACGGCGGCGCCCTCGACGTGCTGCCCGGTTCGCACAAGATCGCCGCTCTGGACCGGCCGAGCGGCGGGGAACGCACCCTGGCCCGGCTCGCCACGGCGATCGGTTCGCTGGAGGATTACCGACTGGTGTTGATCGACTGTCCGCCGTCCCTAGGCACGATCACCCGGTCCGGGTTGGGCGCCAGCCACCGGGCGATCGTCGTCACCGAGCCGGCCCTGTTCTCGGTCACCGCTGCGGATCGGGCATTGCACGCCATCGACGATGTCCGCCGAGCCAGCGCCCCCGGGCTGCAGCCGCTGGGCGTGCTGGTGAACCGATATCGCGACCGCTCTCCCGAGCATCGCTACCGGTTGGCTGAACTGGGTGACATGTTCGGTCCGCTGGTCCTGGGACCAACGATCCGGGAGCGCAGCGCGCTGCAACAGGCTCAGGGGGCCAGTCAGCCGATCCATCGCTGGCCGGGCGCCCCGGCCCAGGAACTGTCCGAGGCCTTCGACGCGCACCTGTCCCGGATCCTGCGGGCGAACCAGCGCGCCAGCCGCAGCCGCGCCGTGCTGGAGAGCTAGCCGGTGGCCCGGGCGCGGCGCCGGGCAGACAGCTCATCGCTGCTCGGCTCGACGACCTCTGGCGCACCCTCGTCGGCGCGTTCGGCGGGCAGCGCGGCCAGCGTGCCCTCGACCTCGCGCCAGACCCGGCCGACAGCGATCCCGAAGACTCCCTGACCACCCTGGACCAGATCGATCACCTCGTCCGCTGAGGTGCACTCGTACACGCTTGCACCATCGCTCATCAGGGTGATCTGCGCGAGGTCCTCGACCCCACGGTCGCGCAGGTGGGTGACTGCGATCCGGATCTGCTGCAACGAGACACCCGTGTCGAGCAGTCGCTTGACCACTTTCAGGACCAGGACGTCGCGGAAGCCGTACAGCCGCTGGGTGCCCGACCCCGTCGCCGGGCGGACCGTGGGCTGCACCAATCCGGTGCGGGCCCAGTAGTCCAGTTGGCGGTAGGTGATTCCGGCGGCCTTGCAGGCGATCGGCCCGCGATAGCCGGCTTCCTCGTCGAGCTCAGGAAGATCATCGGTGAAGAGCATCCCCTGGGTCTGGACCGCGAGCCGACCGGGCACAGCCTCACGCTCGCTACGCTCGCTCACGGCGGCTCCTCACTAAGGGCGCCCTCATGCGAACTGCGTCCCAGGCGGGATGTCAGCAGACGAACTACACGGAGGGCTTTCACTTCGAACGGTAGGCGGCTGACCCTCCCCCGTCAACGACGTCCCTCCCGACGTCCCCGGCGTGTCGCCCCAATGCCCCGGAACCGGGCCGAACAGCACCCGATCGGTCAGGACCGTTCGGGGTTCCCGCGCTCGCCGAAGTCCTCAGGTGAGATCTGGTCGAGGAATTCGCGGAACTTCTCCACCTCGTCCTCGTCCTCGTCCGGCACCGCGACGCCACCGGCCTCGAGAACCTCCTCGGCCCCCACGATCCGGCAGCCGGCCCGCAGCGCCAGGGCGATCGCGTCCGAGGAGCGCGAGCTCACCACCAGCCCGCCGTCGAAGACCAGTTCGGCGTGGAAGACATTGTCGCGGATCGCGGTGATCCGGACCTCCTCCAACCGACGACCCAGCGCCTCGATCACGTCTTTCAGCAGATCGTGCGTCATCGGACGCGGCGGAACGACACCCTGTTGCGCGAACGCGATCGCGCTCGCCTCCGGTGCGCCGACCCAGATCGGGAGGTAACGATCGCCATCCCGTTCCCTGAGCAGCACAATGGGACTGTTCGAGGGCATTTCTACCCGGACCCCAACAACATCCAGCTCCCGCACTCCGTCACCGTACCCCGGGCTTCGGGGCCACCGCGACCAGGCAGGCGAACAGCTCAGTTTCCGCCGCGCTCGAGTGCTGATCTCACCAAGGTCGCGTGCAGGCGGACACACAGCTGAGAGAGCTCACGAGTGACCTCTTCGGCGTGTGCGGCCGCCTCCGGACCCCGCTGCCGGCGCAGCGGGCTGACCACCTGCTCGACCAGCCCGGCCTCGCGATCGGCGGCGGACCGGAAGGCACGCAGGTGCCGCGGCTCAATCCCGAAGGCAGCCATCTCCCGCGCCGTGCGGGTGATGAGGACGGCGTCGGTGTCGTAAAAACCGCCGGGCCGCAGGGAAACCAACCCGTGCGACTCCAAGTCGCGCAGCACCGCGTCCGCAGCGTCCGCAGCAGCAAGCAATTGCTCTCGGGTGAACCGCTGACCGGAACCGAGCTGCCGCTCGCGCTGATCCGCCGGGTTCCCAGCGACCTCCAACAACCGCGGGCTACCGGGCCCGCCCCGCGTGACCGGTGCCTCCAGTCCGCGATCGAGGGCCTCGAGGTGCTCGCGGATCACTCGCAACGGCAGATAGTGGTCCCGCTGGACGCCGAGCACATATCGCAACCGTTCGACATCCTGGTGGCCGAACTTGCGATAGCCGGCCGGCGTTCGCTCGGGCTCGACCAGCCCCTGGTCCTCCAGAAATCGGATCTTGGAGATCGACACGTCCGGAAACTCCGGGCGCAGCAACGCGAGTACCGCACCGATACTCATCGTCTGCCGGTTGTTGTGGGCGTGCGCGTCCTGCCGCCCCGCCGCCGTCACCACGCCGTGCTCACCGACCGCCCTTCTCAGGCCGTGCGCCGGCTCGGGTGGAAGACGAGGCGGTACTTGCCGATCTGTACCTCGTCACCGTCCTTCAGGACGGCCTCCTCGATCCGATCGCGATCGACGTACGTGCCGTTCAAGCTCCCGACATCGCGCACCACGAACTGCCCGCCGCGGCGAATGAACTCCGCGTGCTTGCGGGAGACCGTGACGTCGTCCAGGAAGATGTCACTTTCCGGTCGGCGACCGGCCGTGGTGCGCTCCGCGTCGAGCAGGAAGCGAGCTCCGGCATTCGGCCCGCGCTGAACCACCAGCAGCGCCGACTCCCCTGGCAGGGCGTCGATCGCCGCCTGATCCGCACCGGAGAGGCCACTGTCTTCAGCCTCCGGTGGGACGAGCGCGCCGAGCGAGATGGTCGTTTCGACCAGGGGGGCGTCAGCCTCGCGCCCGGCACCTTCCGGCCCCTGACCACCCAGGAACCTCGGTTCCGACATCTCGTTTCTCCTGTCTCTGGTACCGGCTCCTGTCTTCTGGGACCGGGCCTAGCCTAACCCTCGACTTAAAGGAAGGGGCGCAAGCGCCGAAGGCTACTCGAGGACAGTGTCGCGGACAGTCATTTAGGCCAGTTGGGCGCGGTAATCATCGGACGACAGCAGCCCTTTGATCGCTTTCGGGTCAGCGACCCGCACTTCGAACATCCAGCCTTCGCCGTACGGATCGGAGTTGACCAGTTCCGGGGTGCCGTCCAGGGCCTGGTTCCGGGCCGTGACGACGCCGTCAACCGGGGAGTACACGTCGCTGACACTCTTGGTCGACTCGACCTCACCGCAGACTCCGCCGGCCACCACGTCGGCGCCGTCATCCGGCAACGTGACGTAGACGATATCGCCAAGGGCATCCTGGGCGAAGGCAGTGATACCGACCCGGACGACGTCACCGTCGATCCGGACCCACTCGTGCTCCGCCGTGTACTGCAGAGCCTCGGGGTACTCGAAGTCGCTCACAAAAGTCCTCTCAATCAATTTCCGGTATGGGGAACGGCGAACTGGGGCTGGCGTACCTGATGGAGGGCCGAGACGGTCACTTCCTCCTCGGGCCGAACCGTACCGCGCGCGCCATCCTGACGCAGCGTCTCCAGGACACCGCCGGGAATGTCGAGCGCGGTCGCCAGGGTGGCCCGTTCACCGATCGCGGTAAACACATAGGGCGCGCTCAGCGTGGTCCCGTCCACCACCACCCCAGCACCGCTGTCTGGATTGACGAACGAGGTGCTGGCCACCACCCGGACCGATCCGATCTGGATCGCCTCCGCACCGGCGTCCCGCAGCTCCTGGACGATGTCGAGCAACTGCGCGGCATCCACCGCCGACTGCGGGTCCTCGACCTGCAAAATCACGCCCTCACCCTCGGCCGAGAGCGTGCCGGCCAGGATGCCGAGCACCTCCAGCCGAGTCCGGGTCGCCCGCTCAGCGGCGGCTGCCTGGTCGCTGCCGGAGCGTAGTTGCTCGCTGGTCTGCTGCAGCTCGCGAGCCTGGACATCGAGCCGCTCGGACTTGTTGGTGACCGTGTCCAGAATCCTGACCAGCTCGCTCTGGCTGAGCGAGGAAAAACCTTCGGACTGGGTCTGCTTGGCCTGCACGACCAGGGAGAAGCCGAGCAACCCGAGCAACAGACCGGCCAGCAGGTGCGCTCGGGTCAGCCGCGGCGTGCGCAGCGACCGGACCACCCGACGCAGAACACGTTTCCCGTCCATGTCAGGCCTTGAAGATGTGTCGGCGGATCGCGGCCACGTTGGAGAAGATCCGGATCCCGAGCACCACCACGACACCGGTGGACAGCTGGCTGCCGACCCCCAGGTGGTCACCGAGGAACACGATCAGCGCCGCGACCACGACGTTGGAGAGGAACGACACGATGAATACCCGGTCGTTGAAGATTCCGTCCAGCAGCGCCCGGAGCCCACCGAAGACGGCATCGAGTGCGGCGACGACGGCAATCGGCAGATAGGGCTGTAGCCCGGGCGGAACCGTGGGCTGCAGCAACAGTCCGGCGACAACGCCGACCAGCAATCCGATCGCCGCGATCACGTGACATCCCTCATCTTTTGGTTCTAGACCCTTTCGGCGGCCGCGCCTCGTGCAGCACGAGTTGTCCGGCACCGGGCAGGACGAGCTTGTCGCTGGTCGCGATATCGGCCCGGATATGCGCATTGTCGCGCATCGACTGGACGTACGCGCCAGCGGCACCCGCAGCGAAACCGGCCTGCATCTCGGCCGGGTCACCGATCGCAGAGATCACATAGGGACGGCGCAAGGCGCGGAAATCGACCAGGATCGCCCGGCCTGCGGAGCGGATCGCCGAGAGCGCGGTCAGCCGCTGCCCGTTCACGGAGATCGACTCAGCCCCCGCTGCCCACAATCCGTTCACCACGATCTGCAGGTCTGAGTCGAAGAGGACGCCGACGTCGAAGTCGGCGTCCGCGCGCGGATCCGCACCAACGGCACCCTCCGTGCTCGGTGCGTCGTCCAAGGTGATCCGCAGACCAGGCCCCTGGACCGGAATTTCACCGGCGGCCTGGCCCAGAGTCTGGGCCTGCGTCGCCAAGTCGGCGCCACCCGCGCCCAGGGCGTGCTGCTGGGCCCTGGCGATCGCCGCACTGAGCTCGGCGTTGGCCGCTGCCTGCCGCTCCACCTTCTCGGTGCGCCGGCCGATCTCGTCGCGCAGATGCTCGTTGGCCGCGGAGGACTCGCGTTGCGGTTGGCGGATCGAGACGACCGAGATGGAGAACGCGGCGCCGGCGGCAATCGTCAGCGCCAGGGTCAGCGCGGTGCCGCGGCGGGTCCGCGGACGCGGGTGCGCGGCTGCCGCCGCATAACTGGGATCGAGCGGGCGCTCCATCACCTCGCGCAGCAACGTCATCGAGGCGTCGACAGGACGGGTCGAACGGGTCGGGACGCTCATGAGCCTTCGATTCGCTCGGGCGCGGCGCTCATGAAACTCGTCCCGGCTGGCCCGCGGCGGGCATCAATCGATGCGAGCGCCGGGCCCGGACGCTTGCCACCTGGCGAAGGTAGATCATCCCCGACCACCAGTACAGGCCGGTGCCCCACCAGGCGAAGGCCCAGCCGATCGGCATCGCGATCTCGCCGGCGGTGTTTGCGGAATTGCCGAGCAGCAGCAAAGGGAAGGCGTAGAGCAGACTCGCGGTGGCCGCCTTGCCGAGGAAGTTGACTTCCAGCGGATTGCGCTCGGCCGCAGTCAGGCCCAGCAGCGAGACCGTCAGCGTGGCGTCCCGGGCGATCAGCAGGAGGACCAGCCACCACGGGACGATGTCCCGGTAAGCGAGCCCGAGCAGGGTGGTCAGGATGTAGAGCCGATCGGCGAGCGGATCGAGAAGCTGTCCGATCCGGGTGACTTGCCCCCATCTGCGGGCCAGCCAGCCATCCAGATAGTCTGTGTACCCGCTGACCATCAGCACCACGATCGCGGCGAAGTCGTACTCCAGGAAGATGAGCACCGCGAAGCCAGGAACCAGCAGCAGACGGGCGAAACTCAGAACATTCGGGATGGTCAGAACCCGATCGCTGACCACCACCGGGTCACCACCCACTGCGACTTTCCTCCTCTGACGCCTGCTCCCCCGTGCTTGCGCGCCGCCAGCCTACGGCCCCGGACCGATGTATCCACACCGACCCCACGATTGCAGAATTCAGTGCAATTGGCGGGTCCGATAAGTCCAGAAGCGCTAATCCCACCCATATAGTCTTTTCGCGCCGACCCGACGGCGCTAGGAAGGACGGCAGTGTGGGGTCGAGCTCCAGGCAGGCTGCCAGGCACCGTGCGCCCGAGTATCTGGGAGAACTGACGCCCGCCAGACCACCCGCCGATGATCGGCGCCGCCCGCTGCTGCGCGCAGCCTGGATTGCCGGCGGTTTGTTGCTGCTGAACAGCCTGCTGTTGGTGAGCGGTGTGCTGAACGATGCGGCCAGCCAGGCCGTTACCGACCTCGGCCAGCTCCTGGCCGGCGGGTTCGCGACGGTCTGCTGCCTGTGGACCTGGCACCGCAGCCGGCCACCAGACCGGCTCTGGCGGCTGCTGCTCGGCCTGGGTCTCGGCGGCTGGACCTGTGGCCAGGCCGTCTGGACTTACTTCCGGCTGGTACAGGGAATCGACCTGCCGTTGCCGTCACTGGCGGATGTCGGCTTCTTCGCCCTTCCGGTGCTGGCGCTGCCGGCGCTCTGCGTCTTCCCGACCCAGGCCTGGCCGCCGCAACCGGGCTCACCGGCCCGCGTCGGGCATCTCACCTCACGCCCGTTCACCCGGCTGGTCATCATCCTGGACAGCCTGGTGGCGGTCGGATCGCTGTTCCTGCTCACCTGGACCACCTCGCTCGGGGCCGCCCTGCACTCCTCCAGCACGGATCGGTCGGCCTTCCTGGTGGCCCTCGGCTACCCACTCACTGATCTGGTGCTCGTCGTCGTCGTGGTGCTGCTCGGGCGGTTCCGGGTGCCGAGCAACCCGGGCGCATTGGTTCTGTTCGGCCTTGGCGTGATCTCGATCTCGGTTTCCGACAGCGTCGTCCTCTGGCTGATCAGCAGCGAAGCGCCGAACCTGCCGCCGATATACAGCCTTGGCTACCTGGTCGGCCCAGTGCTGGTGGCGCTCTGCACGCTGGTCCCGCTGCCGATCCGGACCCAAAGCGCACAGCAGCGCCGCAGTACTGAGCGCGGCCTGGTGCTGCTGCCCTACCTCCCCCTCAGCATCACCGGGGTACTGTTCGCCGGCCAGCTGCTCACCTCCGGCGTCGACCTGGTCGAGGCGGTGGCCGGGCTTCTCCTGGTCGCCCTGGTCGTGCTGCGGCAGTTCATCACACTGCTGGACAACAGCCGACTGGTCCGCGAGCTGCAGGAGAGCCAGCGCCTGCTGCGCGACCAGGCGTTCAACGACTCGCTCACCGGGCTGGCGAACCGGGCATTGTTCCGCGATCGGCTCGATCACGCCGTCGAGGTACATCGCGCCGATCGCCGGCCGCTCGGCCTGATCTTCTGTGACCTGGACGACTTCAAACTGATCAACGACGGGATGGGGCATGCCGCCGGTGACGAACTGCTGCGCGCCGTGGCGCAGCGGCTGCGGTCCTGCGTGCAGGTCACGGACACCGTCGCCCGACTCGGCGGGGATGAGTTCGCCGTCCTGCTGGAAGGCAGCGATGACACTCCGGAGATGATCGGCGACCGAATCCTGGTCGCCTTGTCCAAGCCCTTCATCCTGCGGGATCTGGCCAGTTCGTCGCTGCGGGACGGCACCAGCGTTCGAGTCGGGGCCAGCATCGGCGTAGCGGTGATGGATCCGCTGGAGCAAGGGATCACTCCGGATGGCTTGTTGGCCCGGGTGGACGCCGCGATGTACGCCGCCAAGCGGCGCGGCAAGAACCAAATCGTCGCCTTCCGAGGGGACATCACCGATGACAACTCTCCCGGCCTGATCGGAGACCTGCGGGTCCTGCTGGCCGCGCAGCGCGCCGACCCGTTGATGCGCGCCGGTGGCAGCATCGACGTGATGTACCAACCGGTGGTCCGGTTCGACACCGAGCAGATGGTCGCGCTCGAGGCGCTGATGCGCTGGCAACACCCGCGCCACGGGTTGCTTTCCGCCGAAGTCCTGCTGGCGTCGGCCGAGGATGCCGGGATGCTCACCGCTCTGGAGGAGCAGGTCCTTGACACTGCCTGCCGGGACATCAGCTCCCTGCGCTCAAATCCGGGTTTGAACCGACTCACGGTGCACGTCAACCTGTCCGCCCAGCGAACCGGTGATCCCCGACTGGTCACCACCATCAAGAAGGCCCTCACCCGGCACGGTCTACCCGGCCAGGCCCTCGTGCTGGAGATCACCGAGACCGGGAAGGTGCCGGATCTGACGGTCGCCGCCCAGGTACTGAGCCAGATCCGCGACCTGGATGTGCGGCTGGCGCTGGACGATTTCGGCACCGGCTTCAGCGGTCTGAGTTACCTGCTGAAGCTACCGATCGACATCGTGAAGCTGGATCGCTCACTGACCACGTCGACTTTGGGAAGCCGGGGGGCGGCGATCCGGAACGCCGCCGCTACTCTCATCCTCGGATTGGGCCTGGACCTGATCGCCGAGGGGGTGGAGACACTGGCCCAGGCGCACGAACTTGCCGATCTCGGCTGCCACCTGGGCCAGGGCTTCCTCTATGCGAAGCCGCGTTTCCTCGCCGACCTGCACCTCGCCGGCCCCTACCTGGCCGGCTGATCCCGAGCGGCAGGCGGCTTGTCGACGGTGATCTTCGGGCCGGTGAACCAGTGCTTGGCCGAGACGTGCCAGCCGATCCACAGCCCGCCGAGCAGGGTGGCCATGACGATCGGCGCGTAGTTCACCGCGGTCCAGGTGAAGTCGTCATTCCAGGGCACCCCGGCCGGAACGAACGGCAGGACGAAGTAGATCGAGGTGATCGCGATCTCGCCCACCGCGACCAGGCACATCCACTTGTACTTGCGGCCCAGCGTCCACGAACCTGCCTGCCAGGCATCGCCGGCCTTCCAGCGGTACCAGATCGGAATCGCGAATGCGAGGTACAGGCCGAGCACGCCGATCGAGACCACCGCGTAGAAGGCGGTCGGCGCCCCGGACGGGCTCTTGTACAGCGCCGGCAGGGTGAGCACGATGCCGGCGACGGCGCCCAGCAGGACGGCGTTGCGCGGCGTCCCATTGACGTTGACCTTCGACCACAACTTCGATCCCGGCACCGCGCCGTCCCGGCTGAACGCGAACAGCATCCGGGAGGTGGAGGTCATGCAGGCGGTCGAGCAGTAGATCTGCCCGGACATGCTGATGAAGATCACCAGCTTGAGCATCGCCGGGGACAGCGCCGAGGACAGCACCGCGATCACGCTACCGACGCCGTACGGGTTCACTTCCGGGTCCGCCGAGTTGATCATGTCGGTGTTGGAGGCGGCGAAGAGGAACGCCAGCAGCAAGATCCAGCCGCCGATCGCCGAGTACAGGATCGACTGCCAGATCCCCTTGGCCGCGCTGTTCGCCGCGCCCTGGGTCTCCTCCGACAGGTGCGCCGAGGCGTCGTAGCCGGTGATCGTGTACTGGGTCAGCAGGAAGCCCAGCGGCAGCACGTAGAGCCAGAACGTCGCACCGTCACCGAAGCCGGAGTTGTTGATCCGCTCGGTGAAGACGAACGACACGCTCTGGTGAGTGTCCGGGGTGAAGATCAGCACCAGGACGACGATCGCCGCGCCGAAGACATGCCACCACACCGAGATGTTGTTGATCACGGCCAGCAGGTGCGAACTGAAGATGTTCAGCGCAGTGATCACCCCCATCAGCACCAAGAACCAGAAGAACTGCTGGTACAGGTAATTTCCGTCGAGGAAGCTGGCGGCGTAACCGTCGGAGAACAGGTCGATGAAGGTGTTCAGGTAGATCGCCGCGCCGTAGGCCACCGAGGCCAGGATCGCCACTAGCCCGGCCAGGTTCAGCCACCCGGTGTAGTACCCGGCCTTCACCCCACCGAGTTTGCTTGCCCACCAGTAGATCCCACCGGACGTCGGGTACGCCGAGACCAGCTCGGACATGCACAGCCCGATCACCAGGATGAACAGCGAGATGACCGGCCAGCCGATCGAGATCGCGACCGGACCTCCGTTGTTCCAGGCCTGACCGAAGGTGGTGAAACAGCCCGCCAGGATCGAGATGATCGAGAACGAGATGGCGAAGTTCGAGAAACCAGACCAGGAGCGGTGCAACTCCTGCTTGTAGCCGAGATCGGCGAGGTGCTGCTCATCGGGGCTGAGCGTGGGGGTATCGGACATCGGTTCCTCCGAAGCGAGGGGACTGGCGTGGGGACTAGCGAGGGACTACGAGACGGGGCGGTAAGCGTCGGGGACGGAGGTCAAGTACCCGCGGAAACCTCCTCCAACAGCCGGTCGAAGTCCGGACTCGCGAATTCTGCGACCGCTCGCTCGTACTTCTCCATCCCCCACGTCCAGAAATCGAAGTCGACCGTGCTCACGCCGTCCTGGATCGAGCCCCAGAGCGTCCAGCCGTACTTCGAGGCCAACCCGAACAGCCGCGCCCGAGCCACCAGCCTCCGGTCCGACCGGCCGTGGTAGAGCCGGACCAGTTCGGCCAACTGGCTCGGGGAGAGACCGGATTCGCTGGCGAGATTGCCCAGCTCGAAGCAGGGGTCGTTGTTTCCGGCGTACTCGAAATCGATCTGCCAGAGCCGCGAACCGTCGTCGATCAGGTTCTCCGCAAGCAGGTCGTTGTGGCAGGGCACGGTCGGGGTGGCGTGCACCGCGAGCGCCCGGCCGATCGACCCGAACGCGGGTAGGAGATCGAGATAGCCGACCGGCAAGCGGAACCCGCGCTCGGTGACGATCCGCAGGTACCGGCGCTGCAGCTGAAACATGTCGAAATCCCCGACGAATCGTGGGCCGGCATGCAGGCGGCGGCAAGCGGCCGCGATCCGCGGCAGGTTGGCGTCGTCCCGGACGTCGACCGGAGAGAATGTCCGGCCCTCGACCCAATCGACGACGAGCACTCCGGCGGCCGCCGAGCGGCAGACGACCGCGGGGGCCACCCCGGTCTCGGCCGCGGCCAGGCTATTCGCATGCTCGGCCGCGCGGTCGATGGCCAGCAGGGCACTGTCCTCGGTGGAGATCCGAACCATCACCGTGCGCTGAGGTTCCTCACCGAAGGTCACTTTGACGTTCAGGTTGGTCAGCCCGCCGGCGATCCGTTCGACGGTCCGGCCGCGCTCACTACGCAAACAGGGCACGGCGTCCAGGATCGCCACCACGTCGGCGTCCAGCAGGGCGTTCGCTGTCCGTGCCACTGCGGTCACCTCCTGCCAATGGTCTGTGAGCGGATAGTAAGACCGAATCTGCTTCCAGCTCTAGACCCACGGATACCTTGGTTTAAGAAGGTTTCAGCCACCAGCCCGTCAGCGTCACAGTCAGATGACGACGGATCCCATGGTTGACCGGCTCGATACTGTGCCCGCATGGCGGATCCCAGGGTGTTGGGTAAGAGCGAGCTACCGACGGCCGCCCGGATCGTGGTGATCGGTGGCGGGGTCGGTGGCGCCAGCGTCGCCTACCACCTCGCCGAACTCGGCGAGCGCGACGTCGTCCTGCTGGAACGCGCGGATCTGACCAGCGGGTCGACCTTCCACTCCGCCGGACTGGTCGGCATCCTCCGGGCGGACCCGACGCTCACCCGGATGAACCGCTATTCGGCCGACCTCTACGCGAAGCTGCAGCAGACCGAGCACCCGCCCGGCTGGGTGCCCAGCGGCGGGTTGAAGCTGGCGTCGTCCCCGGAGCGGCTGGCCGAAATCCGACGGCAGGCCAGCTGGGCCCGGATCAGCGGGCTGGACCTCGACCTCATTTCCTCCGAGGAAGCTCGTCGGCTGTTCCCGCTGATGGACCCGGACGGCGTGCTGGGCGCGGCCTGGCTGCCGGCCGACGGGTACGTCGACCCGTCCCAACTCTGCCTGTCGCTGATTCACGGCGCTCGCGCCGGCGGCGTCCAGGTACACACCCGGACCACCGTGACCACGATCGAGACACGGCCGACAATGGCCGGACAGCAGCGGGTTTCGATGGTGCGTACGGATCGCGGGGACATCGCCTGCGAGGTCGTGGTGGACTGCGGCGGGATGTTCGCCGCCGAGATCGCCCGGATGGTCGGCGTCCGCGTGCCGATCATCCCGATCGCCCACCAATACCTGGTCACCGAGGGCTTTTTGGAGCGCACCGACAAGCCGCTGCCCACCCTGCGCGACCCCGATCACCTGGTCTACTGGCGGCAGGAAGTCAGCGGGTTGCTGATGGGTGGGTACGAGCGCGACCCGGCGCCGTGGTCGGTATCGGCGTCCCGGGTGGATGCCATTCCGGCCGATTTCAACGGCCGGCTGCTGCCACCGGACTGGCCGCGGTTCGAGTCCATCGCGGAGAACTCGCGGATCCGGGTGCCGATCACCACCGAGGTCGGGATCCGCACACTGGTGAACGGCCCGGAGGCGTTCACCCCGGACAACGAGTTCTGCCTCGGGGAGAGCGAGGTCGGTGGGTTCTTCGTCGCGGCCGGGTTCTGCGCCCATGGGATCGCCGGAGCGGGCGGGATCGGCAAGGTGATGGCCGAATGGATCGTCTCCGGCGATCCGGGCCTGGATGTCTGGCACATGGATCTGCGCCGGTTCGGACCGGCCCACGACTCACCGTCCTTCGCCCTGGCCCGGGCGGTCGAGTCGTACTCCACCTACTACGACGTCGCCTACCCGAACCGCGAACGGACGACGGGCCGACCGCTGCGCACGTCACCGGTTTACGGCTGGCATGTCGACCATGGCGCCGAGTTCGGCGAGAAAGCCGGGTGGGAGCGGGTGAACTGGTACCGCTCGAACGCGTCCTGCGACCTGGCTCCCTCCGCACGGGAGGCGGAGTCGGTCCGGCCGGTCGGCTGGGCCGGGCGCAGTTGGTCGCCGGCGATCGTCGCCGAGCACCGGGCGACCCGGGAGCGGGCGGCCCTCTTCGACGAGACCTCCTTCGCCAAGATCTCGATCACCGGGGCGGATGCCGCCGGACTGCTGGAATGGGTCTGCGACAACCGGGTGGCCCGCGCGGTCGGCACCGTGACGTATACCCAGCTGCTCACCGCGGCGGGTGGGGTCGAGGCCGACGTCACCGTCGCCCGCCTCGGGCCGGAGGAGTTCCTGCTGGTCACCGGCACCGCATTCGGGTTGCACGAGCTGTCCTGGCTGCGTCGGCAGGCTGCTGCCCGGGCCGCGGACGTGCGGATAACCGACGTCACCGGACAGTACGTATGCTTCGGCCTGTTCGGCCCGCAGGCTCGGGACATCCTCGGGCCGCTGACCCCGGCGGACCTGTCCAACGCCGGGCTACCGTTCATGACCTCCCAATGGACGACGATCGGCGACGTTCCGGTCCGGATCGCCCGGCTGACCTTCGTCGGCGAGCTCGGCTGGGAGATCTACGCCTCGACCGAGTACGGCGCGACGCTGTGGAACCTGCTGTGGGCGGCAGGCCAGCCGCACGGAATGCTGGCCGCCGGCTATCGGGCGATCGACTCGCTGCGGCTGGAAAAGGGGTATCGGGTCTGGGCCGGTGACCTCACCCCGGAGACAACGCCGGACGAGGCCGGGCTCTCGTTCTGCGTCAAGCCAGACAAACCGGGCGGCTTTCTCGGCGCCGACGCACTCCTCGCCGCCCGCGCCGACGGCGGGCCCAGGCGTCGGCTGGCCTGCCTGACGCTCACCGACCCGCACACGGTGGCGATCGGCAGTGAGCCGGTTCGCGTCGCCGACGGCCGGGTCGTTGGTCGGATCACCTCCGCAGGGTACGGATACACCGTCGGCGCGTCGATCGCCTACGCCTACCTGCCGATCGAGGACGCCCAACCCGGAACCCCCATCGCGATAGACCTGTTCGGCACCTGGATCGACGGCGTCGTGGCGGAGGACGTCCTCTACGACCCGACGAACGCCCGCATCCGCGCCTGACCATTTCGACTCATGATTCAGCGGCGCCAGAAGTCGCAGGGATCGTTGCCCGGGCGGAAACCGGCCGCCTCGACGATGTCGACGGCCAGATCGAAGCGGGCACCCACCCGGCCCGGGGCATGCGCATCACTTCCGAACGAGACCGCGTCTCCGCCTTCCTCGTACCACCAGCGCATCAGCGTGGCCGACCAGAGCGGGCTGCGGGTGTTGATCTCCAGGGCCCGGCCGCTGGTGGCCAGCGCCCGGAAGACGGCGCGGTACTCCTCCTCGAAGTCCGCCTCGACATACGGCGGTGCCTCGTGTGGCCAGTACCGGCGCGGGAAGTCACAGTGCGCCAGCACCTGGAAGACGTCCGAGCCCTTCACCAGGTCGAGCATTTCGCCGAAGTACCGGCGCATGATCTCGTCCGGTGAGTGGGTGGCGAACAGTCGGTCGGCGGCGATCAGCCGACCTTCGTGGACGATCGAGTGCAGCGAGCCGAGGATCCGCTCGAAGGCGCCGGTGCGGAGCACGGCCGCCACGCTGCCGGCGAAGTAATGCGGCTCTCCGGCCTCGATCCCGGACCGGATCCGCAGGTCGGGGAACATCTCCCGGCAGCGCTCCAGGCTGGCCTGATACCCGGCCACGTCGAGTGGAGCCACCCATTGCCGCGGCGCGATTTCCGGCATTCCGGAGGGCCGTCGGTCTTCGGCGCCCCAGACGGTGAAGTCGACGTGCTCGGTGAAAGCGACTGCGGGTAAGCCGATATCGACCGCCTGGCGGCAGGATTCGATCATGGACGCGGCGCTGGACGTATCCCAGGACCATTCGGAGTGAACGTGATTATCGGGGGGAAGCATCGCAGAGGAGAATATGCCAATGGACGTCGTCTCTCCCACCCAGGTCCTGGACGAACTGGCAGATCTGATCTCCCGCGGCGGCGCGGTGGTGCTGAGCGGCGCCGGATTGTCCACCGAATCCGGCATTCCGGACTACCGCGGCCCGACCGGGGCGCTGCGCAAAAACGTGCCGATGACGTACCAGGCCTTCATCGGCGATCCGGTCGCTCGGCACCGGTACTGGGCCCGCAGTTACCTCGGCTGGCGACAACTCGCCGGCGCCCGGCCGAACGTCGGCCATCACGCCGTCACCACCCTGCAACGAGCGGGGCTGGTGTCCGGGATCGTCACGCAGAACGTCGACGGGCTGCACCAGGCGGCCGGGGCCACCGGAGTGATCGAGTTGCACGGCGGGCTCGACCGGGTGCTCTGCCGCAATTGCGGGCATCTCATCAATCGGGCCCAACTGGACCGCGACCTACGCGCGGCGAACCCGACGTTCGAGGCCGCCGAGTCGCGGATCAACCCGGACGGCGATGCCGAACTGGCGGACGACATCCTGTCCGGCTTCGTGATGATCGACTGTGAGTCCTGCGGCGTCGGCCCGCTGAAGCCGGACGTGGTGTTCTTCGGTGAGACAGTGCCCCGGGACCGCGTCGAGCGGTGCTTCGATCTCGTCGACCGGGCCGATTCGTTTCTCGTGCTCGGTTCCTCGTTGAAGGTGATGTCCGGGTTCCGATTCGTCCTGCGGGCGGCCAAAAGGGGCATCCCGGTCGCGATCGTCAACCAAGGCCCGACTCGGGGCGACGAGTACTGCACCGTCCGGGTGGACGCACCGCTCGGCGTCGTCCTGTCGACCCTGACGCAGCAGCTAGGCTGACCTGTGTGTCCAAGGTATTGACAAGTCTCCCCGTCGGTGAACGTGTCGGCATCGCCTTCTCCGGCGGTCTAGACACCTCGGTCGCGGTGGCCTGGATGCGCCATCACGGCGCCGTCCCATGTACGTACAGCGCCGACCTCGGCCAGTACGACGAGGACGACATGGACTCCCTGCCCGGGCGGGCCAAACAGTACGGCGCGGAGATCGCCCGGCTGGTGGACTGCCGCGAGGCCCTGGTCGACGCCGGTCTGGTTGCCTTGATGTGCGGCGCGTTCCATGTCCGTACCGGCACCCGGGTCTACTTCAACACCACGCCGCTCGGCCGTGCCGTCACCGGCACCCTGCTGGTGAATGCCATGCGCGAGGACGGCGTCTCGATCTGGGGCGACGGCTCGACCTACAAGGGCAACGACATCGAGCGGTTCTACCGCTACGGCCTGCTCGCCAACCCCCAGCTGCGGATCTACAAGCCGTGGTTGGACGCCGACTTCGTCGGTGAGCTGGGCGGCCGCAAGGAAATGTCGGAATGGCTGCTGGAGCAGCAGCTGCCTTACCGCGACAGCGTGGAGAAGGCGTACTCGACCGACGCGAATATCTGGGGCGCCACCCACGAGGCGAAGCGGTTGGAGCATCTCAACGTCTCGCTGGAGATCGTCGATCCGATCATGGGCGTCCGGTTCTGGGATCCCGCAGTCGAGATCGCCACCGAGGACGTCACCCTGACGTTCGCTGAGGGCCGCCCGGTGGCGATCAACGGCGAGCAGTTCGCCACCGCCGTCGACCTGGTCAAGGCGGCGAACACGATCGGCGGGCGGCACGGGCTCGGGATGTCCGACCAGATCGAGAACCGGATCATTGAGGCGAAGAGCCGGGGCATCTATGAGGCGCCCGGGATGGCCCTGTTGTTCATCGCCTACGAGCGACTGCTGAACGCGATTCACAATGAAGACACCGTGGCCAGCTACCACACCCAGGGCCGCCAGTTGGGCCGGCTGCTCTACGAAGGCCGCTGGCTTGACCCGCAGTCGCTGATGCTGCAGGACAGCATGACCCGCTGGGTGGCCCGCGCGGTAACCGGCGAGGTGACGATCCGGCTGCGCCGCGGCGAGGACTACACGATCGTGAACACCAAGGGCCCGCACCTCAGCTACCACCCGGACCGGCTGAGTATGGAGCGCACCGAGGACGCCGCGTTCGGTCCGGTCGACCGGATCGGCCAGCTGACGATGCGCAATCTGGATATCGCCGACTCCCGGCAGAAGCTGGAGCTGTACGCCGGTCTCGGACAGCTCGAGGGTCAGGCCCGCTACATCGGCGAGCTGGAGCCGGGCGGGTACGGCGAGATCACCGAGAACCAGGACGCCAGCTCGGCCGACCTCGACGGCGAAGACCTGCTCGACCGGGCCGCCATGGAGTCCGGCACCGACTAACCCTGGTTCTGCGCCTGAGTCCGGGACACCCAGGCGGCGACGTCCCCTCGCCCCAGGGCCACCGCCAGCAGGTCCGGGAAGGCGTCTGGGGTGCAGGCGAACGCCGGTACTCCGAGGGCGGCCAGCGCCCCCGCGTTCTCCTGGTCGAAAGTCGGCGCCCCTTCGTCGGAGAGCGCCAACAGGACCACCACCTGGACCCCGGCCGTGCGCATCGCCATGATCCGGGCCAGCATCTGGTCCCGGATCCCGCCTTCGAACAGGTCCGAGATCAGCACGAAGATCGAGTCCTGCGGTCGGGTGATCAAGGTCTGGCAGTACGCGATGGCCCGGTTGATGTCGGTCCCGCCGCCCAGCTGGGTGCCGAACAGCAGATCGACCGGATCGTCCAGCCGGTCGGTGAGATCGACGACGGCGGTGTCGAACACCACCAGTGAGGTCCGGAGCGAACTCATCGAGGCCAGCACGGCACCGAACACCGACGCATAGACCACCGATGCGGCCATCGACCCGGACTGGTCGATCGCCAGCACGACATCCCGCTCGACCGCCTGCTGCCGCCGGCCGTAACCGACCAGCCGTTCGGGTATCACTGTGCGATGCTCGGGCAGGTAGTGGGCGAGGTTGGCGGCGATCGTTCGGTTCCAGTCGATGTCGCGTGGCTGGGGACGGCGGGTGCGTGCGGCTCGGTTCAGCGCGCCGCTCACCGCGGACCGGGTGGCATCCGCGATCCGCTTCTCGATCTCCCTCACCACAGCGGAAACTACCTGCCGCGCAGTCGATTTCGCCGTCTCCGGCATCACCCGATTCAGACTGAGCAAGGTCCCGACCAGATGGACGTCGGGTTCCAGCGACTCCAGCAGCTCCGGTTCCAGCAGCAGCGAGGTCAGGTTCAGCCGCTCGATCGCATCCCGCTGCATCACCTGGACGACGCTGGAGGGGAAGTATGTCCGGATGTCCCCCAGCCACCGGGCCACCCGAGGCGCGGACGC
Source organism: Kineosporiaceae bacterium (assembly GCA_031400005.1). Lineage (GTDB taxonomy): Bacteria > Actinomycetota > Actinomycetes > Actinomycetales > Kineosporiaceae > JANNPJ01. The sequence goes on along the minus strand of JANNPJ010000603.1, from coordinate 7,428 downwards.
TCCGAGCCCGGCTGATCGCTTCCGGCCGTCCAGCGGCTCACCCCCGCCGCGCCCGTCCGGGCTGTCGTACAGCGCGGCCAGCGCGCCGTCCATCGCCGCGTCGTCACCGGACAGCGTGCCGCCCAGGGCCTGGTCTGCCTCCCCACCGAGCAGCAACCGCCACCGCCGGTGCCTCTCTTCACGCTCGTCCTCATTCATCGTCGAGCCCCAATAGCGTTGCTACCGTTGCCATTACCCGGGCCGCTCGATCGTGGTCGAGGCCGTCCTCGGTGGCTCCGACGCGGACCCTGCCGTGCCGCACCCGTTCGCCGATGCTTCGGCGCTCGCTGCCGGCGAACTGGCCGAAAGTGCGGCGCAGCAGCGGCAACACATCGACGAACTCTTGCTCGTCCAGGGTCACGATCCACTCGTCCAAGAGGGCGAGCAATTCGCGATCGTGCACCAGCAGCAACCCACCGCCGGAGAAGAACCCGTCCACCCAAGCCGCTTTCGCCGCGGCCGCAGAACCGATCGAGAGCGCCCGCGACAGCCGAGCCGAGGCCTCGTCCGGATCGATCCGACCGGCGTCGCGAAGTATCCGCACCAACCGACCGACCAGCACCCCGTGCACATCGGAGCGATCGATCACCCTGGCCAGCGCCGTCAGCCACCGCTCGCGACCGGCCGGGTCGTCGAGCAACGCCACCGCCGCATGCACCGCGTCGATGCTGGCGCGCAGGCTCGCCGAACCGGTGTCGTCCAGGTTCGTGACCGCCTGCGGTAGACCGACGCAGATCCGGATCAGGACGGCGTCCGCAACCTGAGCGAGAGCACTGGTGTCGGTGCCCCGCACATCGCCGTACCGCAGGGCCCGCACCAGCGCCGGGAGCGCGCCGGTCAGATGCTCCAGGTCGAGGTCGACAGCCGCGCGCGCATCAAGCGCGGCCAGCAGATCCGGCAGTGCGGCAGGCAGGTCGGCGAGCAGGCAAGTCTCCACGGCCTCGGTCAACTCCGGCAGACTCGCTGCCGGCCCTTTCGCGGCCAGCCGGGCGACGGCCGCCGCCTCGACCGTGGTCCCCCACATCGCCGCCTCGATCACAGTGACCGACAGCTCCGGCTTCCAGACCAGCCGCCAGGTCTCCCGGAAGGTCCCGGTCGCCCGCACCGCGCTCTCGGCCGGAATCCCCCACGGCACGTCCAGCAGGGTGAGCCGGTGCAGCAGTTGCGAGCGGGACAGGTCACCGTCCCGGCGCAGGTCGAGATCCAGGCTCCGCTCCAGCGGCTCGAACTTCAGCCGCAGCGTCTTGGCTCGCGCGCGCAGGTCCGCCTCCAGCGGCACGGTCGGCGTACCGTCCGGCACCGAGCCGAGCGCCTCGCCGACCACCAACCGCGACGTGACAAGCGAGAGCGCCAGCTCGTCGCCATCGACCAGCACGGATCGGGTCGCCTCGGTCACCTCGTCCAGACCGGGCAGCTGCCGGCCGCGCAGGGTGGCCAGCGCCTCCGCCAGCCGGACCGCCTCGATCACATGCGCACTGGAAACCGGCAGGTCCTCCGCGCGCAGCACCCTTGCCACCTTGGTCAGCCAGCGGGTAACGGTCAGGTCGGGATGGCTGAAAAGGTGGTGGTACCAGCCGGGCGAGGTCACTCCGGCGCCGTAACCGGAGGCGACGGACAACCGCGAGTGCGTCCACGGCACCCAGGTGAGGGCCACCTTTCGCTTCGGGATGCCTTTCAGTACCCGGGCATCCGCGGCAGCACTCGGCAACTTTCCGGTCAGCGCCGGCGCGTGCCAGGCACCGCAAACCACAACGACAGTGCGGGCCCCGGCGGCCTGGGCCGCACGCAGCTGGGTTCGCATGTAGGCCTTCCGCCGGGCTTCGCGCTGCTGCTCACCTGGCGCCGGCATCGGCGTGACCGACCGCAACTCCGCCATCGCTTCGGTGATCGCCTCGAAAACGCTCGCAGCCGGCCCGGCGACCCGGGATTCGATCACGTCGTCCCACCAGCGCTCCGGGTCGTCATATCCAGCGACGGACGCGAGCATGGCCAGCGGATCGGCCCGAACCGTCGTGCGGTCCACCTCGGCAAGGTCCCCTTCGGCAAGGTCCACCTCGACTCGGGACGGCGCGAGCACCATGGACGCCGGCAGGTCACAGAACCGGACGTCGACCTCATGCTCCAGCGCCCAGGTCAACGCCTGCCACTCCGGGGAAAACACCGCGAACGGCCAGAACGCCGAGTGCGCCGGGTTGTCCGCGGCGTACGCTAGGAGCGCCACCGGCGGCTGCATCTTCTCGGCTGCGGCGAGCGCCAGAAACGGCCCGGCATCGGCAGGCCCTTCGATCAGCACGGCATCTGGGTTCAGCTCCGCCAGCACCGCCGCCACCGCTCGGGCCGAACCCGGCCCGTGATGCCGAATCCCCAGCACCGAAACTCTATTCATTGTTCGCGAGCCCTGCGGCGCTGATGACGGCGTCTCCGGGCGCGCTCACGCGCCCTCCTCCCGGCAGGCTCGGTAGAAGTCGCTCCATTCGGTGCGATCACGGACGACGACCTCCAGGTACTCGGACCAGACCAGCCGATCCCCCACCGGGTCCTTGATCACCGAACCGAGAATGCCGGCGGCGATGTCACCGGGGCGCAGCACGCCATCACCGAAGTGTGCGGACAGCGCGATCCCGTTCGTCACCACCGAGATCGCCTCGGCAGTCGACAGGGTGCCGGACGGCGACTTGAGCTTGGTCCGCCCATCCGCCGTCACACCGGCCCGCAGTTCCCGGAAAACCTGCACGACGCGGCGAATTTCAGCCAACGACTCCGGCACCTCCGGCAGCTCCAGGGCCACCCCAAGCTGGGCGACGCGGCGGGCGACGATAGCCACCTCTTCTGCCTCGCTAGCCGGCAGCGGCAGGACAACGGTGTTGAACCGGCGGCGCAGCGCGGAGGACAGCTCGTTCACCCCCCGGTCACGGTCGTTGGCGGTGGCGATCACGTTGAACCCTTTGGTCGCCTGTACCTCGGTGGCCAGTTCCGGTACCGGCAGCGTCTTCTCGGAGAGGATGGTGATCAGGGCATCCTGGACGTCGGACGGCATCCGGGTCAGCTCCTCCACCCGGGCGATCCGGCCCTCCCGCATCGCGGTCATGATCGGCGAGGCGACCAGGGCGGCGTCACTTGGGCCCTCGGCGAGCAGCCGGGCGTAATTCCAGCCGTACCGAACGGACTCCTCCGCCGTCCCGGACGTGCCCTGAACCAGGAGCGTCGAGTCACCAGAGATCGCCGCCGCCAGGTGCTCGGACACCCAGGTCTTCGCCGTTCCCGGCACTCCGAGCAGGAGCAGTGCGCGGTCGGTAGCAAGCGTGGAGACAGCCACCTCCATCAGCCGCCGCGGCCCGACGTACTTCGGCGTGATCACCGTGCCATCGGCCAGGGTGGCGCCGAGCAGGTAGTTGACCACCGCCCAGGGCGAGAGCTTCCAGGACGGCGGCCGAGGACGATCGTCGTTCGCCGTCAGCGCGATCAACTCCTGGGCATATTCGTCCTCTGCGTGCGGGCGCAGCACAGCCTCAGGGGTGATCGGGGCGGCGGTCACTGGAGCTCCTCATGGATCTGGGAACGAAGGGAGATCAGGCGGGCGACGGACCGCAGCGCAGACCGCCACGGATCGTCGAGCGGGAGGTTGTCGGCGGCGGCGGTGATCGCTGGACCGGCTTCGATCGGGAACCGGTAGGAGATCTGATTCAGCAGCGGCTGGGCCGATCGCGGGTGCAACTCCGGCGCCCGAGTCAGCAGCCAGGCCAGGACATCAGCGGCCACCACCGATGGCCACGGGGTCGGGCAGACATCCAGATAGCGGGTCAGTACCTGGACCTCGGCCGACCCGAGGTGGCCGAGTCTGCGCCGCAAAGCGGTGGCGAAGGCCTCGTCGTCCAACAGGCCCAGCAGTTCTTCTACCCGATGCCGGGACCGGGTGCCGAGCAGGGCAATCGCCCAGTCGCGGTTGCGTTGCCGAACCGCCGCCCAGGCCCAGCCAGCCTGGATCACCTGCTGCCAGGGCTCGTCGAACCGGTGGGAGATGGCGGCCTGCGGGGTGTCGAAGAGCTGGCTCCAGACGCTCAGCTCGGTAGCGGCGATCACCTGCTCAAGCCACCATTGGCGGCGGGACTCGGCAGTAATCCGGGCACCCGGACGGGCGTCGGTCAGGCCATCGCGGATCGCCGCGGCATCGAGCCGATCTGGGACGTCGACCACCAACCGGGTGCGCAGGTTCACCCGCTCCGGATGCACGAAGCGCTTTGCCCGAGAGCGCATCCGGTCCGCATATCCCGACGTTGGCAGAGCGGCGAGCAGATCGGCCGCCAGCGCGCGAACATCCGCTCGGCGATCGTCGAGGGCAGTCTCGAGCAGCACCTCGTCGGCCGGGCCGAGGCCCTGCGCCAGCAGCGGCAGAAATCCGGCCCGATGCGGGCCCGATTCCTTCGCCCAGGTCGCAGCGAGGGCTTCGACACCGGCAGCCGGGTCAACCCGGCGGATCGCCCGCAACCAACCCGCCCGCTGTACCGCGGTACCCAGGTGCCAGACCTGCGGATCAAGCGACTTCGCGGGGGTGTCGTCGGGGCCGCGAGCGCCGCGGAACGCCTTGGCCCATCCTGGCTGCTGGCCAGCCAACCAACGGCCGCGCTCGCCCAGCACCGGCCCGACCGCTGGGCGCAGCAGCGGATGCTTGGCGGCGAGATCGAGCAGGTCGGGCAGGCATTCTGGTGGGGCCAGACAACCGGCCTCGGCTGCCGTCGAGCACCAGAACATCAGCAGTTCCAGGTCACTGCCCGAGAGCAGGCTCCGCAGTCGAGCACCGGCTGCGCGCCCGGCCCGAGGCAGTGAATCGACCGGTGCCAGATCGGGCTCAGCGGTGGTGGCGGCGGCGGTCACGCCCCCGCGCCGGTAGCCGACCGCGAGCGCGGCTGCGTCCAGCAGCACGACAGCCGGATCCCCCGTCAGCCGAGCCGCCGTCACGCCGAGTTTCCCTGGCAGGAAAGAGAATTCGGCGATCGGACGGCGATCTGTGCCGAGCAGAGCAGCAACCGCCAACTCGTCCCACCAGGGCACGGGTTCGCCCGCTCCGGTGTCCTCACGTATGGCAGCGTCCTCGCCTACGGCAGCGTCCTCGCTCACAGCGACACCAGTTCCTGGCGACGGAGGACGGACAGTGGGGTGAATCCGTCCGCTGCCCATTCCCCGGCCACGGTGACCGGTTCGCCACCGCTGACCGCCAGCAACCGCCACGGGTCACCGATCGACCGGGCCAGTGGAAGGGCGGCTCCGTCGTCCGCACGCACCATCCACCGGCCGTCCTGTCGGACCGGAGCAACGGCCTCGATCAGCACCGGCCAGTTCGCCGTCCATGGATCGGCCACCAAAGCGTCGCTGTAGTCGGCGAGCGCCACGGCGACCCCCACCGCTGTCAGCCGTGGCAACAGACCGGGATCCCGGTGCCGGGTACCGACCAGCGCCCGGATTCCGCCGGGATAGAAGTGCAGATCGGCCTCCACACCGGTGCCGGGCACCAGGGAGCCATCAAGTTGCTGTCCCGGCGGGGCGAACGAGAGGACCAGAGCCGGTCGACCGCTGTCGGCACCACGCAACCAGACCCGCCGGGTGACCAGTCGGTCCTCCATCGAGTCTCGCTGCCCCAGCACCGCCCAGGTGTCTCGAACTGCAGGCCCGGCCAGCACATCATCCCGGGACGTCGGGTAACCGATGTGGGTGCGGACGGCGGCAGCCAACGGCGGCGGCAACTCCGCCAATCGCCGGTGCGCTCGGATCAGCAGCCGCAGCAGGGCGTACTCCTCCAACAGGCGGGCATGCCAACCTTCCCCCGAGGCGAGGATGGTAGGCAACCGGCGCAACCGGCCGGCCACCCCCGGAGCCTGCGCATCGACCATCCGAGCGGCGATCATCTCGATCTGCCCGTAACCGGCTCGGTCCAGACCTGAGAGCCCGGTCCGGATCTGGTCACCGAGCCATTGGTCCAACTCATCAAGTCCGGCACCGACTCGGGCCCGGCGCTGTGCCGCTCTTTTCGCCGCCGCAGCCGCCCGATCAACAGCAGCTCGGTCAACGGCAGCTCGGTCAACGGCAGCCGAACCATCCGCCGCCGGACCAACCGATCCGGCACTACCCTCAACGCCACCCTCGCCACCCTCGCCACCCTCGCCACCCTCGCCGGCCTTGCGCCCGGCCGGCTTCACATCGACGGCCTTCTCGGCCCGGGCGGCGAGCCACACCTGCGCAAAGTCGGCCGGCGCCACCACCTCCGGCAGGTGCCCTGACGACCATAAGAACAGCAGCCCAAGGGCATGCTTACAAGGAAATTTCCGGCTCGGGCACGAGCAGTTGTACGCCGGGCCGGACAGGTCAACGACGGTGCGGTACGGCGTCTTCCCACTGCCCTGGTACCGCCCCCAGACGGCTGTCGGATCTACCCTGAATCCGGCGTCCGACCAGTTCACCATCATCGCCAGCCGTTGCCCGGCAGCGACTTGGGCGGGATCGGTCGCCAAGGCGACCACCCGCTCGAGACTCCACCGTTGCGTCATGCCTGCCAGGCTATCCAGCGTCACCGACAATTCCGCCAAGACCGGCGCTCAGCCCGACAGGAGCTCTAGCTCGCCTCCTGACCTCTCGCGTTCTTCGGGATCAGAAAGGCGGCTCTCCAGGATCTGTGTCTGCCACGCCTCCTTGCCCGGTAGCGGCATCCCCCGGGACCCGGTGGCGGCTGGTCGCCGTCCCCACTCGGACTCCTCAGGACGACGGCTCGAAGGATCCCGCGATGGTGCTCAGCCGGCCATCATCGGCGCCGGGCTGGACGGGGTTTCTCATGGTGAAGGTGAGCTGGGCCAGTCCAAAACCAGCCATTGCTGCCCGGAAAGACTTATTGGCGGCCAGCATTCATCTGCTCGGCCCTGAGGTCGGCTGCTGATCGGGCACGGTTCAGCCGATCGGCGAAGTCCCGGCCGGCCAACACGATCTCGATCTCGATGTCGTTGTCAGCCCACACCTCCCGGCCCGCGCCGTCCAGGATCGTGCGGCGCAGCACCACGTGGGTAATCCCCACCTCGTCCACGTATTCGGTTCGCCGCCACGGCGCGGTCCGCAACTGCCGGTTACGCAGTCGCAGATCCGCGCCAGCAGCCAGGTAGCGGATCAGCATGATCATGATCACCACAAGGACCACCAAGGCAATCAGGCCCAAACCCTTCATGTCACACCTATTTCGGTGGAGTGATGGCGAACCCGGTACCTGGCGCGAAGGTGGTGATGGTGGGCGGAATCGCTTTCAGCGTGTCAATCGTGGCGCAGGCCGGACAGAGCCGATACCCCCGCTGGCGCTGAGCATTCGCGTCCGCGTCTGCCTTCGCCGAGGCGACCCGGGCCTGCGCCTCGGTG
>JANNPJ010000602.1:0-21873 GCA_031400005.1 Kineosporiaceae bacterium | reverse complement strand
GGGGCGACCCCCAACTCTGGGCCCCCACCCCCCCGGGTGGGGGGGCCCCCCCCCCTCTTTGGCCCCGGGTTGCCCCCCCCCCCGCGCCGGCGGCACAAACCCCGCGACCAAGTCGAGGAAAACGGGCACGCCGACGCTGACGTGTCACTTGTGCATGATCGATGCTGAAGCGGACCCACCGATCGGTCTTGGACGGACGAAGGGCTGGACGGATTCAGCGGGGGTGCGTGCCGACCAGCTGGACGGTTCCGCCGTCCACACCCTTCGTGCCCTGGACGGCGCCTTCGGTAACCGCTGATCCAGTCGGTGCCACGGAACCCAGTACCCAAGCTTTGGTGCCTCGAGCAGCCAGGCGATCGATTGCCCGGTCGGCCGCTCCGGCAGCCACCACCAGGACCATCCCGACTCCGAGGTTGAACGTCGCCTCCCGGTCGGACTGCGGCACCGAGCCCAGGTCGCCGATCAGATCGAAGATCGGTTGCGGCGTCCAGCTCCCGCGCTCCACCGTGGCGGACAGCTCCCGAGGCAGGACCCGGGCCAGGTTCGAGGCCAGCCCGCCCCCGGTGACGTGTGAAACCGCATGCAGATCATCGGCCAGGGCCTCCGCGACGTCCAGCACGTCCTTGGCGTAGATCCGGGTCGGAGTCAGCAGTTCCTCGCCGATCGTCCGACCCAAGTCGTCCACCTGCCGCTGCAGAGACCAGCCGGCCTGCCGGAGAACGCCGCGGACCAGGGAGAACCCGTTGGAGTGCAGTCCCGAGGAGGCCAACGCGAGGACGACGTCGCCGGCCAGGACGCGCTGCGGGCCGAGCAGCCCGTCTGCCTCGACCACCCCGGTCGCGGCACCAGCCACGTCGTACTCGTCCGGTTCCAGCAAGCCCGGGTGCTCGGCCGTCTCGCCGCCGACCAAGGCACAGCCCGCCAGTTCGCAACCTTTGGCGATCCCGGACACGATCGCGGCGATCCGCTCAGGGACCACCCTGCCGCAGGCGATGTAGTCGGTCATGAACAGTGGCCGGGCACCACAGACCACGATGTCGTCCACGACCATGCCGACCAGGTCCAGGCCGATGGTGTCGTGCAGGTCAAGTGCCTGAGCGATGGCCACCTTGGTCCCGACGCCGTCGGTACTGGTGGCCAGCAGGGGACGGCGGTAGCGGGTGAGCACGGTGGCGTCGAACAGGCCGGCGAACCCGCCGATGCCGCCGAGGACCTCAGGGCCGTGGGTGCGGCGAACCGCCGACTTCATCAGCTCCACGGCGCGGTCACCGGCCTCGACGTCCACTCCGGTGGAGGCATAGGTCAAGGTTGCGGTGGGCAAGGACGGCGGCACAGGCTGGGTCACGATGATCAGGGTATCCGGCGGATCAGGGCCGGCTGAGGGCGTCGGCCGCACCGCCGCCGAGGCCGGTCCCCACTCCGTCGACGTCCGTCAGGTCCAGACCGAGCTGCAGCTGCGCCTGCTCGAGGGCGTACTTCCCGAGGTGCATCGAGTCCGGCAGTTCGATCGGGTACTTGCCGGTGAAGCATGCGGTGCAGAGCCGCTCCGGCGGCTGCTCGGTGGCACCCACCATGCCGTCGAGAGAAATGTAACCGAGTGTGTCGGCGCCGATACTCGCTCGAACCTGGTCCACCCCGAGGCCGCTGGCGATCAGCTCGGCTCGGGTGGCAAAGTCGATGCCGTAGAAGCACGGCCAGTTGATCGGCGCCGAGGAGATCCGGACGTGGACCTCGGCCGCGCCGGCCTCGCGCAGCATCCGGACCAAGGCCCGCTGGGTGTTGCCGCGGACGATGGAGTCGTCAACGACCACGAGCCGCTGGCCTTTGATCACGTTGCGCAACGGATTGAGTTTGAGTCGGATCCCGAGCTGGCGGATGGTCTGGCTGGGCTGGATGAACGTCCGGCCGACGTAGGCATTCTTCACCAGGCCAACGCCGTACGGGATGCCCGATTCCTGGGCGTAACCGACCGCGGCCGGGGTACCGGACTCGGGCACCGGAATCACCAGATCGGCATCCACCGGATGTTCACGGGCCAACTGCCGCCCCATGTCGACCCGAGCCTCATGCACCACCTTGCCGTTGATTGTGGTGTCCGGCCGCGCCAGATAGACGTATTCGAAGACACAGCCAGTCGGGGTGGCCGGGGCGAAGCGAGTGGAACGCAGCCCATCGGCATCGATGGCGACCAGTTCTCCGGGCTCGATTTCGCGGACGAAAGCGGCGCCAACAATGTCCAGGGCAGCGGTCTCGCTGGCGATGACCCAGCCGGTGTCGAGCTTTCCCAACACCAACGGACGAACGCCGTGCGCATCCCGAGCGCCGTACAGGGTGGTCTCATCCATGAAGACGAAGCTGAAAGCGCCACGCAGGTGCGGCAACACCTCGACAGCGGTCGCTTCCAGAGTGTGATCCGGGTCACCCGCCAGCAAGGCGGTGACAAGCGCGGTATCGGTGGTGTTTCCCTGGCTGATCTCACCTCTGGCTTTCGCGCCGTACCGCTCAATCACCAGTTCGCGCAGCTCATGGCTGTTCGTCAAGTTGCCGTTGTGGCCCAGCGCGACCGTCCCGCCGGCGGTGTCGCCGAGCGTGGGCTGGGCATTTTCCCAGCTGCCGCCGCCGGTGGTGCTGTAACGGCAGTGGCCGACCGCGATATGGCCCTTCAGCGTTTCCAGGGAGGTCTCATCAAAGACCTGTGACACCAGGCCGATGTCCTTGTAGACCAGGATCTGCTTGCCATTGCCGACCGCGATTCCGGCGGCTTCCTGACCGCGGTGCTGAAGTGCATATAGGCCGTAATAGGCCAGTTTCGCCACTTCCTCACCGGGGGCCCAGACTCCGAAGACACCGCAGGCATCCTGCGGTCCCTTCTCACCTGGTAGCAGTTCGTGCGACAGCCGTCCGTCTCCGCGAGCCACGGCGACGAGTCTCGCACATCCCGCACGCTTCGCCGGATGGCTCGACACCCGGACGGGCGTAGCGAATCCCACAGATTCCGCGCTCCGGAGGCGGAATGCGCACTGCCACCGGCTCGATTAGCAGCTCGGCCGGTGGTGCCAGGCGGGACCTCGAGAGGCCGCCGTCACGGGTGCATTCGAGCGCCCTTGAAGACCTTGTCCACCGCGTTGCGCGGGCCATGCAGGGCCATTCCGACGAGATCCAACTGGTCGGTCGGCACGGCCCGAACCGCCGCCCGGTTGTCCCGGTCGTTGCCGGTACTGAAGAGGTCGGAGGTGAAGAGCGAGAAGGCCAGCCCACGGGTCAGCGCCCGGCTGTGGGCGAGGGTGAGAAGTTCTTTGGAACCGGCCAGGACCAGAACCGGCTGCCGGAGCATCGCCAGATAGGTGATGCCGTCAGCATCCACGTACGGTTCCCCGATCAGTTCCGGGTTGGCCGCGGTGATTGCACTGGTCAGGAAGGCACAGACGTTGAGCTGCTGCCAGGGCTCAAGGTCATCCCGGAGCAAGATGCTGATCTTGGTCTCGAACCGAACCGGCTCGGTATTCATGGTGTCCACCCGGCTAACAATGCTGGCTGGAGCCGACCCGCATCTTGTACGTTCTTGACGTGGTGCAAGGCGCTCGGATTGCCGCCTGGCAGCCGCCGATTCCGGGGCTGCGTGAGGTTCTGCACGCCCACTTCCCCGACCACGCCTATCCGATGCACACCCACGACTGCTGGACGTTGCTGATCGTGGACGAAGGCGTCGTCCAGTACGACCTGGACCGGCATCAGCACGGTGCGATGCCGTCGCAGGTCACCCTGCTGCCGCCGAACGTGCCGCATGACGGCCGTTCGATGCGTCCGGAGGGTTTCCGGAAGCGGGTCCTGTACCTGGATCCCGCTCTGCTGAGGGCCGTCCCGGGCGGAGCTCGGGAGGACGACCTGACGTCGACCGGCCTGGCCGCGCAGGAAACGGACCTGACCGGAGCAGCAGTCGACAACCCAGGGCTGACGGACCCTGTGCTGCGGCAGCGCATTCATCAATTGCATGAGGTCCTCGCCTGGAGGACCGAGGACCTGGAGGCGCAGAGCCGATTGCTGCTGATCCTGGAACGGCTGACCAAGCATCTGCGCCGAGGGCAGACCGGCCGAGTCAGCGCGACCACGGAGACGGGCACACAGGGTAGGACCGGTGCGCAGGGCAGGACCGGTACGCAGGGCAGGACCGGTACGCAGGGCAGGACCGGTGCGCAGGGCAGGACCGGTGCGTTTGGGCCGGCATTGGTCGCGCGGCGGGACCGAGGGGTGGCCGGGCAGTTACGCGAACTCCTGGATGCCCGCGTGCAACCGGGGATCAGCCTGACCGAGGCAGCCCAGGTGCTGCACAGCCACCCGACTCACCTGGTGCGGGCATTCAGCCGGGAGTACGGCATGCCACCGCACCTGTACCTGACCGGTCGTCGGGTGGAACTGGCTCGCCGTCACCTGCTGGCCGGTCTACCCGCCGCGGACGTCGCCGTCCTTGCCGGGTTCTACGACCAGTCCCACCTGACCCGGCACTTCCGGCGGATGCTCGGGGTGAGCCCGGCCCGCTTCGCCCGTGCTGGACCAGAATCACGAGAGTAGACCCGGGACTCGCGGGAGACCTCAGGAGACCAGCGAACGTAATTGTGGAATTGGCTCTGCAGAAAAGCACTACGTCATGAGAACGGAAATACATCCCGTATAGAGGCTGCCCCCCGATCCGGGCGCAATTCCAGACGAATGGCGAGGTCGGCGCCGAGCGCCGTCGCCAATCGATCGAGGACTGGCACGGTGGGAATCGCCCCACCCGCCTCGAAACGAGCCACTGCCGACTGGGTCATGTTGGCCGCGCGAGCAAGTTGACTCTGGCTCAGTCCGCACTGCTCACGCAGCGCGCGGACAGTGCCACCCAATTCAAAGGCCAGACGCGTTGACTGGTATGCCTCTTCGGCTCCGGGTTCGCTCATCCTCCGTTTTCGAAGGTCGGACCATTTACTGCGCTCAGCCATCTCGTTCCTCCTCGCTCAGCCATCTCGCTCCTCCTCGCCGGCCCTGCGTTCACTCATCCTCGAAGGGAGTTCCTCGATTTGAGCGCGCTTCAAAGCAATTCTTGCCCGGCTTATTTCGCTCCTCTCGCGCATCCGCGCCTTCATGAACACGGTCAGAAGAACGATCCGGTGCCCGGGAGCGATCCAGTAGAAGATTCGCACCGCTCGCCCATCGAGGTGGAACCGCAGCTTGCGCAACTTCGTATCGAGTTGTCGCGTGTGCGGCCACCCGAGCCTCGGCCCTTGCCCGGCCAGGAGGTCGATGTAGAAGGCAACCGTCGCTAAATGCCTTGCTGGGAGGCACTTTAGCCATTCCGTGAGTTCCGCCTCCAACTCGACCGAACCCCAAGCCAGAACGTTCTCGCCAGGACAGCGGCCGGAGCCTCTGTTGAGCTCAGCGACCCGGGATCGGGTCTGGTTCTCATCCATGGACAGCAGAGTAGAGAAACCGTGCGACAGTCGAAAAAGTTATCCACAGTTCGGCATCCAGCCGCCGAACAATCCACAGCTCAGACTGACGGCGATTTCGGCGGCCTTCGAACGCGACTGGCTTCCAGTCCATCCGGCACCCGTGAGTGGGCTACCAGAACCGGCGGTATTCGATCACGAGCGGCGGCGTTCGATCAGGACCGCGAGGCCGAGCCCGGCCACGGCTCCGATCAGCCCAAAGATCGCGGCGAAGTATCCAGCGATGGTCTGCATCGAATAGTTGGACGCCGCGGTGAAGGACAGCGCCAGAACCACACCGGCGACAACACCAAGAATGGTGCCGGTGAGGCCGAATGACCGGTAGCGCGGCGCCCGTCGCAGCCGCAGCCGAGTCGCCCCGGGCACCTCCTCGGCGGCGGTTACCTGTTCAGTCGGTTCCCCGCCCTGATCGGCCCCCGCCGCACCGCCCGGAACCTCACCATCCCCACCCTGATCGACCCCGGCCGCACCACTCGGCCGGACCTCGCCGTCCCCCCCTTGATCGACCCCGCCCTCGTCAACCAGTTCGTGGGCAGCCCCAGGGGTTCGCCCGTCATCCGCCACCGGGTCGTCCTTCTTCTCGCTCTTCTCGCTCACGAGGTCGACGGTAGCGACTGCGAGTCGACCAGGCCGGTCAGGGGCAGCACCTCGGACAGATCGGCCCGCTGTCCGCTGGCCCGCACCTTGCCCGTCGAGACGACGTCGTCCCAGGTCATCCGGCCGAGGGCAAGGCTGAGCCAGGTCTGGGCATCGGTCTCCACCACGTTCGGCGGGGTGCCGCGGGTGTGCCGGGGGCCGGGCAGGCATTGCACGGCGCCGAACGGCGGCACCCGCACCTCGGTGGTGGGTCCGGGAGCGCGCGCGGCCAACTCCTCCAGGGTGAACCGGACGGCGGTGGCCAGCATCGGCCGGGCCACCCCCGGGTCGGCCAGCCAGGCCCGCACCGCCGCCATGCCGTCACGCGAGTCGATCCTTCGCCGGTTTGCCACTCACCCATCTTGCCCGTTCTCTCAACGCAACCCGTCGAGGGGCCACTCAGGCACGCAGATCACCGGGATACCTGCAGGACAGGCCTGTCACCGAAGCCCTTATGCGTGCCTGAGTGGCCCTTCGCCCCGAAACACCGCTCAGGCCAGCGCTTTAACGACGCCGATCGGAGCGCCGGACAAGCCGGGGAACACTTCAGTCAGTGAGCCGACCCCGCAGCGCTTGGTCAGGATCTCCCCGAGCACCAAACGGTAGTCGGTCGTGCCCGCCAGGTCACCGTCCATCAGTGCGGCTGCATCCAGGCCGGGCCAGCGGCCGTGCACCTTCCCGCCATCGATCCCGCCGCCCAGCATCAGCACGGCATTGCCGTGCCCGTGGTCGACCCCGCCGGAGCCGTTCTCTGCCACCCGGCGGCCGAACTCGGACAGCGTGACCACCGTGACGCCGTCCATCAGCGACCCCAGATCGGTAGCGAAAGCGGCCATCGATTGGGCCAATTCAGTCAAGTGGTCGTGCAACCAGCCGGAATCCGTGGTGCCCATTCCGGCATGCATGTCCCAGTCGCCCTGGTCCACGCACGCCACCTGCAGTCCGACCTTCTGCTTGATCAACCGGGCGACATCGCGTAGCGCAGTGGCCAGATTCGAGTCGCTCGGATATGTGGCGCCGTTCGCCGGAACGTAGGGCTTCGCCGCGATCGTCGAGGTCGTCATCGCGGCGCCCAGAGCGGTTGCCGCCGGCCCGGCCACCGCGGCCGGAGCCCCGACGTACATCGAGGTGAGGGCCTGCTTCCAGCGGCTGCGTTGGGCGCTGTCCCAGGCCCCGCCGATGTCGAAGCTCTCGATCGTCCGCATCGACAGCTCAGGGTTCGGCCCGGCCAGGGCAGGCGCCACCTGGGTGGACCCGACCTGAGCAGCTTGGAAAACGCTTCCGGTCGGACGCAGGCCGATGGCCCGGTCGAGCCATCCGGTACGCAGCGAGGAACCAGGTGCGGCGCGTTCCAACTCCTCCATCGCGGAGAAGTGCGAACGCGACGGTGATGGCTGCCCCACCGCGTGCACGGCGCCGAAGGTTCCGGCGTCCCAAAAGGATTTCAGCGGTTGCAGCGCGGGATGCAACCCGAAGAGGCCATCGACCGGGATCAACGCACCCGCCTTGATTCCGATGCCGGGTCGCGCGGTGGCGTACCCAGGATCACCGATCGGCACGATCGCATTCAGTCCGTCGAATCCGCCGCGCAACGAGAGGACCACCAGCACATCACCGGTATAGGACGCGGGGGCGGCAAACGCATAGCGGGCGCTGGGTCCGAACTCCTCAGCCACGGTCATCGCGGCACCGAGCGCGCCCGCGGTGGCCAGCCGGCGCAACAGGGTACGGCGGCTGAGGCCGGTGGACTGCTCCTCACCTTCCGGACAGCCACACGGCCGGACGATCCGAAGTGGCGCATCGGTCTCGGGAACGGTCACGGGTCCACCTCGGGTTAGGCCTGGTCAGAGTCGATAATCGGTCAGGGCAAGGGCAAGGGTCGGCTCACCAGCGGCACCTCGACTCAGCGGATCGAATGGTGCGGCGAGTCGAGCAACAGAGCGACCACATACGGCAAGCGCCAGCCAACCGCGCTGCTGTCGGCAGGCAGCGCCTTCGCCGGCGTGATCGTCGTCCACTCATCGGACAGGAACGTGCAGATCGCGGTCTTCTGCCGAGCGGGGAGCGAACGCTGGAGCAATCGGTTCGACAGGACGTCGAGCAGCGCGCCATAGGTGGCCGGTCGTTTCTTCGGCAGCATCGTCGTCAGCGCCGGACCGGTGAGCGTCTTGGGCCACCACCGGGCGGCAATGTTCAGGTGCGCGTTCCAGCGGGCCAGCGTGCCGGCGGCCGACTGCCACGCCGGGGTGACGTCCGGGTATCCATCGGGCGGACTCCAGGCCAGCGGTCCGTGGCCCATGTCGACCAAGATCCAGTGCAACGCCTCGATTCCGACCGTCCCCTTCAGATCGGGCTTCAGCCCGAGCACCCGGACGGTGGCCACCAGGTCTTCATAGGGACGACGCACTTTCTTTCCGGCCGCGGCTGCGAACTCGGCCGAGTCGAACAACTGCCGCAGCACTGGCACGATCGACGTGTCGTGAGCCAAATAGGTGGCGGTCAACGCGGTCAACAGCGTGGCCGGCGGACTGTCCGAGACGAACCGGACCGCGAGCTTGAGGACGATCGCGGCGGCGGTCGCCGGCTGGCGGGCCAACCAGCGCAGGTATGCCACCGCGACCTCCCGGCCGTCGGCCGCGGTGGAATTCGGATGCTCGAAGCCGAGGACCCGTACTCGCCCGACGTGGTGCCGCTCGGGCAGGTAGGTCGCGGCGCCCGTGGCGTCGTCGATGGTGAGCCCGGTGAGGATCCGGGCACTGTTGCGCACGTCCGACTCGGTATATCCCGAGCGCACCCCCACGGTGTGCAGCTCCAGCAGTTCTCGGCCGTGGTTCTCGTTCGGATCCAGCTTGGTGGACGACGCGTTGTCCAGGTAACGCTGCATCGCCGGGTGCAGCGTGGCAGCGACCAGCAGGTCGTCGAAGGAGCCGAGCGCGTGCTTGCGAATCACCGTTCGGTCATAGTGCGCTCTGCTGTCCCAGACGTCGCTCGAGGGGTTGGTGACGTTCAGGTGGTTGGACCAGAACTCGACCATCACCTCGAACAATTGCCGCTCGCTCCAGATCGCCCGCGCCACCGTGGCCCGGCTGAGCTGCAGCATCACGTCCCAGGTCCCGACCTTGTCGGCGTACTCGGTGAGGACCCGGGAGATCGACCAGTTCAGTTCCGGGAACCGCTTCATCAGCGCGTCCATCGCCGAATCCGCGATCGTCGCCGGTGCGAGCTGACGTTCCAGCCACGCCTTTCGGCCGAGGCTGGTGGCCTGGATGATGGATGCCGGGGTCGGCCCATAGGTGGCACGCCGCAACAGGTGCAGCGTGCGGGCGTCGACCATTCCCTTTCATCGGCACTCGCCGGGCCCGACTCGAGTGAGCCGAACGGGTGACGAGCTACCGGTGCGCTCGGTAGCAGTACGTGACGTGCGGCAGGACCAGTTTGCCGGTGTCGTCGGCCACCCGGCGGCCAAGCTGCTCGACGTCCGCCAGCACCCGATCGCGGTCGTCCCGGGTCGCGACGTACGACCAGGTGGAGGCGACACCGGCGAGGCTCTGCGGAGTCAGGTCCAGGGGGTACTCGAACGTGGTTCGCTGCACTTCGCCAAACGGCGCCGGCAAATGCATGGCGGAGGTGCGGCGAACGATTGCCTCCCGGCTCTGGTACTCCGGTTCGCCGGTCACGGCCTGCAACTCCTCGACCCAGGAAGCGGCGGTTGGCGACCGCAGGTGCCAGCCAATGGCGAGCTGCCCACCCGGGCGAAGCACCCGGGCGCACTCGGCGGCAGCGGCCTCATGGTCCAGCCAATGCCAGGCCTGAGCGACGGCGACGACGTCGAAAGTGCTTTCCGGGAGCGGTAATTGCTCGGCCGAGCCAACGACGGTACGCACGTGCGGCAGCGAACCGGCCAGCACCGCCAGCATGCCCTCGCTGGGGTCGACCGCCGTCACCCGGTGTCCGGCTGCCACCAGCGTGCGCGCGAGTTTCCCGGTACCGGCACCCAGATCGAGGACGTCGAGAGGCCCCTGCTCGGCGAACGGGCCACCGGGTTCGGTGCCGGTAAGCCAGGCCGCAGTGGCGGTGGGCCAGTTCGGGCGGTAAACGTCGTAGGCGGTCGCGACGTCCCCGAACGACGTCCGCTGCTCTTCCCAGTTCATCTGGTGACCCTACCGCCACAAACCAGCGCCGATCGGTCGAAAGCCCCACCATTCGTGATCATGCACGAAATGACACTTCTGGAGCAGCTCGATGTCAGTTCGTGCGTGATCACGGCCAAGGCAAACCGAACGACGGAAGCCCGCGGGCAACCGTGCATGATCACGGGTGAATTGCGCGATCATGCACGGTTGCCCGTCTCGCCGGACGAATTAGTCGTTCTTGCCTGGGGTTTCGTCCAAGGTGGTGGCGCCGGTCATGATGGCGACGGCCTCGGACATGGTGTGCGATTTGGGGGTGATGATTCCCGCCGAACCGCCCAGTCGCTGGATATGAATGCGGTCTGCGACCTCAAACACGTTCGGCATGTTGTGGCTGATCAGGATGACCGGCAGCCCGCGATCGCGGATCGACTCGATCAACTTCAGCACCTGTCCGGTTTCCCGGACGCCGAGCGCAGCCGTCGGCTCGTCGAGGATGACGAGTTTGGTTGCGAACGCGGCGGCTCTCGCCACCGCCACCGCTTGACGCTGCCCACCGGACAGCGTCTCCACGGCCTGTGACATGTTCTGGATCGTGCCGATTCCCAGGTCCGCCATGGACTTTCCGGCGGCCTCCTTCATCCCGTTCTTGTCCAGCATCCGCAGGACCGAGCCGAGAAAACCCTTCTTGCGGAATTCTCGACCGAGATACAGGTTGCTGGTGATGTCGAGAGCAGGCGCGACGGCGAGGGTCTGGTAGACGGTCTCGATTCCGGCGTCCCGGGCGTCCTGTGGGCGCTTGAAGGACACCGGCGCCCCGTCGAGCAGGATCTCCCCGGCGTCCGGGTCGAGCGCGCCGCTCAAGCACTTGATCAAGGTCGATTTCCCGGCGCCGTTGTCGCCGATCACGGCCAGTACTTCGCCCGCGTAGAGCTTGAGGTCCACGCCGTCCAGGCCGACAACCCGACCGAACGTCTTGACGACTTTGCGTGCTTCGAGGACCGGTTGCCGGGTTTCGCTGGGCACGCCTGCTGCCGAAGCCTGTTCACTAGCGATGCTGCTCATGCGCGTACCTTCCT
Source organism: Kineosporiaceae bacterium (assembly GCA_031400005.1). Taxonomy (GTDB): domain Bacteria; phylum Actinomycetota; class Actinomycetes; order Actinomycetales; family Kineosporiaceae; genus JANNPJ01. Next base: position 10,545 of record JANNPJ010000602.1, on the reverse strand, counting down.
GATCCACTGGTCTACCGCCACCGCGGCGATCACCAACAGGCCGATCGCCAGCACGCGGTATTGGTCGTCAACGCCGGCCAGCGACAAGCCGCTCCGGAAGACACCGACGATCAGCGCGCCGAGAAGGGTACCGAAGACTAGGCCGCGGCCCCCGAAAAGGCTTGTACCGCCGATCACCACAGCGGTGATGCTTTCCAGGTTGGCATCTGTCAGACCGTTCGGGCTGGCCGAACCGGCCCGCCCGATCAGAATCCAGGCGGTGATGCCGAAGATCAGGCCGGCCACGGTGTAGACGCTGAGCAGCACCCGGTTGACCCGGATACCGGCCAGGCGGGACGCCTCGGCATCGTCTCCGACGGCGTAGACGTGCTTGCCCCACGCGGTCTGGCTCAGAGCGTAGGCGACGACGCAGTAGAGCAGGACCACCATGACGACGCCGACCGTCACCCGGAACGGGCCGATCGGGAACGTCGTGCCGGTCCAGTTGACCAGATCAGGCATGTTCTGCCCCTGCACCGCCTGGCCACCCGTATAGAGCAACCCGAGGGCGGTGAAGATGCTCAGGGTGCCCAGCGTGACAATGAACGGTGGAAGATTGACCCTGGTGACGAGCATGCCGTTGAGTACACCAGCCGCGACCCCGACCACGATCCCGAGCATGATCGCGAGAATCGCCGGGGCCCCGTTGTCTTGGGAGACCTTCGCCATGACCATCATCGAAAGGATGGTGATGGCACCCACCGAGAGGTCGATGCCCGCCGTCAAAATGATCAGTGTCTGCCCCACCGCGAGCGCGCCGACCACGGCGACCTGCTGAAAGACCAGGGACAGTGAACTCGGTTGGGCGAACCGGGGGTTGATTATCGAGAACACGATGAAGGAAATGATCAGGACAAGGGCCGGGCTGATGGTCGGATGCGCATGCAGGACGTGCTGCACGCGCTGCAGGGGTGACTGCTGTCGGGCAGCGAACTGCTCCGCCGCGGTCGGGGGGTGATGGGTTGCTGTCGTCACGGGGGACCTCCGTCGGCTGGTTCACAAGATTGCGAACGCTTGCGCACCGTTCCACTGAGTTGGAGCAGCAGCAACCCGGGGGTGCTGGCGCCGCGCCGCCTGTGTAGTGAACGATGCGTGCGAGTTCGTGAACATTTCTCAGCGGGCCCAGTGGTGCAGGACCGAAAGACCCTGCACCACCGGACTATTCGCTGGTCTACTGCCCAGATGGGGCCGAACCCGTCGGCCGGCTGGGGATCAGCCCGTGGTACCCCAGCAGATCTTGCTGGCCTCGTCGGTGGTGATGCTCTCGACGCCGTCCTGTGGCTTGTCGGTCACCAGCGCTGCACCGGTGTCGAAGAAGTCCAGGCCCGGGGAGGTGGTGGGCTTGGTCTTGTCCTTGGCGAACTTGGCGATCGCCTCGACACCCAGCTCGGCCATCTTGACCGGGTACTGCTGCGCGGTGGCGTTGAGCACGCCGGACTTGACCTCACTGACTCCCTGGCAGCCGCCGTCAACGGAGACGATGGTGGCGGTCTTGCCGGCAGCCTTCAGCGCCTCGCTGGCACCGGTCCCGGAGGGCTCGTTGATCGAGTAGACCAGGTTGATGCCCGGGTTCTTGTTCAGGCATCGCTCCATGGCGGTCTTGCCGTCCGGCTGCGAACCGTTCGTCGGCTCGTTGCAGACGATCGTGTACGTGCCGCCGGAGTAGCTGCCGGTCTTGGCCTCGTCGCCGTTCTTCTTCTTGTCCTTGACGTCGATTCCCATGCCGGTCAGGAAGCCCTGGTCACGGTTGTAGTCGACCGAGACGACCTTGTCGTTGAACAGGTCGAGCATGGCGATCACCGCCGGCTTGCCGCCCATCTCCTTGGCGGCCCACTGCCCGATCAGCTCGCCGGCCTTGAAGTTGTCCGTCGCGAAGGTGATGTCCACCGTGTCCGCCGGGTCCGGCGGGGTGTCGAGGGCGATGACGTAGAGGCCGGCATCCCGCGCCTTCTTGATCGCCGAGTTCACGCCCGGGCCGTTGGGCGTGATCAAAATGCCCTTTTGGCCCTTGGCGATGGCGTTCTCGACCAGGGTCACCTGTCCCTGCTCGTCCCCGTCCTTGGCTCCGGCGCCCACGCTGAGTTCGACTCCGTTGGCCGCGGCCGCCGCCTTGGCGCCCTTCTGCATGGCCACGAAGAACGGGTTGACCGAGTCCTTGGTGATTAGCGAGACAGCGACCTTGTCGCCTCCATCGCCACCTGCGTCGGAGTCGGAACCCCCACAGGCTGCGGTCAGACTGATCGCGGCCATTGCTGCCAAGACAGGTACTGCACGCCGGACCAAGGTCCGGTGCCGAGTGGAGCTGGCCATCTTCATGCCTCTCTACTTGCTACTCCAAGCAGGCATCTTGGTGAGACTCTGACGGACGAGACTCTGATGCCTGACAACGTTGTCGTGATAAAGTAGAACCATGAAAGATGGGGCTGTCAAGGGGCCGATGCTAACCCGTTACCATGCTCCGTCCGACTTGCGTTGGCAATGAAATGGGTGCAGACATCCGCCGGCGAGCAACGATCAAAGATGTCGCCTCTGCTGCCGGCGTGAGCCTGAAGACCGTTTCCCGAGTAATCAACCATGAGGCTGGAGTCTCCGATGATCTCGTGCAACGAGTGGAGCGAGCGGTAACGGAACTCGACTATCGGCACAATCTGGCCGCCAGCAACCTGCGGCGCGGCCGTCGCACGGCAAGCATCGGCGTCCTTTTGCACGATCTTGGTAACTCCTTCTCCGGCACCCTACTTCGAGCGATCGAAGATCAGGCGCGTTCACGCCGGATCGCCGTGTTTTCCGCCAGCCTGGACGACGAACCCGAACGGGAGGCGGTACTGGCCGCCGACCTGATTTCGCGCCGTATCGATGGACTCGTCCTGATGCCGACCAGCGATGATCAGAGTTATCTGCTCGCAGACATTAGGTCCGGCCTGGCAGTCTTCGCGGTCGATAGACCGGCAAATGGTGTCGATATCGGCACGGTGGTGGTCGACAACGCCGGTGGTGCCCGCAAAGCGACAGCTCACCTAGCCAGTCATGGTCATCGTCGGATTGCCTGCCTGACCGACCTGGATTCGATCTGGACCGCAGGACAGCGGCGGCAGGGCTACCTCCACGCCCTTGCCGAGCATGGCCTTGCCTACGTCGAAAACCTTGCGGTGAGTGGCCTCGCCTCAGCCGATCAGGCCACCGACGCCGTCCTGACGATGATGCGCGGCCCAGAACCGCCAACGGCGATTTTCGCCGGCCGCAATGACCTGACCATCGGGGCGGTCCGCGCCCTGCGAGCGATTGACAGGCAGAATCGCGTGGCCGTGGTCGGATTCGACGACTTCCCCACCTCTGACCTGTTCACCCCGGCGATCACCGTGGTGCGCCAGGACGTGCACGCCACCGGTGCCAGCGTGGCGAACATGCTCTTCGCCCGCATGGAAGGGGCTACCAACGCCCCAGAGCGGGTCGTCCTGCCAACCACCCTGGTGGCGCGAGGTTCGGGAGAACTGCCGCCGGACCGGCGGTAAAGCGGGCTGGCTCGCGATGCGGCCGAGAAACCATCGCGGCGTGGACTAACGCCGCGAAACGGTACCTTCTTACCGCGCGTACCGGCGCCACCTGTGAAGGAGTGAGGCGAGAACCCATGGACGGAAGCCTGCCTGCCCCCCATGAGATCGACAAGCGCCCCACCATGCGGGACGTGGCCGCCGTCGCGGGGGTCAGCTTGAAGACCGTGTCTCGGGTCGTCAACGGCGAGCCAGGGGTCTCCGCCACCCTGGGCCAGCGGGTCCGGACGGCGATCGATGACCTGGACTTTCGGCCCAACATCGGCGCCAGCAGCCTGCGCCGAACCGGTGGCCGGACGGCGACCGTCGGTCTGCTCCTGGAGGACGTCTCAAACCCGTACTCCTCCATGCTGCAGCGCGCGGTGGAAGATGTCGCCCTCCCGCGCGGCGTGATGGTGTTCTCCGCCAGCCTGGACGAGGATCCACAACGGGAACGGGAGCTGGCCCGGGCGTTCAGTACCCGTCGGGCCGATGGCTTGATCATCGCTCCGGCCAGCGATGATCAGTCCTACCTGGAGAGCGAGGTACGGGCCGGAACGGTGATCGTCTGCATCGACCGGGAAGCGGTCCGGCTCGCCGTCGACTCGGTGTTGACGACGAACACCACCGGCTCGATGGCCGGCGTCCGGCACTTGATCGAAGTGGGCCATCGGCGAATCGCTTTCCTCGGCGACCGGCGCGGCATCATCACCGCCCGCCAGCGCTTCGACGGGTACCGGGATGCCTTGACTGCCGCAGGAATTCCCCTTGACCTCTCCCTCGTCATGCACGACCTGTACGACGGGTCAATCGCTGAGCGTGCCGCCACTGCCCTGCTGACCCGGGACGATCCGCCGACTGCGCTCTTCACCGCGCAAAACATCGTGACCATCGGAGCGGCCCGCGGGATGCGCCGCCTCGGCCTCGAACACCAGATCGCGCTGGTTGGTTTCGACGACTTCCCACTGGCCGACCTGCTCACCCCGGGGATCACCGTGGTCGCCCAGGACCCGACGGCGATCGGCCGACTGGCGGCCACCGTGTTGTTCGACCGGATCGCCGGCAACACCGCACCGCCGGCCACTCATATCGTCCCGACCGAGCTGATCCGTCGTGGCTCCGGGGAGATCCCGCCGCCCGCCGCCTGATCGAGGGCGGTCACCCCTTGATTTCAGCCCAGGCCTTCGTCCAGGCCGAGTAGTCCTTACAGACGTTGCCGCGCGAGTCCCCGCAGTCCCCAACGGGCGTCGTCCAGTAAGAGAGCTTGTCCGCGTAGTCGGCATCAGTGGCGTGGAACGTCTCGCAATGCTTCTTCTCCACCGTCTCGGCGCACGCCAGGGTCTGCGCCGGGGCTTCCCCGAACCACTCGGCAACCTGTGCGTTCACCTTCGCCGAGGTGATCCAGTCCATCCACCGGTACATGCAGTTGGGGTGCTGCGCCTGTGCGGCCACCATCCAGGTGTCTGCCCAGCCGGTGGAGCCCTCCTTCGGCACGATCGCATTCACCTTGGCTTTGCCTCCGGCGTCGATCAGATTGGCGATCACCTGCCAGGTGGTGCCGATCACCGCGTCACCGCTCTCGAAGGCGTTGACCTCCTTGAGGTAGTTGGACCAGTACTCACCGATCAGCGGGTGCTGCTGCTTGAGCAGGTCGACGGCGGCGCTGAACTGCGCCTCGTCCAACTGGTACGGGTTGTCGATCTTCAGTTCAGGTTTGGCCACCTTCAGGTACAGCGCGGCGTCGGCGATGTAGATCGGCGAGTCGTACGCGGCGATTTTGCCTTGGTACGGCGAATTCGGGTCGAAGACCGCGGCCCACGAATCCGGTGCCGGCGTGACCACGTCGCTGCGGGACATCAGCAGATTGGCGCCCCAGCCATGCGGGATGCCATACATCTGGTTGTCCACCGAGTTCCATGCGCGGTCCTTCAGAAAGCCGGAGATGGTCTTGTAGTTCGGCACCAGCGCGGTGTTCACCGGAGCCACCTCGCCGGAATTGATGAGCAGCAGAGAAACATCACCGGATACCGAAAAACCGTCATAGTCGCCCTCTTTCACAAGTTTGACTAGATCATCCGAGGTGCCCGCGACCTTGACGTTGACCTGGCATCCGGTGTTCTCCTCGAACGGAGTTACCCAGTCGGCGGTCTCGTCGTGTGTCCCGTCCTCGGCATAGCCGGCCCGGGCGATCAGGTTCAGGACGCCCTCGCCGGGGCCGAGAGTCTGCAGCATGGGGACGTCGTTCGACGGCTGCGGCAGGGCGCTACCTCGGCCGGTGGCGGTTGCGGTGCCCGTGGTGTCGCTCGACGAACTGCAACCGATCATGCCGAGGACCAGAGCCGAACTCGCCACCAACGCTGCGAGGGTGGTCCGCCGCATGATCTCTCCGCTCAATCATCGATCGTGGTGATATTCGGCGTCACCCAGCACGCTACCTGCAACGCCATCGACGATCGAGAAAGATCTTAGATCAGGCGGACCAATGTCGAACGCTTGGCATCGCGTCAATCACCCTTCGCGACGGTTGCGTGCGGTAACGAGCTGGAACACCCCATAGGCAGCCAGGCCGAGCGCGACGGTGATCAGGATCCACTTGCCGTAGGGCTGTCCCGCAAGAGCCTTCAGCGCGCCGTCCAGTCCTCGGGACTTCTCCGGCTGGGCCTCGACCCCGGCCACGACGACCAGAATCCCCAGCATGCCGAAGGCCACCCCGCGGGCGATGTAACCGACCTGTCCAAGCTTGATCACCTTGTCGTCGACGCTACCCCCGAGCTTCTTCACGAACTTCTTCTTCACACCCTTGTAGATCAGGTACCCGGAGAAGCCGACGACGGCCAGGCCGAGGGCGGCAACGAGCACCCGACCGGCCGGTAGCTCGAGCAGGCTGCTGGTCCAGTCCACCTGCTTCTGACTGGAGCTCTTGCCACCGCCGGTGCCCAGGACCAGCTTCAGTGACTGCAGACCCAGAGCCGCGCCGAACAGGCCTTTGAGAACGGCGCCGGCCTGCTTGGAGATCTTCTCCTTGCCGTCCTTCTCCGGGAACCCGATCGCCGCCTCGACGAACTGCCAAATCGCAAAGAACCCTAGGCCGACCGCCATGACCGCCAAAAGCACCTTACCGTAAGGCTTTTCCGCGATTTCCTGGAGTGCGCCGGCATTGTCCGCGGACTGATCCGAACCGCCGAAAGCTACCTGGAGAGCGATCCAGGCCAGCAGCAAGTACACGATGCCGATGGCCGCGACTCCGACCTTTCCCAAGGTCTTGACCCACGGGGAGTCGGCCGTTCTGGCCGCTGAGCGGCCTGCCTGCTGAGTCTTTCGCGCTGCCGTATCCGACATCGGACACCCCTTGCTCGGGTTGGATGATCTTCACCATGACCGTCCCATGTGTCTGACCCGCCCGCACGCCGAGACGGCGGAAAATCTAGACCAAAGGCAGCAAAGCGACCGCGACAGCCAGTTCGGCCGGGGTCGTGACGTGCACGTTCGTCGCCTCACCCGGGATCACCACGACCTGACCGCCATCCGCACTGACCATCGCACTGTCCTCAACCGCGTCGCCGATTCGGGCATGTGCGCCGAGCAGGGACTCCAGCCGGAAGGCCATCGGCATCTGGGCGGACACGCTGCCACCGGCTGCCGTCGTCGCTCCGGCCACGCCCAGCAGGACGCCATCCGAGTCGCCCTCGATCGGCTCGAGCCGCTTGATCGCGTCGGCCAGCGGGAGGCCGGGCAGTGCACCATCGGCCCCGGACCGGACCGCGGCGATCACCCGCTCGTAGAGCACCACCGTTGCCAGCGGATGCGCGGCATCCGTGATCACGACGATGCCGACCTCCGGTGGCAGCGCGGCCAGGCCGCTGCGGACCGATTCCGCCCGGGTCGCACCGCCGGTCGCGATGATCTGCCTGGGTTGGTCGTACCGTTCGTCCTGGGCCTGCGCGGCGGGGAGCACGATGACAACGCCGTCACAGCATTTGCCGGCCAGTTGCACCACCCGGTCCAGCAGGGTCTGCCCCCCGAGCTCGGCGAACTGCTTAAGCCCACCGAATCGGTTGCCGCCACCACCAGCCAGCACAATTGCCCATACTGAGTCCATTTCGCGCAGGCTACCGGCTTCTGCCGTACCGGCGGGGAGGAGTCATCGGCTCAGGACCGGCCGGCGAGCGCCGAAACGCCGGTGAATCCTCCCCTGCGGTACAGGCTCAGAGGTTCAGCACCGCCGGCAGGGTGGCGGTGTGGACGGCGCGCAGGTCCTCAATCGGCAGCGAGAACCGGTCGCTGACCGTCAGGGTGTCGCCGCCGCTGGAACCGAGCGCGATCACCGGCACCTGCCGCTGCGCACACGCCTGGGTAAACGCCTGCATCGACTCCGAATTCACCGCGACCAGTACCCGGGCGGTCGACTCGGAGTACAGCATGGTGAAAGCGTCGACCTGGTCCCGGTCGCAGACGGCAGTCAACGACACCGAGGCCCCGACGCCGTAACGCAGGCACGACTCGACAAGTGCCGTCGCCAGTCCACCGTCCGAAAGGTCATGCGCGGCCAGCAACTGGCCGTCGAGCCCGGCGGCGACCAGCAATTCGGCCAGCGAACGTTCGGCCTCGAGGTCGACCGCCGGCGGCAACCCGCCGAGGTGGCCGTGCTCGAACCAGGCCCATTCGGAGCCGCCGAACTCGTCTCGCGTGGTGCCGAGCAGGAAGAGTTGCGCGCCCGCAGTGCGCCAGCCGGACGGCGTCCGCCTGCTGACGTCTTGCATCACCCCGAGGACGCCGACCACAGGGGTCGGGTGGATGGGGGTGTCGCCGGTCTGGTTGTAGAGGCTGACATTTCCGCCGGTGACGGGGATGCCCAGGGTCTGGCACCCGTCGGCCAGGCCGCGGACCGCCTCGGCGAACTGCCACATCACCGCCGGGTCCTCCGGCGAGCCGAAGTTCAGGCAGTCGGTGACGGCGAGCGGCTTGCCACCGGCCACACCGACGTTGCGGTAGGACTCGGCGAGCGCCAGCTGAGCGCCGGTGTACGGGTCGAGGGCCGCGAACCGCGCGTTGCAGTCGGTGGCGATCGCGACCCCGAGGCCACTCTCCTCGTCCACCCGGATCACGCCCGCGTCGTCCGGCATCGCCAAGGTGGTGTTGCCCTGCACATAGCGGTCGTACTGGTCGGTGACCCAGGCCCGGCTGCTGAGGTTCGGCGAGCCGGTCATCCGCAGCAGCAGTGCCGCGAGTTCGTCGTCCGTGCTCGGTCGAGGCAACCGGTCCGGGGTGTCCGCCTGCTTTTTGTCCAGCGCGGCCGGGCGGGCCATCGGCCGGTTGTACACCGGACCGTCGTGGGCCACGGTCCGGGGCGGGACGTCGATGACCGTCTCGCCGTGCCAGAGCACGATCAGCTGCCCGGTGTCAGTGACCTCACCCATCACCGTCGCCTCGACGTCCCACTTGGAGGTGATGGCGATGAACCCGGGCAGGTCTTCGGGCCGGACGACGGCCATCATCCGTTCCTGCGATTCGCTCATCAGGATCTCTTCGGGCGCCAGGGTGGAGTCGCGAAGCGGAGCCCGGTCCAGGTGGACCAGCATGCCGCCATCTCCGTTGCTGGCCAGCTCGGAGAAAGCGCAGGACAGGCCGGCCGCACCGAGGTCCTGGATGCCGTTCACCACGCCGGCCTGGAACAGCTCCAGGCAGCACTCAATCAGTACCTTCTCGGCGAACGGGTCACCTACCTGCACCGCCGGCCGCTTGGCCGGGGCCTTGCCATCGGTCGAGGCGGTAAAGGTCTCGCTGGCGAGAATCGAGGCGCCACCGATCCCGTCGCCGCCGGTGCGGGCGCCGAACAAGATCACCAGGTTGCCGGTGCCGGAGGCATTCGCGAGGTGGATGTCCTCGTGCTTCATGGTGCCCACGCAGAGCGCGTTGACCAGCGGATTGCCCTGATAGCAGGGGTCGAAGACGACCTCGCCGCCGATGTTCGGCAGGCCGAGGCAGTTGCCGTAGCCGCCGACCCCGGCGACGATCCCGGGCAGCACCCGCAGGGTGTCGGGGTGATCCAGGGCACCGAAGCGCAGCGGGTCCATAATCGCTACCGGCCGGGCGCCCATCGAGATGATGTCCCGGACGATGCCGCCGACACCGGTCGCGGCACCCTGGTAGGGCTCGACGTAACTCGGGTGGTTGTGGCTCTCGATCTTGAAGGTGACCGCCCAGCCCTGGCCGATGTCGACCACGCCGGCGTTCTCGCCGATCCCGACCAGCAGGTGCTCGCGCATCTCGTCGGTGGTCTTCTCACCGAACTGGCGCAGATGCACCTTGCTGGACTTGTACGAGCAGTGCTCGCTCCACATCACCGAGTACATGGCCAGCTCGGAGCCGGTCGGACGACGGCCGAGGATCTCGCGGACCCGGGCGTACTCGTCGGCCTTCATCCCGAGCGCTGCCCATGGCTGCTCGACGTCCGGCGTCCCCTTGGCCTTGTCCACGGTGTCCAGTGCGGCGCGCTGTTCGAGGGTCAGGCTTGACCCGTCGTCCAGGGTGGCGTCCAGGTCACTGCCGTAGGTGGAGACGCTGTCGCTACTCATGGGCGTCAAGATACTGGTCTCTCTCCTGAGTCGACGAATGGCCGACGAACCCGCCAAGTGATCCGGCGGCCTGGAAACAGGCCCCCGCGTGCTGCCCTTGGGGGCACCTGCGGAAGCCCCCTTGGCTCAGCGCCTCATCTCGGACAAGAGCCGCATATGTCTCATATGAAGCCCATCCATCGCGACCCGCGCATCTACCGATCACTACCCAGGGAGCTTGGAGCTTGCCCGTCCCTTCGACTTTAAGATTACGGCCACCCTAATCTTAAAGTCGAAGTCACGGAGAGCTACTCCGTTGGCAATTGCCGACCCTGCCCCTTCGAGCCGATCCAGGCGGCCCCGTTCGCGACATAACCATTGGTCCAGGTGTCGCCGGTCCGCCGCCCTGCGTCCGATGCTTG
>JANNPJ010000583.1:0-3147 GCA_031400005.1 Kineosporiaceae bacterium | reverse complement strand
GGCGATATGCAGCCATGCTGCAGGCCCTGCGGATGCCGGTGATGTTGATCCACGGGGATCGCGACCGATTGATCCCGATTCGTGCGGCGCGCCAGGTTGCTGCAGCGAACCCGTCCTGGCGGTTCGAGGTCGCCACCGGCGTCGGCCACGTCCCGATGCTGGAGGCACCGGTGTGGACAGCCAAACGACTGATCGACTGGCTGCCCTCCGCGCTCAGCGCCCGAGCCTGATCAAAGCTGGGCCACTCGCGCTGGCTCGTTAACCACAGCGATGATCTCGCAGAGCACGTCTTCCGCATCGTCCGCCGGCACCTGACAGGTTCCGGCCGCATGGTGCCCGCCGCCCCCGTAACGGAGCATCAGAGCACCGATGTCGGTGGTCGACGTCCGATCCAGGATCGACTTGCCTACCGCGATCACCATGTTCTTCTTCTGCTTGCCCCAGATGAGGTGCGCCGACACCCGGCATTCCGGATACAGCGCGTAGATCATGAATCGGTTACCGGCATGGATGAGCTCCTCTCCGCGTAGATCGACGACGACGAGATCGCCCTGCACCGTGGAGATCCGGCGGAGTTGCTCGATGAACAGGGAGCTCTGCTCGTGGTACAGAGTGACCCGCTCAGCGACATCCGGGGTGGCCAGGATCTCGGCGACCGAGTCCTCCCGGAGGACTTCATCGATCAGCTGCATCATCAGCTGGTAGTTCGAGATCCGGAAGTTCCGGAACCGGCCCAGCCCGGTCCGGCTGTCCATCAGGAAGTTCAGCAGCGTCCAGTCTTTTGGATCGAGAATGTCATGCAGTTCGTAGTCGGCCGAGTCAGCCTGGTCCACGGCCCACATCAGTTCCATTGAAATGCGGGGAAAAGCTTTCACCCCACCGAAATAGTCGAAGACCACGCGGGCGGCGGAGGGCGCGTCCGGATCGATCACGTGATTGGTCGCCGTGCCGTCCGAACGGAGCGTCTCACTGTGGTGATGATCGAAGACGACGTGCGCGGCGGGCGCGTACGGCAGATTGGTCAGGATGTCGCGATCGGTGATGGCGACGAGGCCATCCTGAACATCTTTCGGGTGAACGAAGGTGATTTCGTCGATCATGTCGAGCGCTCGAAGCAGAACCGCACACACCAGGCCATCGAAATCACTTCGGGTGACGAGCCGGTATTTCACCGTCATTGCGGTCCTCCTGAGCTGACGAGGACGGGTGCCCCCGTTCTCCGTCGACGCGCTCGATCCGATCACCGATCGACCAAACGGGTGAGGCTGTCGGCTCAGACCACCTCGATCGCAGCCACGGTGACGCCGACGTGGTCAGCTATTGATCATGATCGCGGATCCTCGCCATCTGGGCAGCGAAGACCTCGCCACGGTGTCGGTAATCGCGGAACCTGCCGAAACTGGGGGCCGCCGGAGAGAGCAGAACAACGCCGTCCGGTTGGGCCCACGCATACCCCTGGTCGACGGCATCGGTGAGATCAGCGGCCTCCGCCACCGTCACCGCGGAAGCAGTGCCGACGGCCAGCAGGGCCTCGCGGATTCGTGGCCCGTTGTCCGGAACAGTCAGCACGAGCAACGGCGCCGGACCACGCGAGCGCAGCCCTTCGGCCAGCGGCGTGTAGTCAATCCCCCGGTCCTGCCCACCGACGATCAAGGCCACCCGACGATCGGTGAAGGCGTCCACCGCCGCCAGGGTTGGCAGCACATTCGTCGACAAGCCGTCGTCCACGAAGGTCACCCCACCGACCGAACCGATCACCTGCAGCCGGCTCTCCAACCCGGCGAAACCCTCAGCCGCCGCCCGGAGGGCCGATTCGTCGTCCGCCCCTGGGACGTCGAGCTGGCGCAGTAATTCCCGGGCGATAAGCGCGTTTCGCCGGTTGTGGGTTCCCAGTAACTGCAGCGGCTGCATCCATCGACTGTTCGGCTCGTCGTCCGCATGCACCCAGCTGACCTGTGGACCGAGCAGGTCCCGCCGGGACCGAATCAACTCGCTGTCGCCGTTCGCCACCGTCCAGCGCGCACCCGGTTGGGAGCACAGCGAGAGTTTGTCCCGGTAATAGGTCTCGACATCGTCCGAATGCCAGGGCAGATGGTCGGGGTTCAGTGAGGTCAGCCCCACCACCGGAGGGGATGTCGCGACGTCCGTCGCTTGATAGCTGGACACCTCGATCACCCAGTAGTCGTATTCCTCCGCGGCGACCGCCGGGTCGAAGGGCGGCACGCCGATGTTGCCTCCGACCAGGCAACGGTGGCCGAGACCACGCAGCAGGTGTCCAAGGATCGTGGTGGTGGTGCTCTTGCCCTTGGTGCCGGTGACGGCGACGACTCGCTCCGGGTCCGCCTCCTGCAACCACAGCCCGAGCCCACCAACGATCGTCACTCCGGCCTCGACCAGGGACCGGACGGCCGGACCGTACGGGCTGATTCCCGGGCTCTTGATCACGACGTCGCAGTCGGCCAGCGCAGCTAACCCGCCGTCAGCGGTCGCCAGCACCCGCCGTCCGACCCGCTCGTCAGCTCGAGCGTCGTCCACCAGGACCGGTTCGATCCCCCGGGCCAAGCAGGCCCGCAGGCTTGCCTCGCCCTCGGTGCCCAGGCCGTAGATCCCGACCGTCCGGCCGGGCAGGTCAGACCAGGAATAGGTCGGGCGCATAACGCTCCGGGATGAAGTGCTTGCCGATCGGGTGCATCAGCTCGGCGGCGGTCGGGTCGGCGAAGGTAGCGGCCTCCTTGACCAGAGCGGCCAGGAGCGCGTTCTCCTTTCGGTCTCCTCGCTCGGCGGCCAACCGGGCGGCTACCCGGCTCTCCGCGACATCCCCGACGCATTCCCACGGCTTCGCGTCCGGGGTGAGCGCCAGCAGTCGCCGGAAGCTCTCGGTCAGCTCCTCGTTCGCCAACGGTTCGCTCCCCTGCCCGAAGACCCGTCGCAGGGGCCGGTTCGCCAACGAAGGGCGCCAGCACCAGATCGATGAAGCAACACTTGTCGCAGACGCCACACCAGTGATCGAGGCGCCGGGCCTGATCGATGTGGAAGGCCCGGTTGCAGCTCCGGAAATGGTCCAGGTACTGCGGTGACTCGGCGAACCGAGCGGCGATCCACACCTCGGTCAGCGGCCGGAGCAAGGAGAAGTAGTCCGGCCGGGGA
>JANNPJ010000577.1:0-12547 GCA_031400005.1 Kineosporiaceae bacterium | reverse complement strand
CAGGCGTTCCCGGAGGTCGCGCAGTACTACCGGCGCCGGTTCCGGCACGTCCTGGTCGACGAGTACCAGGACACGAACCACGCGCAGTACGTGCTGATCCGCGAGCTGGTCGGCGGTTCGGTGTCGACCTCGCGACGCCCGGTGGAGGTCGCCACCGGTGAGCAGCCGCCCGAAGTGCCGATGGCCGAACTGACCGTGGTCGGCGACGCGGACCAGTCGATCTACGCCTTCCGTGGGGCGTCGATCCGGAACATCGTCGAGTTCGAGACGGACTACCCGCAGAGCCGAGTCATTCTGCTGGAACAGAACTACCGCTCCACCCAGACCATCCTGTCCGCAGCGAACGCGGTGATCGAGCGCAACCCGGACCGTAAGCCCAAGCGACTGTGGACGGCGGGCGCCACCGGTGAACCGATCATCGGGTATGTCGCGGACGACGAGCACGACGAGGCCTCGTTCGTCGCCGAGGAGGTCGACCGGCTGAAGGACGACGGGGTGCGGCCGGGTGATGTCGCCGTCTTCTACCGAACGAACGCGCAGTCGCGGGCCCTGGAGGAGGTGTTCGTCCGGGCTGGGCTGCCGTACAAGGTGGTCGGCGGCACCCGGTTCTACGAGCGCAAGGAGGTCAAGGACGCGCTGGCCTACCTTCGGGTGCTGGTGAATCCGGACGACACGGTGAACCTGCGCCGGATTCTCAACGTGCCCAAGCGCGGCATCGGTGACCGGGCTGAGGGCGCCATTACCGCGCTGGCCGAGCGAGATCAGGTCTCGTTCGGCGCCGCCCTGGCCCGGGCCCAGGACGCGCCGGGCATCGCTACCCGGTCGCTGACCCAAGTGAAGGCCTTCGCCCGGCTGATGGAGGAGCTGCGCACTCTGGTCGAGGGCGGAACCGACGCCGGTACCGTGCTGGAGGCCGTCCTGGAGCAGACCGGCTACATCGACGAACTGCGAGCCAGCCACGACCCGCAGGACGAGACCCGGGTGGAGAACCTGGCCGAGCTGGTCGCCGTCGCCCAGGAGTACTCCCGCACCACGGTCGATGGGACGCTGCAGGATTTCCTTGAGCAGGTGTCGCTGGTGGCGGACGCCGACGAGATCCCGGCCGAAGATGTCGCCGATGGCGCTGCGGAAGCGGAGCCGAAGGTGGACCCGGGCGTCGTCACGTTGATGACCTTGCACACCGCGAAGGGCCTGGAGTTCCCGGTGGTGTTCCTCACCGGTCTGGAGGACGGCGCTTTCCCGCACGCGCGTTCGCTCGGCGATCCCAAGGAGTTGGCCGAGGAGCGACGGCTTGCCTACGTCGGGCTGACCAGGGCCAAGGAGCGGTTGTACGTCTCCCGGGCGGCGATCCGCAGTGCCTGGGGGCAGCCGGCTTACAACCCGGCCAGCCGATTCCTGGACGAGATCCCGCCGTCCCTGATCAGTTGGCGGCGCAGCGAGACCACGGCGATGCGGGTGTCCTCCACCCCGGCGGTCGCCCGGCTGGCGCAACGGCCGGGAGTGCGCTCACCCGGCAACCGCCCCCTGGTGAACCTCGACCCGGGCGATCGGGTCACCCACGACACGTTCGGCCTCGGCACAGTGATCCGGGTCGATGGTGACGGCGACAAGGCAGTGGCCCACGTTGCCTTCCGGGATGGTGGCGAGAAGCGGCTGCTGCTGCGCTACGCCCCAGTGGCCAAGCTCTGATGGCCCTCGACCCGTCGGCGTACTTGGCCGGTGGCGAGGTGATCGACGTCGACCATCCGGCGGTCCGCGCGCTCGCGACCGAGCAGCGCGTGGCGCACCCCGACGATCTGGGGTTTGCGCGGGCGGTGTTCGAGTACGTCCGCGACCGGATCCGGCATTCCTATGACGCCCAGGATCCACGGGTCAGCCTGACCGCGTCGCAGACCCTGGAACAAGGCGTCGGGCTTTGCTACGCCAAGGCGCATCTGTTGACCGCGCTGTTGCGGGCCGAGGGAATCCCGGCAGGACCCACGCGGCAACAAGCCGGGCGTCGATGCCCAGTTCCGTCTCGGCACCGAACAACTGGCCTGGCCGGTGCGCCCCGAGCTGGGGGAACGCGATTACCCGCAGGTGCATGTCAACCCCAGCGACAACGTGGTGACGACGCTGCGTGCGGCCACCGACATTCTCCAGCTGTCCGGCGGCGGGCTTCCGACTGAGCCGTGAGCCGTGCGGTCCTGCGGCCTGCGGCAATGGTCAGGCCAGCGCGTCGCAGTTGGATCCGCTGGTCGAACCGGATGGGCAAAGAGGCTGCCTCGACGGCGTACGTCTCCTACGCTGGTTCCCTGACCAGGGGATGGTTGACAGGGTGAGGCGAGGTCATGGTCGCGACGAACAACGGCGACGGCGATTTGATCAGTGTGCTGCTGGTCCCGCTGCCCGACCCGGGGGTGGATCCGGAGGTCGCCGAAAAGGTCACCCGGCAACTACGGGCCGAGATCGGCGACCTGGCCTGGGAATCCCTCGAAACCGTGCCCGGGCCGCCGGCGCCACCGAATGCCAAGGGCGACCCGGTCACGGTGGGTGCGATCTTGCTCGGCCTGAGTGCATCCGGAGGTGTCCTGCCGGCCTTGATCGGCACTGTGCGGGACTGGCTGAGTCGGCAGAGTGGCAAGCACCGGGTCGCGATCACGATCGACGGCGACACCATTGAACTCGGCCGGGCCACGGCCGACGAACAGCGCCAGCTCGTAGAGACCTTCGTCCGGCACCATTGCGAGCAGTGAACCCGTGGGACGCCGTCTGGCTCTGCTGATCGCCAGCTACGACTATCAGGATCCAGGGCTGCGCCGACTGACCGCCCCTGCCCGGGACACCGAAGCGCTGGCGGAGGTACTCGAAGACCCGCAGATCGCAGGCTTCGAGGTGACGACGTTGATCAACGAGCCGCACTACCGGGTCGGTGAGGCGATCGGTGATTTCTACCGCCATCCCCGACGTGACGACACCACCTTGCTGTACTTCACGGGGCACGGCTTGAAGGACGACGGTGGCCGGCTGTACCTCGCGATGAACAACACCCGCCGAGACAGCCTGCTGTTCACCTCGCTGCCGGCCGAGCACATCAATCAGTCGATGGAGGGGTGCGTCTCCCGGCACAAGGTACTCGTCCTGGATTGTTGTTATAGCGGAGCGTTTCCCGAGGCACGGCTGACCAAAGGCGACTCGGACGTCCATGCGCTGGAGCGGTTCCAGGGACGTGGCCGCACGGTGCTTACCGCCTCGGACTCCACGCAGTACTCCTTCGAGGGCAACCAAATTCACGGCGAAGCCGCCCAGTCGGTGTTTACCCGGTACCTCGTCGAAGGACTGCGCGACGGCACGGCGGATCTCGACGGTGACGGTGACATCACCGTCGACGAGTTGTACAGCTATGTGCACGACCGAGTCGTCGAGGAGATGCCCGAGCAGCGCCCGAAGAAGCAGGACAACGTCGAAGGGCGGACGGTGATCGCGCGGAACATTAACTGGTCTCTGCCGCGACATCTGCGCAACAACCTGGATAGTCCAATCGCCCGGGACAAGTTGCTCGCGCTCGAAGGGCTGGTCCGGTTGTCCAACATCGGCAATGGGATCGTCCGGGCGGCGGTACGGGACGAGGTTCAACGACTGGTGGACGACGACAGCCGGGCGGTGTCAGCGGCAGCGGTGGCGGCGCTTGCGGATCTGGAAACTCGGGTGACGCGACCAGTGGTGGTCAAGCCAGCGGCAAATCCGGTGACAAGGCCGGTGACGATGGCTGGGCCGGTGGTGGGCGAGTCGGTGGGGATGGCTGAGCCGGTGCCGGTGGTGAGCGAACCAATGGTGTTGGAACCAGACGTTTCTGAGGTGGTTACGGCGGCATCGTCGGAGCCGAGCCTGCTGTCGGTGGGGTTGGACGGGTGGCTGGCGGCGGCCGACCGGTTTGAGGTGGACGGCGAGTTGGATCAGGCCGAGGCGCTGTATCGCCGAGCGGCCGATGCCGGAAGTTCTGCCGGAATGTACGGTATGGCAGCGGTTATGGAGCGTCGCGGTGAACTCGACGTCGCAGAGATTTGGTATCACAAGGCGGCCGAAGCGGCTGCCAGGGCTGAGGCGGTTGAGGCCCCGGGGCAAATCAAGGTCAGCGCGACCAGCAAGGCCGGCGCGACCAGCGCGACCACCGAGACCAGCAAGGACACCAAGACCAGCGAGACCAGCGAGACCAGCGATTCGGCAGCACCCGACGGGCCGGAAGAGCGCTGGTGGCCAAAAGGTTCCCGCGATCCGCGCCGTTGAGACTCTCAAGTATCGTTGAGACTCGAAATTGGTTCTGGCCCACTTTCCGTAATCGGCAGAGCTGTTGACCCGGGACATCGAGGGCCACTCCAGCACGCACAATGGGCCCGGCGAGCACCTCCTCCTGCAGGTATCTTCGTGATCTGCGTGCCTGAGTGGCCCCACACCACTCGCCCAGATCCGTCCTTTGGTCGCGGGCATCACGGAATGTGGGTCAGATCATCGAAATTGACCCTGCAGAAATCTACAAAAGGTCATGAATCAGGAAAGGGCGGGGATGATAACTCGCAGTAGCGTAACGTCGTCAACCTCTAGGGCGTTCTGCGTCCACAGGTAGTGAAGTAGTTCGGTGAACTGGCGGTTGTCCTTGATCGATCGCAACACCCGCCAGAGATCGGGTGCCGCCTCGGTCAGCATGAACTTCGCGAAAGCGTCACTGCTGAGAAGGATTACGTCACCCGGGCGGGCGTTCCCGGTAATGGTGTGTACTCGGCCGCGCAGCAGAGGCAACTTGTCGGCCGCACTCGGCACCAGCACCGGAGCCGAACCGAACTCAGTCGGGTCAGAGAGCGGAAACGCCGTCATCAGTTGGTCACCGCGCACCTGCAAGAGGCAGCAGTCCCCGACTGCAACCGCTGACCAGGTCAGTTCGCCTTTGGGCGTCGCGAAGGATGTCTCCAAGGACGGCTCGAAACGGGTGCCGACGAACGCGGCGAAAGACCCTCGCCGAGCCGCGTCCTGGTGGTACCACTCGACGTCGCTGCCCCCGGCGCTGTCCTCGGTCTTCCAGTCGTTCGCTACCGCCGCGAGCCACTCCAGAACCGCCGATGGTTTTGTTGTCGGCGGCGCAGCGAGGTAGGACTCGACCAGCCAAGCCGCCCATTCCCGAGCCCGGTATGCCGCCGACGCGCCATCCGCGACCGCGAACCGGCCGCTGGACAGGTCGAGCGCTGCGCCGTCCTCCCAATCATCAGGCACCTGAGGGTCTTTGGCAGACCAGAACACATTGCCGATCACCCGGCTCAGGATTGCCTCGCCACCAGGCTGAGAGGTCAACGGTCCTCCATCGTGTCCGTTGAGGTGCCGACGTCGAGAGCTCGCACCACGGCTTGGATGTCGGCGTTGTAGACGAAGCCGCGGGCCCCCGGTTGGACCGCGTAGCCGAGTTCGGTGGCCCGCCGCTGCATGAAGTCCGGCAGTTCGCTGGAAATCTGGAAGAGGGCCTGGCCATACTGATCGGGCAGGCCGACATGCGTTGCCGGGAAACTGGTTGCGCTGCCGCCGGCGGAAGACAGGCAGATGTTGAAGAACAGCAGATTGCCACTGCGGGTAGACAGGTCGCGTAACCGCTGCCCCCAGATCGTCGGATCGCCGTCCGTCGACATCCCGTCGCTGATGTTGATCACAATCGGCGGGAACGAGTCGGGATGCGAATGGATCCAGCCGGCCAGTGTTCGCCCGGCCATGTCCAGCGCCTCACACATCGGGGTCCGGCCGGAACTGCGCGAGTCGAACCAAACCGGTCGGCCATCGACGGAGTCCGCCACCCTGACCACGGCTTTGGCGACCTCCGCGACCGAGGCCAGGGTGCGACCGGTGAGCGGGCCACCGAGCAGTGGCCGGACGTCCTCGCCATACCCGATGATCCCGATGTCGTAGTAATGCCGGGGTGGTTCGTTGCGTTCCTTGATGCACCGGCTGACCACCGTGAGCAGCAGGTCGTTGATCAGATCGGCGAGAACCTGGGCCTTGGCCGCACCACCGGCGCCGGGGATCGGCTCGCCCATCGAGGCAGACTGATCGAGCAGAAAGATGAAGCATCCGGGGTGACGGCGGTCGATCCGGGTGGTGACCATTCAGGCTCCAGGTGGATGGGATCGGTAGCGGGGTCGGACGACGACCGCGGGCCACGGTTCGTCCGGTCGCAGCGACCAGGTCGACCCGCAGTGCGTGCACTCGTAGTGACGCCGGTGGTCGGCACCAGCGGAATTCAGCTGGACGTCGAAGGCACCGCAGCGTGGGCACTGCGGCGCCGAATCGCGAACGTCCACCCCGCCGGCGAAGCGGGCAAGGTCGAGTCGGGTGCGGGCCGGACGGACGGGCGCGGGCACTCGCTCGGCGGCTGCGGACTTTGCTGACCACCATTCCCGCGTGGGTGGAGTGACCGGCTCGGCTACCTCTCGGTCGCGCAGCCCGGCCGGTGATTGACGTCGTCCGCTCGCTCGCACTCCACCGGCCGTTGACAGTGCCAACACCGCACCGGTGGTCAGCAACAGCAAGATCCAGATCGTCGTCTCCAGCAGT
Organism: Kineosporiaceae bacterium; assembly: GCA_031400005.1. Lineage (GTDB taxonomy): Bacteria > Actinomycetota > Actinomycetes > Actinomycetales > Kineosporiaceae > JANNPJ01. The sequence goes on along the minus strand of JANNPJ010000577.1, from coordinate 5,977 downwards.
CCGGGGGAGGCCTTCCCGGCTCGGATCGACTCTCCTGCGGCGTTGATGATCCGGACGGATTCGGGCAGTCTCGCCGCTACCTCGGACTGCTGGTCGGCAGAGATCAGGGAAACCACCGGCTCCTTGCCCAACTCGGCAGGCCCCGCCAGCAGGTCCGCCACGGTGCCTTGCCGCGGGTCCGCGGGGTCCTGGATCACCAGGTAGACCAGGTCCGCGCCTTCCTCGCGCGCCGTCCTGGTCAGCTGATCGACCCGGTCAGCTGTGGTCGGGGCGTCCGCGAGCAACACGGTGAGCCGATCCCCGTGCAGCCGGATAGTGGCCGCGATCAGAAGCACCGCGAGCAAGGTGGCCGCGATCAGCCAGCGCCGCCCGAAGCGGCTCGAAGCCATCGTCAGCCGCTCAGGGCAAGGACCAGCACCAGCACGAAGGCCAGTGCTAACAGGGCAAAGATGATGCGCCGTCTGGTCTGGTCGGGGTCAGACCCTGTCGGTGCGTGGGCCGAGCTCTGCGCGCCGACATCGACAGGCTTTGGGGCAGCGGTCAGATCGGCATACGGCCACTCGTCGACCACGGTGGGCCGTTCCGTGGTCGACGTCCAGCCCTCCGACTGGTCGCCGGGCCCGGGTGCCGTGCCTGATCCATTGTCGTCGTCCGTTTCCGCGGTACTTGGCCACCAGGCGCGGGTCAGCGGCTCGCCGGACACCACGTACACCTCTCCGCCGGGCAGCGTCCGGTGCCGCAAGATCGTTCCGAGGTCGACGTCGACCCGGACCGTCTGCCGGCAGAACTGCTCCAGCAGGGCGACCAGGTCGCGGACTTCGAGATCGCGACTGGCCGCGAGTCGGGCCCAGATCTCCGTCCGGCCGGGATTCTCGAAATCGGCGTCGGTAAAAATGAGGTTCTCGTCGTTGTGGTAGTCGTCCCAGAGTGCCGGGTCGGCGGCGATGGCGCGTAGCGACAGATGGATGACGAGCGCAGAGAAGGTGTCGACGGCGGCGTCCCAGTGCCCCGTGCGCAATCGCTCGGGATGCTGGAAATGCCGGTGGCCAACCTCTTTCGGCGGCATCTGGGCCAGCGGCGGGGCCCAGACCGCATCCAGATCGATCAGCCGCAGCGTGCCGTCGTCCAAAACCCGGACGTTGTCCTGCTGAAGGTCGCTGTGCGCGATCCGATGCTTGTGCAATTCCTCGGCCAGCGCACACCATCGCTGGCTCAGCGCCACCATCTGGTCGCTGACGGAGTTGTCCGTGGCCGACAGCGAACGAGTGATGTATTGACGCATCGACGTCCCCTGGACATGATCCATTCGGACGATCGGCCAGCGCCGGCCCGCGACGAGTACCCCGTTGCTCTGCCAATCCACCGCGGCAAACGGTGACTGCGGCCATTCGGCGAGAACCTCCCGCAGCGAGGCATAACGTCGTTCGCCGAAAGCGACCGGTCGCTTGAGGCAGCGGACCGTGATCCGTTGCTCCGCGATCCGGCCGAAGAAGACGACCGCCGATTGCCCTTCCACCGAGGCGGGGGTTCCCATTGCGTCCCGGTCCAATTCGACCGCCCGAAGCTCTGGATCATGGAAGGCGAGGTCGGGGCGCAGCAATGCACGTTTGTACTGCGTGGTGTTCGGCCACACGATCGGTTCGGTCGGCCGCTGGATCATGGTGCCCCCGGGAGGCTGACTGCGGAATGCTGTTCGATTCATGATTCAAGAGCCACGAGGGATTCGCTTAGATACACGGATCGCTTCTTAGGGTATCGAGCGGGGCCAAAAAGTGCGGGTCTTTGGGTATATCAGCGGCGACCGCCGACAGCTGGTGGTGAGCCTTATGATGACGGCCGAGGTCATGTCGGTGACCGGGCGGACCTCGCGGTTTGCTCGCCGTAGCTGTCCGGCGGCGGGCTTCCGACTGAACCGTGACCGCGGTGGTTCCCGTGAGGCCCGGCTTATCCGGGAGTGCGCTTACCAGGCTTACTGATCTGGCGGGCCCAGTTCCGACAGGTGATACCCCGTGGGGTACGCGGCGGTGGCCATCCCAGGGGTAAACCATGGCTTGCTGCTTGGACGTTGCCAACGGATGGCTACTCGGCGCGCGGCCAGCGCACTCCGCAGGGCCATCACGGTCGTTCGCCGAGGTGTCGGCAGGCCCAGCGCAGAACGCATCCGTGAGTCGAGGAACAGGCCGGCGATCTCTGGAGCTCGGCTCTTGAGTGGGCCAGGTATTCGGGCGGCCAGAAACGGCAGCGTTTGGTTGGTCAGTTGCTCGCCTTCGGAGCTGTGCTGCACCTCGCGAGCCTCGTAGTCGTCGAGATAGGCGACCATCGCGTCATATGAACCAGGAATGGAACTGATGGCCATTCGCTTACCGAGTTCTTCGTAGAACCGAAAAATCGCTGTCCGTTCAACCGGGATCAATGGACGCCAGCCGTACCGATCCGTGAATCGTGTCGGCACAACGGCGAAAGTGGTGAGGATGTAGCGGTAGTCATCCTGCTCGATGTCCCACCGGTGGTGCATCCGGTTCAGTCGCCGGAGTACCTCCCGGGAGCGTGGGTGGTCCAGCCCATTCTCGAACAACTCGTACATCATCAAACCAGTGTCGTGCGCTCGCTTCAATGTCTGGTTCTGGATCTGGCCGGTGTGTGCCAGTAGTTTCGCCAGGCGAGGGACGGCGAACGGCCGATAGAAAGCAAGGTTCCAGCCGAAGCGATGCTCCCACGGCAGTTCCAGCAACGCCGTCAACCGATAGATTCCTTCATGGTCACGCTCGGCGTCCATCGCCTCAATCTGATGCGCACGCTCATACCGCCGTGGATGTGACCACGTCCGGTCCGTGGTGTTCTTCATCGCGGGATCCCGGAGTAGAGACATCGCCGAGGGCATCCAATCATTGGGCCTCCGTCTCAACCCCGTGCCCGCCGTTTTGGTGTTCAGTATCCCATAATTCGGACCGCCGGGTTCCGGCCGACTCATCGACAGAGTGGGGCCTGCTGAGCTGCGCCGTCCCGCAGGCGACGTCAATCCAGACTGCTTCTGGCATCAGCGAGAATCAGCGACGTTATGAACTCCGTTTCTTGCTCTCAGGGTATCGGCGTGAATGCCGAGCAGGGCCGGCAGTTCGCGGCGGCCGAGGTCGGTGACGAGCACGACCCGCGGTACGCGGCCGGGTTCGATCCACGTGCGGGACAGGAAGGTTTCGCGCAAGGCCGCGCCAACCCCGCCGGCCAGGTGTGGGCGGCGCTCGGTCCAGTCCAGGCAGGTGAGGGTCAGTGGACGACGGGCGGCCCGGAGACGGTCCACGTCAATGTCCAGTGCGCTCAACCACCGCGCCCCCGCCGAGGTCAGACTGACGCCGTCCACAAGTTCGATCAAACCCCGGGCGGCGAGCGCCTCCGTGATCGTGACGCCGAGTCGGCCAGCCAGGTGGTCGTAGCAGGTGCGCCCCTGAGCGAGCGCCTGCGAGGCTCTAACCGTGCGCAGGCCGCTGGGTTCGGGCGGGCCAGGTGAATGGTCGGTCGCATGCTCGGCCAGATCCTCGATCATCCTGGCGACCTGGCGATCGGCGAGGCGCACATAGCGGTGCCGTCCCTGCCGTTCCTCGGCCAGCAGCCCTGCGTTCACCAGCCGGGAAAGCTGTTCGCTCGCCGTCGATGCGCTGACCTCAGCGTGCCGGGCCAGTTCGCCCATCGTCCAGGCCCGTCCGTCCAGGAGTGCAAGCAGCATCGTCATCCGGGTTCGGTCCGCCAGCAGGCCCGCGAGCCTGGCCACCGAATGGGCCAGCGCAGTCATATCCGTACCTCCCGTTGCGTCAGGCCAGCCTCCTGCCGGCTATTCCAGCGGGCGAGGATCACCCCGATCAAGCAGATCAGTCCGCCGACGAGGGCCAGCCCGGGCGGCCGCTCGGCCAGCAGCGTCCAGCCGAGCCCGATGGTCAGCGGCGGAACCAGGTACGTGCTGATGCCCAGCCGCCCGGCGTCCGTCCGGGCCAGCGCATAGGCCCAGGTGCTGAAGGCGAGCGCGGTCGGCACCAGGCCGAGATAGACCAGGCCACCCACCGACGGCCCGGACGCCGTCCCGATCTGATCCAGCAATTGAGGCAGGAACGGCAGGCAGACCACCGAACCGACCAGGCAGGCCAGCCAGGTAACCTGAAGTGCGGGCAATCGGCGGAGCACCGGCTTCTGTGCGACCACGCCGATCGCGTAACTGGCGGCGGCCAGCAGGCAGAACAGGCAGCCAAGGAGATCGCGGTCGTCACCCTGAGCTGTGCCCGCACCGATCAGAACAGCGCCGGCGAAGGCCAGCAGCGCGCCCTGAATCAGTCGGCGGCCGATGCGCTCGCCGAGGGCCAGCGCGGCCAGGGCGGCGACCAGGATGGGGCCGACGTTCACCAGCATCGCAGCCGTTCCGGCGTCCACCCGTTGCTCGGCGGCGTTGAGGAGCACGTTGTACGCGGCAAACCAGGCCACCCCACAGAGCAGGAGCAGCAACCATTCGCGGCGGGTCGGCGGCACCCAGCGTCGGCTCAGCAGGACCGCCGCGCCCAGGGCCAGGCTGCCGACCAGGAGTCTGCCTAGCGCCAGCGGGCCGGCCGCGAAATCATCACCGACGCTGCGGATCACCACGAAGGCCGACGCCCATGACAGAACCGTGACGGCCACGGCCGCAGGCCCAGCCCAGAGCCTGAGCCGACTGAGCTGAGTGGGCTGACTGAGCTGAGTGGGCTGACTGACCTGAGTGGGCTGACTGAGTTGGGTGGGCTGGAGCCGAGTGGGCTGGGTCGGCCGAATGTGCCGACTCTGCTGAGTAGAGACGGGGACGTCGTCACCGGGAATGGCCATGCCGAGCAGGCTAGGAGCAGAACATATCGGCCCTCACCGAAGTATTCGGCAGTGTCCAAACCAGGAGGCTGGCCGCTGTGCCCCTGAAAAGCCGGTCATCGAGCTCAAAATTTGCTTCAGTAACCGGTTTTTCGGGGGCACAGTGACGCTCAGGGCCTTTGCCTCGTCAGGAGCAGGTGAGTAGGCCGGACTCCTGCTTCAGCCGCAGCACTCGCAGCGTGGAAGCCTTCACCTTGGCCCGAAAGCTGGCATTGCTGCGGGCTTTAGCGGCGATCGCATCGACCATCGTGCTGGCGGCCTGCGGAACCACGGTGAGCACCAGATCACCCCCGGCACCGATGAATCGGGTGGCGCGCTGTCCCCGCGGCACCGAGGTCACCGCGACTGCCCGGCCGACGTCGTCCGTCATCACCACGCCCTGATACTTCATTCGACCGCGCAGCAAATCGGTGATCACGGTTGAGGAGAACACCGCTAGATGGTCCTTGTCGATCTTCGGGTAGGTCGCCGACGAGATCATCACAGCTCCGGCGCCAGCATCGATCCCGGCCTGGAACGGCTTGAGGTCGGCACTGGTGACGCCGGTCGTCTTGTCCACCGCCCGCGTCGAGGTATCGGTGTTGAACCGGACCCGGCCAAGACCAGGGAAGTGCTTGATCGTGGGAATTACCTGACCGGCCCGCATGGTCGCGGTGACCGTTGTGATGGTGCCGGCCACCTTCGTCGAGGTGTTGCCGAACTGCCGGTCGAAGTAGCCGATCGGGGGGTTCTGCTGCTCGGTCCCGGCGGGCACGGTGTCGGCGACCGGCGCCAGGTCCATCGTGATCCCGGCGTTCTTCAACTCCTTGACCCACGCCTTGGTCCGGCCGCGGAGCTTGCGGGTGCTCCACTGGCCTTGGGTTTTCGCGGACGGGATCGTCGTCCACGCACGACCGCGGAGCGCCTGGACCTTGCCGCCTTCCTGATCGACGGAGACCAGTGGCCTGATCGTCGCGGTCTCGGTCTTCTGGACGGCGAGCTTCGACAGCGCCCTCTTGATCGTGGACGGCGAGTCGCCGGTGCGCCCGGCCAGGAACACCGAACCCAGGTGCTTCTCCTTGACCAGTGCCCGGTATTCGCTCGGGTTGCCGGCCGGCAC
>JANNPJ010000550.1:0-4816 GCA_031400005.1 Kineosporiaceae bacterium | reverse complement strand
AGCATCGTGGCCAAGCACAGCATTTGGGCTGGCTACCTGGCCCGGTGCGGCCGACGTGTCACTTTGCGCATGATCACGACAGGTTTGAACTCGGCCAATTAACCAGCAGGGTCCAGTCTGAGGTCAAAGCATCAGGAGCGGTTCGAAAAGAGGCCGACAGAAAAGGATCCCACCTAGGACATCTCGCTGGCGGCCTACTCGCCTTGCGACCGGGATCGATCCAGCAGCACGCTGAGCTGCCTGCGGATGTCTTGCATGATCTCCTCGATGCTCCAGGTGACGTTCAGGCTCATCGCCGTGCTGAGGAACATCACGCTTGATACGACCCGCGCCAAGGTCGCGGCATCGGAGTTGTTGATCCGCGTGTCGCGGCGTAGCACGGCCCCGATGGCTTCTTCGGTTTGCGCGACGATGGCGAGCGCTTCGGCGTGGCGGGGTTCTTCGGGGTCGCCGAAGACCATTTCGCGCAGATAGGTTCGACCGTTCTCGATCTGGGCGCGATTGCATTCCACGATTGGCTGCACGATGGACAGAACCGCGTCCAGCACGTCAGGAGTCGTCTCGGCCGCCGCCCGCCCTCGCTCGAGCGCGGCGGCGTACTTGGTGTTCTGTACCAGGAGAAGAAGCTCGCCCTTGGTCTTGGCGTAGAGGAACAGCGTCCCGGTGCCGATGTCCGCCTTGTCTGCGATCTGCTGGGTCGTGACTTCGTCGATGCCGTGTTCGGCGAACAGGTGGCTGGCTGCGCTGATGATGCGCTCGAGCTTGGCCTGCTTGTTGCGCTCGCGCCGTCCGACCGGCTGGGAGCCTACAGACATCGTGGGTCCTCCGGTATGGGTTTTGATTGACTCCATTATGGGCATAGTCGCCCCTGCGCGGGCTCGGGTGGGCCGGCAGTCACGCCGTCACCCGATCACTCCTGGTAGTGCGGGAGGATCTTGCTGTTCTTGACGTAGGTCAGTGTGGCGGAGATGTCGTAGGCGTGGATCGCCGAGGCGATGGAGGCGAGCATCGGCGACAGCTGCCGGGCGGGCGCGCCGTGGAAGAACGCGGTCCGGGTGGCCGGGTCGGCGAACCCGAGGATGAGTGAGGAGTGGAAGCGCTGCTCAACCGGGTTGTCGTGGGCGACATGAGGGGTGTCCCACGTCTTCTCGTTCCACGGCAGGAACGTCTGGGTGCGCAGTTCCTTCAGCACGCCGGTGTCGATGAGTGCGGGGACCACGTCCTTCGTGATGGCCTTGCGGAACTCGCGGCCACTGACACCGTCCCTGCGACGCAGATAGACGACGGCCCGGGCCCCGACGGCCTCGGCAGGGCGGGCCACGTCGTACCAGCGGGACGTGCTCGGCGCCCCGGCGTACAGCAAGGTGCGCCGGAACACGTTGATCTCGTCCTTGAAGGCCAGCTTCGTCTGGGCGCGGCCTTTCAGCAGCGAGAGGGGCGACTGGAAGGTGACCTCCGCGACCCCGTCGACCTTCCGGTCGGCGGGGATCTGCGTCTCGACCCCCTCGGTGGCTGGCCAGAGCCCCGGGTTGGCCTCGGCGAGGTGGATCTGCCGGTACTCCTCCAGGCCCGGAGTGGAGGCGATGATTCCCGAGTGCGGCCCTTTCCAGTGGTCCATCCCCTTCTGGCGGGGCTTGTCGGCGCGCATCCACAGAAGGATGGAGGAGGTGAACTGCTTCTTCACGGCCACCTGCGAGGTCGTCGTCGAGGACGTGCTCATGGTGCTTCTTCTTTCTTCAGGGTGGCTGGGTGGGTCAGTCGGTGAGGAAATCGGCGGCGACCGGGGCGAACTGCTCGTGGAACTGGAAGACCCCACCGTGGCCGGAGTCGGGGGTAGATGATCAGCGTGCTGCCCTTGATCCGGCGGTGCAGGTCCTCGGAGAGGACCGACGGCACCATGCGGTCGTTGTCGCCGTTGGCGATCAGGGTCGGCTGGGTGAACGTCGAGAGGTCCGACGGGGCGGAGCGGCCGTATTTCTGGATCGCCTTCAACTGGGTCCGCAGCGCCTTGATGTTGATCGGCTTGTCACGGTCGACGGTGCGCTCCTGGAGCCGCTGGACGAACGCCTTCCCGGCGGCCTTGCCGGCGGTGTTGCGGTTGAAGAAGAGGAACTCCTTCGGGTCCGACCGGGTCAGGGTTGCCCGGAGGATGTCCCAGTAGGTCACGCCGACGACCTTGGGGATGTCCTTGCCGCCGCGCGGTCCGGTCCCGGTCAGCACGAGCTTGCGAACCAGATCGGGGTGCTTGACGATCAGGTCCTGGGCGATGAAACCGCCCATCGAGAAGGAAAAGATGTCAATGGTGGACAACCCGAGCGCCGCGACGAACTCGTAGGCGTGATCGGCGGCCTCTTCGACGGTGCTGGCGATCTGTCCGGTCGAGGCGCCGACACCGCGCTGGTCGAAGGTGATGACGTGCCGGTTCTTGGCGATGGCGTCGACGATGCGGGGGTCCCAGTTGTCCAGCGTCGCGGCGAGGTGCACGAAGAAGACCACCGGGATGCCACCCTTCGGGCCCAGCTCGCGGTAGGCGTACGTGGTGCCACCGGTGGTGATGGTGCGGGCCGGCGCCTTCGCGTACGAGGTGATCACTGATTCATGGCTGCTCATGAGGTCTTCCTTCGGGTGGTTGTCGACATCACTCATGACTGAGTAGACTCAATAATGAGGCAACTCAGTTTTGTTTGTCAAGAGAGGTCCCATGCGACATGGATCCATGCCGATCGGGCGCCGCGAGCGCGCCAGGCAGGACAAACGGGAGCGCATCGTGGCTGCCGCCCGCGAGTTGTTCGCGCGGCACGGGGTCGGCGCAGTCACCACCCAGCAGATCGCCGACCGGACCGATGTTGCGATAGGAACGCTGTACCTGCACGAGCTCAGATTCGTGCCACCCTCGCGCTCCACCAGTGCGCGGTCTGAATCTCCGCATCGTTCGCGGGCATTCGTTAACTCAGCCCTCGCGGCCCGGTCCCTTGGAGTGGAGGAATCGCGTTGACCTGGAGGACAGCCCAAGGACAAGCCGCCGCTTTTGCCTCACATCGCCGGGTGGCGATCGGTCCCGCGTGACCGCTCAGTTCGAAGAGGCGGGGGCTGTCGTCGATCGGACGACGAGTGACGGTGACACCATGACTGTGCGGGTTCTGCCGGTGCGGGAGGTCTTCATGCGAGTAGTGAGAAGGTCTCGTGCTTGGGCGCCGAGTTCGTGTCGGGGGTAGTCGACGGTGGTCATCTCGACGTAGCCGTTGTGGGCGAGGGCGGTGTTGTCGTAGCCGACGACGGAGAGGTCCTCGGGGACTCGTAACCCGTGGGTTCGTGCTCCGGCGAGAACGCCGATCGCGGAGAGGTCGTTGGCTGCGACGAGGGCGGTGGACAGGGGGCTACGGCGCTCCTTTGCGAGAAGCGTTGTGATCGCGGCGCGCCCGCTTTGCTCGGAGTAGTCACCCGGCAGGACCTCGAGGTGGGCGTCGAGGCCGTGTTGGGTCATGACGGCCCGGTAAGCCCGGCGGCGGGTCGAACTGCCGGCTCCTCGGCCGCCGTCGAGGTGACAGATGCGGCGGTGTCCCAGGTCGATGAGGTGCTCGATGGCCTGTCGCATGCCGGCGGCATCGTCGACGAGCACGCAGTCGACGTCGGCAACCCTACGGCCGACGACGACGAGCGGCACCTGGGTGGCGACCGTCTGGATGAACGTGTCCGGGGACAGGGCGCCCATCAGCAGAATGCCTTCGACCTGCTGAGCGACGAGGGCTTCCAGACCGAGCCGTTCGCGGCGGGGATCACGGAACCCGGTGGCGAGCAGCAACTGCTGCTCGTCACGGCCGCTCTCGAGCGTGCCGCTGGGGGCGGGCAACTCGGTGGAGAAACCGTCAAGGATCTCGGCGTAGACGGGATTGTGCAGATCGGCGAGCATCACGCCGACGGTGTCGCTGTGCGAGCTGGCCAGGCGCCGGGCGTTCAGATTGGGCCGGTATCCAATCTCCGCCGCGATCTCGAGGATTCGCTCGCGAGTGGCTGCCGACACCCCGCTGTCGTTGCGCAGGGCAAGGCTCACCAAGGATCGGGAGACGCCCGAGCGCTCCGCGACGTCCTTCAATGTCGGCTTCCCCGCCAAGAAATCCTCCCGAAACCTTGACACGACGACTGGAGCGCTCCAATAGTAGCGGGACTGGAGCGCTCCAGTTTCCAGAGAACCACCCGGTATCCTCTTCACCTCAGGAGACAGCCATGAGAAGACGCCCCATTGTTGCGGCGGGCTTCGTCGCCCTCGGCGTGGTTCTGGCCGCCTGCACCAGTACGAGCAGCACCGAATCCAGCGGGGCGTCGGCGAGTTCCGCCGCCGTTCCTGCCGTTGCCGGCGGGGCTAATACGAAGATCGGTGTCGTCGTCCACGGCGCTGTCGGCGACCAGTTCTGGAGCGATGTCAAGGACGGGGTCACCGCCGCAGCCAAGCTCACCGAGGCAGAGGTCGACTACCAGACCTCCGCCGAACCGGACGAGCAGGGCCGTTTCATCTCCGCCGAGGTGGCCAAGAAGGTCAACGTCCTGATCGTGAGCATCCCGAGCGTGGACGCGCTGAAGGCCCCGATCGCTGCAGCGCAGAAGGCCGGCGTCCCGGTCATCGTCGTCAACTCCGGTGCCACGGAGTGGAAGTCGCTCGGCGCCGTCGGTTACGTCGGTCAGGACGAAGCGGTCGGGGCGCAGGTCGCTGGGCAGGCAATGAAGGACGCCGGCGTCAAGAAGTTGTTGTGCGTGAACATCACCCAGGTCGTCCTCGCCGTAGACCAGCGGTGCGAGGGCGCCACGAAGGCCTTCGGCG
>JANNPJ010000497.1:0-6453 GCA_031400005.1 Kineosporiaceae bacterium | reverse complement strand
CCGGCTTCTCACCCGGCTGACCCAGCTTCTCGCCCGGTTTACCCGGCTGAACCGGCTTCTCACCCGGCTGACCCAGCTTCTCGCCCGGTTTACCCGGCTGAACCGGCTTCTCGCCCGGCTGACCCAGCTTCTCGCCCGGCTTGCCCGGCTGAACCGGCTTCTCACCTGGCTTCTCGCCCGGCTGACCCGGCTTGGCACCAGGCTGAACTGGCTGACCTGGCTGACCTGGCTGACCTGGCTGACCTGGCTGACCTGGCTGACCTGGCGCACCAGGCTGACCTGGCTGACCTGGCTGACCTGGCGCACCTGGCTGACCTGGCTGACCTGGCTGACCTGGCTGACCTGGCTGACCTGGCTTGGCACCCGGTTTGCCCGGCTGGTCACCAGGCTGACCCGGCTTCTCCGCCGGCTTGCCCGGCTTGTCGCCCGGCTTGCCCGGCTTCTCACCAGGTTGACCTGGCTTGGCTGGCTTGGCTGGCTTGGCCTTGCTGTCGCCGGGCGTAGTTGGATCAGCCGCGGCCGGCCCGACCCCCGTGGCAGCAAACGCCGCCGAGACGGGGCCTGCCCCGATGGCGAGCGCGGTCAGGATCAGACCACCCATGACTCGGCGACAAAGAACGCTCATTCTGGCATTTCTACGGTTTGACTTTGCCACACGGTCTCCTTCGAAACATTTGCAGGTAGCTTCATTGAAGCTAATTGCGCAGGGAAACTACATAGCCTTGATCTCCAGCCGCCTAGTTGGCGGAAATTTCATCCTGGGAGCAATACAGACGGTTAGTTTCCCGCCCGTTGGCCCACATCCAATGGCCCAGCGATCGTCATTCAACATTGCCCCGAGACCCCGACCCGACTCCTGCCACCTCGTTAGTGACCGTTTTTGAGCCGGTGAATGAGGTCGCGGGCGGTTTGGGGGAGTTCGAGGTCGAGGGTGAGGTGCTGACCGTTGATGTCGATGGTGGAAGACTTGTTAGCTATACGCCGACAAAGTTTTCACGAGCACGAACCTAAAACCCAGCAATATTGATCAATAGCTGTACCTCAACGACAACAATCTTGGCGGAAGCGAGCAACCGTGCATGATCGCCGGAAAGTTTAGTCGCGATCATGCACGGTTGCCCGTCAGATCGTTCATGATCACCAGGGAGGTTTCCGTCTCGGGGTCTGAATCCGAAAGTTCTCGCGCACGAGGGCCGCCAGTTCAGCGCCTGCCCGATCAGCTTCGTGGCTCACTCACCGCAACTCTCGGCCGTTCCCCTCCTCACGCAGAGCGCTGTCCAGCGGGACCAGGCCCTGTTGCAGGCCGAAGATCGCGGCTTGGGTGCGGTCCTGCAGGTGCAGCTTGGCCAGGATGCTCGAGACGTACGTCTTCACCGTCTCCTCGCTCAACGAGAGCTGCCGGGCAATCTCGCGGTTGGACCTGCCCTGGGACAGCGCGGCCAGCACCTCTCGTTCCCGGCGTGACAACGCCGCCAGCGGGCCGGTGTCGGCGCCGTCCCGGACCCGCTGGGCGAGCACGGCCGCGACACTCGGGTCCAGGACGCTGCCGCCCTCAGCCGCGGCCCGCACGGCCTCCACGACGCGCTCGACCGTCGTCGTCTTCGGTAGGTACGACAGTGCGCCGGCCCGTACCGCATCGAGGGTGCGGACCTCGGCCAGGAACGTCGTCAGCACGATCACCGCCGGCCGCTGCGGCCGGCCCTGCAGCACGCCCAGCCCGTCCAGCACGGGCATCACGAGGTCCAGCAAGACAACGTCCGGCGTCAGCTCCTCGATGGCTGCCATGGCGGCACTCCCGTCGGCGCACTCCCCTGCCACCTCGATACCGGGCTCCTGCTCCAGCACGAACCGCAGCCCCTGCCGGACGACTTCGTGGTCGTCGACGATCAGCACTCGGATCACGACGCACCCGCCGGGATGCATGCTCGTACCGTCGTCCCGCGCGGACGGGTCCGGCCAGTCGGCTATGCCGTTCCGGCGGACGCAGACGGCGTACGCCCGCAGTTTCACCAGGTCAGCGGCGCTGACCTGTTCTGGGTCGCGCCCGCGATCCAGGCTCTTGGCCCGGCGGCCAAGGTCGTCGCAGGGTGTCTTGGTAGTCCGGTTGGGCATGGAGCCCGCCGGCGCGTCGGGGAACCCCCAACGGCCCTCGTCGTCCTGGACCGGGTCGGGGGCGTTCGGGTAGCCGTTGGAGCGCAGGCACGCCGCGACTGCGCGCATGGCAGCACCCGCGTCCGCGGAGGCCGAGGCGTCGGACGTCGCTTCAGTGGAATCTGGGCCACCAGTGGAGCACGCCGAGGCGAGAGATATCGCCGCGAGTGCGATCGCGGCCCGGGTGAGAGTCATCGTTCGTAGCGTCATGGCTTCACGGTCGCGCGCTGACGCTTGGCCCGCTTCCCCCAAGAGTGGCGTTCCCGGCTACCCATTTCGAGCTACCGCCGACGCACCGTTTCCGGCTAGCGCAGGTGTCCCAAACCGCCCTTCGCCTCGGCGCAGCATGCTGCGCCGAGGCGAAGACGTACCTATCCCCCGTTGGAAGACGTACCTATCCCCAGTTGGCCGACGACCAGGTTGCTCCGGCCCAGGTCGGATTCGCGACCGGGCCACTCCAGGTGGCCGAGCTCCACCCAGTGGACGACCACGTGGCGGTGGACCAGGACCGACCCAGCCAGTTCGCGCCCTGCCAGGTCTTGCCCTGCCAGGTCTTGCCAGCCCACGACGTGGAGTCGGCGACCATGCCGTCACCGCCGGTCCAGGCCACCCCATTGAAGTAACCGTTCCAGGTCCAGGCGGTGTTGTTCGCGGCCGCGGTGGCCATCGCGGCCGAGTTCCAGGGCTGGGCCATGATGTCGACCTCACCCCGCAACGGCGTGCCGTTGATGGTCACGTAGTTTCCGCCGCGTGCCTTGTCCAAGGAACCGGTGCCGTTGCCGTTGACGGCGGTGGCCTTGTATCCCCACGGGGGCGTCTCGCTAAGGATCTTGTTCAGCTGGAGGCTGCCCTTGCCCTGCATCGCGGTGGATACGTTCGGGATGGTCGAGGCCGAGCGAGCCAGGAACCGCTTGACCTCGTCCGGCGTCAGCGTGGGGTACTTCGACAGGGTCAATGCCACTGCCCCGGAGATCAGGGCGGCAGACTGGGACGTACCGCCACCGCGGATGTACCCGTTCCCGATCTTGGCCCCGGGGTGCTTCATCGCGATCTCGCTGCCGGGCGGAACGGGCGCGATGATGCCCTTTCCTGGAGCGAGGATGTCCGGCGCCCGGGAGACGCCGTTGCCGGTGTTGGAGAACGAGGCAACCGAATCGTCCCCTGCAGTGGCGGTCCCCTTGTTGTCGGTGGCCCCGACGGCGATGATCCACGGGTTGTAGGCCGGGCTGGCCAGGCCGACGCTGGTCTCGCCGTCGTTGCCGGTGGAGGCCACCACCACAATCCCGGACTTCCAGGCCGCTTCGGCCGCCCATGACAGCGGGTCGTCCTGCGCGTTGAGCGTGCTTCGGGCCCCGTAGCTCAGGTTGATCACCCGGATGTTGCCGACCCGGTAGCGGTTGGCCACCACCCAGTCCATGCCGGCGATCACCTGGCTGACGTCCACGGCACCGCTACGGTCGGCCAGCTTCACGCTGACCAGCCGGGCATCCGGGGCCAGGCCGTAGAAGTTGGAGTTGTCGTTGGCGTAGGTAGTGCCGTTCGATTTGGGTGTCTCGCGGCCGGCGATGATGCTGCCCATCACCGTGCCATGCCCGTAAGAATCGAGGTAGCGGGCGCCGGGGGCCTGCGACTCGAAGGAGAGATCCGGTCCGACGACCACCTTGTCCGAGGCCGCGAGCGCGGGTACTGGCGAGACCCCGGTGTCCAGCAGCGCGACGTCAATACCGTCGCCGGTGTAGCCGGCCTTCCAGACGTTCTTGGCTCCGGTCCACTGCGCGACGTTGTTCAGCGATCCCTGCTGCGTCGTGTAGTCGTATCCGAGCGAATGCGGCCGGACCACGTAGTCCCGAGCCACGGACAGGGCGCCAGGCAGGCCACGCAGCGTCTCCAGGGCACCGAACGGGCCTTCGACCACAGTCAGTTGGAGCGAGGGTTGGGCTTTGACCAGGGTCAGTCCAGCTGCCCGCACTGATCGGGCGAAACGGGCGTCAGAGACGGCGGCGTCCCGCTTGACGATGAACCGCGTGACCTCCTGCCCGCTTTGGGTGCTGAGGTCCACGCCGGCAGCAGCCGGCTCCGCCGCGCGGACTGTGGTAGCCCCAGTCATGCTGACCACGGCGGCCAGCAGGCCAACCGTGGCAATAGAACGAATGCGCTTCATGAGGGTCCTCAAAGTCTCGACTGCAGAGCCATCGACAACTCATAGTCAGCTATCGACTACGGAGAGAGAAGGCCTATGGCCTCCGCGACCCCCAACTTCACCCGGACGGCCGCCTGCCGGTGACCTCCGGACACCGTTTGGGCGGTCAGGGTCCTGCACTGCTCTCAACTGGACCACGGATGGCGCACCTCATGGTGGGGCGACGACAGCGTCGGCTCTGTCACCGCACGGCGCAAGAAGCCGCGATTTCTATCACAGCCCACCCGAATGGTTTCGCTTGGAATCACCCAACTCTAGGGCTATCCACCCCAGGCCATACTGGCAACTCGGAATGATCGCTGGAGTCCGCGCGCGGCAAAGCCGAAGCAGACGGTTCGACCACTGATGTCCGGGGTGTGGGAATCTCCGAACTGAGACTTCGATGCTGATAGCTGCTGCGGCTATCAGCGATGACAACACAGTCTCGGCCATCGCGTTTAGCGGTGGACAGAGCACCGTCTGCCTGTCGGAGAATCTCGTCGAGGGTACTCCCGAGGCTGGAGTCGGCGACTCCGAAGCTGACGGTAAAGCCAGGCACAGCAGCGCTTTGCAGGTCATCTGCGAGCTGTGCGCGCAGTCGTTCGAGCGTGTCCTTGACGTCCGAGATGGGCAGGCCAGGAAAGACGAGCACGAACTCTTCGCCACCGTAGCGCCCGACGAAGTCCTGGGAACGGATGCTGCTAAGAAAGACCTTGGACAACAGCCGCAGAGCTCGGTCTCCAGCGTCATGACCAAAGGTATCGTTGACGATTTTAAAATGATCGACATCAGCCATGGCCACCGAAAAAAATACCCCGGACTCGAGCAGGTCACGAAGGTCGTTTTCGAGGGTCCGGCGGTTGATGAGCCCGGTGAGCCCATCGGTCATCGCTTGCAGCTGAGTGACCTGGGTGGCGTGGATCGTCCCGATCGCGGTTCCCGCCTGACCGGCCAGGGCAGTGATCCGGGCAATCTGTTCCTCATCCGGAGGCAGATCGTCTGGTCCCGTGACATGCAGGACGCCCAGGGCCTTGCCCATGAACGTCACCGGCACGCAGACCGCCGAGCAAGCACCGCTGTCACGGCCTCGCAGTTTCGGGCAGGCGTTGAGATGGCTACTTGACTCGGTGACGACGACGCGGCTGCGTCGCACCGCCAAACACGAGTAGGGGGTCTGCACCCCGCAGCCGGGACCACCGGCAAGGGGATGGACAACGGTCGCACTGAGATGCGCCTTGCTGGAGTCGGACAGCAGCAGCTCCATAGGGAGGTTCTCGGCAATGTGGGTCATCGTGACGGCGACCTGATGATGGGCTTCTTGCTCGTTGTCTGTCAGCTCGAAGGCCTCAACGAGCTGACTCTTGAACAGATCGCGACGAGCTTCCTCGCCCATTTCGGAAAGGAGGCCCTGGAGACTGTCGGCCATCGTGTCCAGCGCGTGACCGACGGCACCGAGCTCATCGCCAGACGCGATCTCGCTGCGAGCGTGGAGTTCCCCTGCGGCGATGGCGGCGGCGGCCGCAGCCAGCCGACGGAGTGACCGCACGACGTAGCGACCCACGGCGTAGCAGAACGCGAACAACAGCAGGACGGCGAACACAGCGGTAGCCAGCATCACATTACGGGCCCGGTCGCTGATCTGCTGCGCCCGCCGCGTCGCGTCGCTCGCCGCCCGACTCACGCGTTCATCGAGGCGGGTCTGGGCCCCCTCCAGTTTGGCGTCCGCGTCTGCTAACTCACGCAATTCGTGCCGAGCCGTCGACGGATCGGACTCCGCCAGCACCAAGACTGCAGCAACGGAGTCGAAAAACGCATCGACTGCCACCTCCTGCGCGGTCAGGGCCTGCAGCACGCCGGGCGGCAAGCCGACTGGATCGACCCGGGCCTCCCGCTTCCGGGTCTCCTCGACCATCACCCGCAACTCTTCGCCCGCCTCTGCGAGCCGCCCTGAGGTCAACGCCTCATTCGCGACGGAGGAAGCGGCGTGCCGGCCGGCGTCGAGGCCGGTCGACGCATCAGCCACCTCACCCAGACGCAATGCCAGCGAGTACGCGGCGGCAGCCCTCGAGAACCCGGACAGCGCGACGAGCAGCACCGTGAACATGAGCCCGCTCGCTACGAAG
>JANNPJ010000454.1:0-14774 GCA_031400005.1 Kineosporiaceae bacterium | reverse complement strand
GCGCGATGTTCAACAACGGTTCGATGTCCCGGTGTTGTTCTGCGGAGAGAGTTCAGCCGGCGGAATCGTGTTGTCGGACTTTGCTGGGACGAGGACCAACGCCCTGCGCGGCCTGGTCATCCAGCCCGGCCTCGGGCTCGGCGGTCGAGCCATGGCGACGGGGTCGCCGTGCTCTTGCCCGGGGAGCGCGCGCTCTCGGCACCGAACTGGCTGTGCTTGCCGAGGTTGAGCGGCGCCTGGTCGACAGTCAGAGCCAGGCGATGGCAACTGGATCGGGGCAGCCCTGGTCGCCGGCTCGGCTCGAACGCCTGCGCTCGGCGCATGCCGAGTTGCGCGCCATCACCGGTGCGACAGGTGACCCTGAATTGCGCCAGCGCCTGCACCATCTCAGCGCCACAATGATGGGCATCATCGGTGATCAGCCGGAGTCATCGGTGGTCCAGCTGTCACCTCGTGAGCTGGACGTGGTCGCACAGGTAAGCCTCGGCTGCAGTAACGCCGAAGCCGCGGTGCGGCTGTCGCTGAGGCCGGAGACGGTCAAGGCCTATCTGCGGTCTGCGATGCGGAAGCTGGACGCGCACACGCGATTCGAGGCGGTGGTGCATGCCCGCCGTCTCGGGCTGTTGCCCTGAAACGAGGTTCGCCTGCGGTGCGAGACCGGCCATTCCGACAAACCGCGCAGGCCGGGGTGGATCAGTCCAGCCCTAGGGTGTGGGCGGAGGTCTCGCGCATGGCGACCTTGCGGACCTTGCCGGTCACAGTCATCGGGAACTCCTCTACCGCCAGCACATAGCGGGGGATTTTGTAGTGCGCGAGTTTACCGGCGGCGAACTGGCGGACCGCCTCGGCGTCCAATGCGGGGCGCTCGGCTCGCATCTTGATCCAGGCGCAGAGTTCCTCGCCGTATTTCGGGTCCGGGACGCCGATCACCTGAACGTCCTGGATGTCGGGGTGGGTGTGCAGGAACTCCTCGATCTCCCGTGGGTAGATGTTCTCTCCGCCGCGGATCACCATGTCCTTGATCCGGCCCACGATCGTGCAGTAGCCATCCTGGCCCATCACCGCGAGGTCACCGGTGTGCATCCAGCCGTCGGCATCGATCGCCTCCGCGGTCTTCGCCGGCTCGTCCCAATAGCCGAGCATCACCGAGTAGCCGCGGGTGCAGAACTCTCCGACCTCACCGCGTTCCACGGCCTCGCCGGTGACCGGATCAACGACCTTGATCTCCACCTGCGGGTGCACTCGGCCGATCGTCGATGTACGCCGCTCCAGGTCGTCGTCCACCCGGGTCTGGCAGGACACGGGGGAGGTTTCGGTCATTCCGTAGGCGATCGCCACCTCACCCATGTGCATGTCGATGATGCAGCGATTCATCACTTCCACCGGGCACGGGGAGCCGGCCATCACGCCGGTGCGCAGGCTGGACAGGTCATAGTCGAGGAAGTCGGGGGTGTTCTGCATCGCAATGAACATTGTCGGCACCCCGTACAGGGCGGTGCACCGCTCGTCCTGCACGGTGCGTAGCGTGATCTGCGGGTCGAAGCTTGGTGCGGGGATCACCATGGTCGCACCATGTGTGGTGCATCCCAGATTGGCCATCACCATTCCGAAGCAATGGTAGAACGGCACCGGAATGCACAGCCGGTCCTGCTCGGTGAGGTTGATCAGCTCCGTGGTGAAGAACCCGTTGTTCAGGATGTTCCGGTGCGACAGGGTCGCCCCTTTAGGGAAACCCGTGGTACCCGAGGTGTATTGAATATTGATCGGGTCGTGGTTGGCCAACGTGGAGGCCCGCTGCGCGAGCGCATCCGGCGCCAGCCCTACGCTCTGCGTGAGCAGGCCGTCCCAGTCGGGCGTGCCGATGTAGACCACGCGCTCCAGCGCCGGGCAGTCCTCGCGCACCTGATCAACCATCGCCCGGTAATCGGAGGCTTTGAACGTGGTGGCGCTGATCAGAACCCGCAGCCCGGACTGGTTCAGCACGTAAGCCAGTTCGTGTGTCCGGTACGCCGGGTTCACGCTGACCAGGATCGCGCCCACCAGGGCGGTGCCGTACTGGGCGATCGTCCACTCGGCGCAGTTCGGTGACCACACCCCGACCCGGTCACCCTTGGCTATTCCGGCGCCGATCAGCCCACGAGCCAGTGCCTCGGCGTCGGCGTGCAGTTCGGTGTAGGTCCACCGGCGTCCGCAGGCTACCTCCACCAGGGCCTCACGGGCGGCGTGCTGCCGAGCGATCCGGGTGAAATTGGCCCCGATCGTCTCCTCGATCAAGGCCGTATCGGTGTCACCGGCGGCGATTGACTTCACCTTCGATTCCTTCCTGTCAGTGGCCTCTCACGGCCTCTCACGGCCCGAACCACTGCCGCACGCAAATCCTGCCCTGCCATCCGCCGACGATGAAAGCATTCGGAAACGGCCGGTGGGACGGTCATTCATGATTACGGGTTGCAGCAGGGGTCGCACTACCCCCGGATTGGGGTAGCTGATGATCCTTTCTTGCCGCAGGCCGCCTGCGCCTCGATCAACCGGATAGCCTCCCGGTTCTCCACCACCAACAAAGGAGTTCTGATGGACGCTGTTTCCGAACCCAATGCCGCAACGGGTCTGCCCGGACTGGATCCAGTCGCCGCAGCAATGCTTGGCGATGCTCGCGGAGTCGGGAGTCGTCAAGGCCCTCCAAACCGCATGGTCCTCGCCTCGCACACGGCGCGCGAGTTGAGCTCAGCCCACATGCCAACCGGGAAGATGATCTGACCAGGGAGATATGGGCTAGCGGGTGGATACCGGCGCGGGCCGGTTTCCGACGGTGCGGTCGGGAGCGGCTGGCGGCCGCACCCGCAGCAACCACGCCAGCGGGCGAGGTAGCGACCAGTTCGCTGATCCGAGCACTCCTACCAGAGCAGGGGCGAGCAGCGAGCGGACGATCACGGCATCGATGGCGATCCCGAGGGCCAGCGCCGTGGCCAGGATCTTCACGTCGATCGACGGCACGGTCGACAGCGCCACGAAGGCCAGGAACAGGATGAGCGCCGCGGACGTCACCAGCCGTCCCGTTCGGGAGATG
Source organism: Kineosporiaceae bacterium (assembly GCA_031400005.1). Classification (GTDB taxonomy): domain Bacteria; phylum Actinomycetota; class Actinomycetes; order Actinomycetales; family Kineosporiaceae; genus JANNPJ01. The sequence goes on along the minus strand of JANNPJ010000454.1, from coordinate 11,707 downwards.
CCGTCGACGACGGCGCGCGGGGTGTCGCCGTGCTCGTCGTAGGCCTCTCGCATCCGGGACAGAATGAAAACCTCGTAGTCCATGGACAATCCGAACAAGAAGGCGAAGACCGCGACCGGGACCCAGGTGGTGATCGAGCCGCTGGCCTCGGTGCCGAAGATGACCTCGGTGCCGAGGCCCTGTTGCCAGATCAGAACGGTCAGCCCGTAGGCGGCTCCGAGCGACAGCACGTTGAGCAGCAGGGCCTTGATCGGTAGCCAGAACGAGCGCAGAGCCCGGGCCAGCAGCGCGAACGTGATCAGCACGATGGCCCCGAGCACGACCGGGATGTTCCGGTACACGGCCGAGACGAAATCGGCGTCCTCGGCCGGTGTCCCGCCGACCCGCGTGCGGCCCGCGACGTCACGGACCCGCTCGAGGGTTGCGCTGCCGGCGGCCGTCGCCGGGTCGTCGGCCGTCCAGACCTGCAGCAGAGCGGTCCCGTCCCTGATCCAGGCCGGATCCGTGACCGCGGTGGCGGAGGCGACCCCGGGGACGGCCTCCAGCGAGCGCACAACGTCGGCCGCCGCCGACGAGGGGGCCAGCACCTCGGTCGGGCGCAACACGCCGGCCGGGAGGCCGGCCCGGGTGAGCGCCGCCGAGATCCGGCCGGCCCCGGATTCGTCCCCGTAGGCCTCGATCTGCGGCGATCCCAGGCGTAGCCCGAACAGCGGGACGGTGGCCGCGATCAGCAGGGCCAGGCAGCCGGCGATCACCGCCCAGCGACGGCGTAGCACGGCCTCGGTCAGCCGGGCCCAACGCGAGCTGGTGGGGTCGCTCGGCTTGCGCCGTGGCCATTGCAGCCGGGGGCCGGCGACCTGAAGGACCACCGGGACCAGGGTCAGCGAGGTGAGCACGCTGAGGATCGGGATAAGCAGGCCACCGAGCCCGATGCTGCGCAGGAACGGCAACGGAACGGCGATCAGGGCCGCCAATGACACGGCGACGGTGACCCCGGAGAAGACGACGGATCGCCCGGCGGTGGCCATCGCGGTGCGCACGGCGGTGTCGTTGTCGACGCCGTGCGAGCGTTCCTCGCGCCAGCGCATCACGATGAGCAGGGAGTAGTCGATCGCGACGCCGAGCCCGATCAGCCCGACCAAGTACTGCACGACGAACGAGACGTCGGTCAGCGAGGTCAGCCCGAGCAGGGCCAGGAACGTGGCCAGGATCGAGACCACCGCGACCAGTAACGGGACGGCAGCCAGTAGGGACGCGAAGACCAGAGCGAGGACGACCAGCGCCCCCACCCCACCCAGCAGCACCTCGACCAGCACGCCGCGGCTGCCACCTTCCTCCTCCTGCAGCAGGGGGATCCCGGTGAGCTGCAGCGGGCGGCCCTCCACCGCCGTCTGCGCGGCGGCAGCGGTGATCGCGGGCAATGCCTCGGCGTAGGGCTCCGGGCCCGGCACGATCCGCGGGTAGAGCAGCGCAGCGGCCCGGCTCCCGTCCGGCGCCGTGAGCGCGCCGCCAGTGGTGTTGGCCGGGCTGACCAGGCGGGTCCCGGGCGCGGCGGCGGCGACCTTCTCGGCCACCTGCCCGAACGCCCGGGCCGACTCCGGCGTGCGCAGGTCACCGCCGGCGGGGGCCTGAACGGTGAGCACCAGGGGATCGACGAGCCCGCCACCACCGAAACCGGACTGGATGCTGACGTTGGCCTCGTGCCCAGGCTCTCCCGGCAACCCGAAGTCGTAGCTCAGCGCGTTCACCGTGCGGCCGGCGTTGGCCGCGCCGGCACCGGCGATCACCAGCCACAGCAGAACGACGAGAAGGCGATGTGCCAGCACGACATCGGTCAACCGCTTCACGAGGACCTCCGGGTGATCGTTCGTTCGTCAGGTACCAGCTGCCTTGCGGACGATGCCGGACGCAGGCGAGATCGGCGAGTCCTCCGGCGACCGGGCGTGCGGCCGTCAACAGTGCTGCTCTTCCGGTCTTCTTCGGGAGGGGGCCGGTTGGATGCAGCGTTCCGCGTCCGATGTCGCAGGAGCGTTTCGGATACGCAGGTGTCCTGTGCTTCGTTGGAGGATGAAGCACTACCCACAGCCACAAGCATGAGCAAGGACGAGATCCACGATTCCGGGTCAAGGCTCGAGGGGTGCGGCTAGCACTTTGTGGGTCGACTCCAGGATCTTCTCCGACAGTTCTGTGCCCGCCGTGGCCCGGGCAAGCAGAATCGCGCCGACCAGAGTGGCCACCATGGGCAAGCCGTCGTCGGCGTCGGTAGACAGCCAGGCGGCGAATTGCTCCACTCCGGCTGCGTACGTTTCGCGCGACTCCCCGGCCGTGGGCTCGCGAGCCATGTCCCCGGCGAATCCCGCTGCGGGGCAACCGGTTCCGGGCTGGTCGCGGTGCTCGGCCGACAAGTAGAAGTCGACGAGGGCACCGCGCGCGGTGTCGTGATCGTCGTGGGCCGTATCGAACTGCGCCAGGAGTAGGTCAAGGTCTCCGAAAGCGGCATGGGTCGCCTCGGTTATCAGCGCCTCCTTGGAGGGGAACTGCTTGTAAAAGCCGCCCGTGGTCAGCCCGATGGACTTCATCAGATCGGCGACGCTGGTGCCGTTCACGCCGCGCTCCCGGAAGAGTTGGGCGGCCGCGGCGACCGCGCGCCCTCGGTTCTCGATCGCTTGTGCTTGCGAAACGCGACTCATCAGTCATCTGCCTCACTTTAGATAGTAGTACACATCTATCGTACGCGAGACGTGGCGCCCGGGGCCGATGCGCCGCGAGCTCGTCCGTGCGCGCCTGCCGAGTGGCTTCCATTGCCGCGATGCCTGAGACATCGCACCGCATTGACTCAGCGACTTTAGATAGCTATCGTAATCTAAATCGGGGATGAACGCTTCTCCCCGCTCATCCGCCAGACCAGAAATGAGATCCATTCCATGACCACGCAAAACAAGAGCGCTGTCGTCACCGGCGCGTCCACCGGCCTGGGCGCCGCCTACGCGCAGAGGCTCGCCGACCGCGGCTACGACCTGATCTTGGTAGCCCGAAACACTGCGCGGCTTGAAACCCTGGCGTCGGACATCCGCAGTCGCACGGGCCGGGCAGTGGACGTCGTCACCGCCGACCTGACCGATGCGACGCAGATCTCCGTGGTCGAGGAGCGGCTGCGGACCGATGAGAGCATCGAGGTGCTGATCAACAACGCTGGCGGGTCGCTGTTCACCCCGCTGGCAGCCTCCGACGCGGACGCCTCCGAGGCACTGATCAACCTCAACGTCACCTCGCTGACCAGGCTGACCACTGCCGTCCTGCCGGGCCTGACCGCTCGCGGGCGCGGCACGGTGGTGAACATCTCCTCCGCGCTGGCCCTCAACATCCTGCCCGTCAGTGCCGTCTACAGCGGCACCAAGAGCTACGTGCTGACGTTCACTCAGGCCCTGCAGCAGGAACTCGCCGAAAGCCCCGTCACGGTGCAGGCCGTGCTGCCGGGCGCGGTCCGTACCGAGTTCTGGGACGGCTCCGGCCTCGACCTCGAGGCCTTCCCCGATGAGTGGATCATGAGCGCGGACGACGCCGTCGACGCGGCACTCGCCGGCCTCGACGCTGGGGAACCCATCACCATCCCGTCACTGCCGGAGATCGGCGACTGGGAGTCGTTCGAGAAGGCGCGTCAGGCGCTCGTCCCGAACCTGTCGCAGCGGGTTCCGGCCGGTCGCTACCGCCGCTGACCGTCGCCTCCGACTCCGGTATCGGAGTGTCTTTCAAGAACGGCCGGGATCCAGCATCTTCGGCGCCGACAGGCGGCCAGATGAAGGCGTCGTTGAGGATGCCGACGCTCAGACTGTGAAAGGCCCCGTCGCGGGCCGCGAAAGTGCCTGGATGGCAGCCGAAAGAGCTTCTCTGAGGAGGAGCGTCGGAATTGCGTTGGCAGTCGTCGCGACGGCGGCCGTCCTGGGGGCAGCGCCGTCCGCGTCCCGCAGGGGCGCGCGCGGAGCGGTGTTGGGAAGGTGGCGAAGTCCTGGTGGGACGGCGATTGTCGAGATCGGACCGGACCACCAGGAGCTTCGGTCGCCAGGGCATTGAATTACATTCGCCATACTATACTGTGAAGGTGGCGGTGGAGGCTAAGACCGTCGTTCGGCCCACGGAGGAACACATGGTGCGCTACAGCAAGGAACACAAGCAGGCGACCCGGCAGCGGATGATCGAGACCGCCGGTCGCCGGTTCAAGCAGGACGGCATCGACGGCTCTGGGGTAGCCACCCTGATGGCGGACGCTGGACTGACCAACGGCGCCTTCTATGCCCACTTCGAGTCCAAGGATGACCTGGTCACCACCGTGGTCGCGGACCAGTTGCGCAATCAGGATGCGGCCGTCAGCGCGATGGCGCCGGGCCGGGCCGGGGCAGAGGAGTTCGTTCGGGAGTACCTGTCCGTCGAGCACCGGGACAACCCCGCCGAGGGGTGTCCTTCGGCCGCGCTGCTCGACGAGATCGCCCGATCCGGTGACGCCACCAAGCAGGCCTACACCGACGGCCTGCTGACCGTCATCGATGACGTTGCCATTCGCCTGGCGCCACGCAATCCAGCTTCGGCTCGGGCGCAGACGCTCGGCGTTTTCGCTCTGATGGTCGGCACGCTGCAACTGTCCCGGGCGCTGGTCGATCAGGCCCTGGCCGACCAGGTCCTCGAACAGGGTCTCCAGAATGCCCTGGCCCTGCTCGGCGGGGAGCAGCAGAAGCCGCGCAGCACGAGGACGCGCCCCACCCGGGCAGCCACTCGCCGTCCCTGACGAGCCCTCTTCCTCCGTGGGCGGCCGCAGTCTCCTGGCGTGGGAGGAGGCGCGGTCGTCACAACCGTTTCGTGCGTCAACATCTCCATTCTCCGGGAGACGGTTCTGCTCAATTTAACGTATGATCATACGATTAAGTGACGTGGTCGGGGGACGATCGGATCGGCGGGGCGAGGAGCGAATAATGCGCTATGGCAAGGAGCACAAGCAGGCGACCCGGCGGCGGATCGTCGAGATGGCCGGGCGCCGGTTCAAGCGCGACGGTTCCGGGGTTGTCGCTCTGATGGTGGATGCCGGCCTGACCGCGGGCGCCTTCGTCGAGTTCGTCACCGCACTGCCGATGACCTCGGCAGGGAAGATCCTCAAGCCCGCAGTTCAGGGTACGGGAAAGAGCATGCAGCTGCTGGTGGCGTGGGCGAGCAGCCGATCGGACTCGTCGACCAATTGGGTCTGAGCCAGGGCTTTTTGGCGGCTTTTGCTGACGACTGTGCCGATAGCGCGGACCTTGCCGGTGTCCACCGTGACCCGGCGGAGGAACTTCACGGTCAGGTCGAGTGAGGTGTAGGCCATGCCCAGCGGCAGGGTCGAATGGACAGCCCCGCCGGCCGCCGAGTCGAGCAGGGTGGCGAAGACCCCGCCGTGCACGCTTCCGATGGGGTTGTAGTGTTCCTCTCCCGGTACCAGCGAGAAGACCACCCGCCCCTCCTCGACTTCCTCGAGGGCGAAGCCCAGGGCAGCCGTGATGGGCGGTGCCGGCAGGCGCCGTTCGAGCAGATCGCGCATCATGTCCAGGCCTGAGGTGCGACCCGCGACGGCCGCCGTGATCGTGGGATCCTCCCACTCGTACGTACGGGTCCGCCCCACGATCCGGTACCTCCCTGGATGACTTCGTCAAGTGAAGCTAGTCGCGGCGTCACCTGACTGTCAATAGTGAAGTCAGGTGGCTTACGATGGCGGAATGAAATGGCTTGAGGTGAGCACGGAGAACTGCCCGGTCCAGCGCACGCTCGACCTGGTGGGGGAGAAGTGGACGCTCCTGATCCTGCGCGACGCCAGCAACGGGGTGCACCGTTTCGACGAATTCCGGCGCCATATCGGCCTGTCCGAAGCGGTCCTCAGCGACCGACTCCGCAAGCTGACGGCGGCGGGCATCGTGAAAGCCGTTCCGTACCAGGAGTCGGGAAGTCGTGTGCGCCACGAGTACCGTCTGACCCGCAAGGGTTGGGACCTGTGGCCTGTGCTCGTGGCGCTGCGGCAGTGGGGCGAGACGTACGAGGGCGACCCAGCGGGGCCGGTCCTGGACATTCGTCACGGCGAGTGCGGTTCCCCCGTGCGGGTTGTCGTCGAGTGCGCTGCAGAGCGTGCCGCTCTGACTCCCTCCGACGTTACCGTCCGGCCGGGCCCGGCAGCCCGGCCCCAGCGATGACCTCCTCCGAGGCGGTCTAGCCACCGCAAAGGGCGGGGCGGGTACGGCGTACCTATGCTGGGGCTGTGACGACGCCTGGGCCGGCTGATGACGGCGAGATCCCGGCCTACGTCGCCGCGCTGGGGCTGCCCGGGCTGGTGGACGTGCATGTGCACTTCATGCCGGAATCGATGCAGCGCAAGGTGTGGGCCTACTTCGACGGTGCCCAGTCGCACTACGGCAGGCCGTGGCCGATCACTTATCGCACCGACGAGGCAACCCGTCTGGAGACGCTGAGGACCTTGGGGTTGCGCGCGATTCCCGCGCTCACGTACCCGCACAGGTCCGGGATGGCGGCCTGGCTGAACGCTTGGTGCCGTGACTTCGCCACCCGCGTCCCGGACGCCATCCATTGTGCGACGTTCTACCCCGAATCGGGTGTGCGCGAGTACGTCCTCGAGGCCGTGGCAGCCGGTGCGAGACTGTTCAAGGTGCACGTCCAGGTGGGACGTTTCAGCCCAGACGACGCGCTGCTCGACCCCGCGTGGGCGGTCCTGGCCGAGTACCGGGTCCCGGTGGTGATTCACGCGGGCTCCGCGCCCATCCCGGGCCAGTACACCGGTCCGGCCGCCGTCGGTCGGGTGCTGGCCCGTCATCCCGACCTGGTGCTGGTCATTGCCCACCTCGGCATGCCCGAGTACGACGCTTTCGCGGACCTCGCTGAGCAGTACCCCGGCGTCCACCTGGATACGACGATGAGCGGCACCGATTTCACGAATGCGTTCGTCCCGATGCCGACGCACTATCCGCGACGGCTGGCCGATCTGGCCGACAAGATCGTGCTCGGCTCGGACTTCCCGAGCATTCCCTACCCCTACGCACACCAACTCGAGGCGTTGGCCCGGCTCGACCTGGGCGACGATTGGATGCGAAAGGTCCTGTGGGTCAACGGAGCCAGGCTGCTCGATCTCCAGACCTGCTGAACCGTCTACAGCGGCCGACTGCTCATGCTTGGTCTGCGGCCTGGCGCCCACGAAAAGCGATCATGTTCATCCGGTTCCCGCAGCGCACGCTGCAGAACCGCTTGGAGCCGTTGCGGGAGAGGTCGAGCAGGAGCCCGGTGCAGTCGGCCGCCGAGCAAACCCGCAGCCGGCGCATCTCGTCTGTGCGGATCACGTCGACGAGCGCCAGCGCCGCCTCCACCTGCATGCGCTCGGCCAGCGGAGCATCGGGGGTGGTCCCGTGCAGGTGCCAGTCCGAGGCGTCGTGCCGGGCGAGCTGGGGGAGCGCCCTGGCCTCCCGGAGCATCTGGTTGACCTCGGCGACGGCGTCGTCCCGGTCCAGGGTCCACACCTGCCGTAGCAGCGCTCGGGTCTGTCGCACCTCGCGCAACTCCGCCTCGTCGTGGTCGATCCGTCCGGTGAAGGGGGACCGGGCGAGCAGCGCGGCGAGTTCGTCGAGAGTTGTGAGCTCGTCCGCACCGCTGCGGGTGGCACCGGCATCGGTGTTGGCGAGCGTCACGATGGCCTCGAGGGCCACTTTAGTGTCAGGGGCAAAATGCAAGTTGACTCCTTACAGCAACCGACTTAGCGTCATGGGCATAAGTACATTCACCCCTGACAGTACCGCGACCGACCTCGAGTCGCCGAAGGAGAAGCATGAAGCTCTCGTCGATGTCCACTGGACTGCTCGCGGCCGTGATCGGGGCCGCCTCCTTCGGGACTTCCGGCGCCCTGGTGAAGCCGCTGCTGGTGGCGGGATGGTCACCGACGGCCGCCGTGACCGCGCGGGCCCTCATCGGCGGGCTCCTGCTGCTGCCGATCGCCCTCGTTGTTCTGCATGGCCGGTGGGGCGTTCTGTGGCAGGCACGGTGGCGGGTGCTGGTGATGGGCATCGTCGGTGTGGCCTGCACTCAGCTCGCCTACTTCGCGGCGATCCGGACCATCCCGGTCTCAACCGCGCTCCTGATCGAGTTCCTGGCGCCGCTCATCCTGGTCGGGTACGTCTGGGCCCGCACCTGGCGGATGCCCCGCCCTGCCGTTCTGGTCGGCTCGGTACTTGCGGTCGCGGGTCTGGTGCTGGTGATTGGGCCCGGCGCACTCCAAGCCGTTGATCCGGTCGGCCTCGCCTTCGCTTTCGCCGCCGCGATCGGCTGTGCGACCTACTTCGCGATCGCCGCCGACGTCGGTGACGGCCTGCCGCCGGTGGCGCTCGCGGCGTCCGGTCTCCTGGTCGGCGGTCTGGTGCTCGCCCTGGTGGGCGCGACCGGCTTGCTCCCGTTCACCGTCACCCTCGCGGACCTCCCGCTGTTCGGTTCGGCCGCCCCGTGGTGGGTGCCGCTTCTTCTCCTCGCTGTCGTCAGCACGGCCATCGCCTACGCGGCGGGCATCACCGCCTCGGAGGCGCTCGGCTCCCGGCTCGCCTCGTTCGTCGGTCTGCTCGAGGTGGCCTTCGCCTCGATCTTCGCCTGGCTGCTGCTGGGAGAGCGTCTCACCCCGCTGCAACTCGCCGGTGGGGCACTGATTCTCGCCGGCATCGCTGCGGTCCGGGCCGAACGCTCCGAGGCTGAGACCCTCGAATCGCAGCCATCAGGTGATCGAAGGACCGAGGACGAATTGCCCGCGGTTACCGTCCCTGGTCGCTAAGGCCGGCCGCGCCCGCGCGGATCGGCGCACGGGGACGAGATCGCGTTCCTCGACGGGGAGTTACCTGGACTCTTCCTGCGAAAGATCGCGGCTGTTGATCGCGTCGGCGATGGCGTAGGCGGTGCCGATGAAGGACTTTGCCTGCTGTGCCGACAGATTCCGCGTGGAGGTTTCCTCCAGGGCCCGCCACATGGCTGCCAAGGGCTCACGCATGGCACGGCCCTTGTCGGTGAGGTGGGTGACCATGACCCGCCGGTCGTGCTCGGCCGGCTCCCGGATGAGCAGGCCGGCATCCTGCATCCGGCGGAGGGACTTGGAGACGGTGGAGTGGTCCAGACCGACGCTTTCGAGGAGCTCGGACTGGGTCTGGCCGTCCCGGTCAAGGAGGTGCATCAGCAGCAGTTCCTGTCCCGGATGCAGGTCCATCTCGCGAAGCATGGCAGCGGCCCGGGCCCGGTGAGCGCGGGCGAGCTGGAAGATCGCGTAGCTCAGCTGTCCCTCGCTGGCCGTCGTGGGCGGGCGTGGTGTGGGGGCGGGCATCGGTTCCTCATGCGGCGTGGGTGGGGTAGTCGGTGTAGCCGGCCACTCCGCCGCCGTAGAAGGTCGCCGGGTCGGGGGTGTTCAGCGGCGCATCAGAGCGTAGCCGCTCGACCAGGTCCGGGTTGGCCAACGCGAGCGCGCCGACGGAGACGAGGTCGGCCGTGCCGTTGTCGATGTCCTTGGCGCGGGTGGGCAGATCGGTGCCGGCCCGGTTGAGCATCAGCGTGGTCGGCCAGAGCGCGCGCAGGGTGTCCAGCAGGGCGTCGTCACCCCCGTGGAGGACGTGGAGGTAGGCGAGGCCGAGCGGGCCGAGGGCGCGCAGGAGCGCCGGATACAGCTGCGCGGTGTCGGACTCGGCGATGTCGTTGTAGGGGTTGCCGGGGGAGATGCGCAGGCCGGTGCGGTCGGCGCCGATCTCGTCGGCTACGGCGGTGGCGACCTCGACGGCGAAACGGAGGCGGTTGTCGAGGAAACCGCCGTAGCGGTCGGTGCGCTGGTTGGTGTTGTCGGACAGGAACTGGTGCACCAGGTAGCCGTTGGCGGCGTGGATCTCCACGCCGTCGGCGCCGGCCGCGACGGCAGCCGCTGCGGCGCGGCGGAAGTCGTCGACGGTCGCTGCGACCTCCTGCGTCGACAGCGCGCGGGGTGTCGGCATCTCCTCGGGCCCGGACGCGGTGAACATCGCGCCCTGCGGCCGGATCGCCGAAGGGGCGACCGGCTGGCGCCCGTGGGGAGTGTTGTCGGGGTGGGCGATGCGTCCGGTGTGCATCAGCTGGATGACGATCCGGCCGTCCGCTGCGTGCACGGCGTCGGTGACCTTCCGCCAGCCGGCGATCTGCTCGGCATTGTGGATGCCGGGGGTGAGGAGATAGCCCTGGCCGTCGGTGGAGGGCTGGGTTCCCTCGGTGATGATGAGGGCGTGCGAGGCCCGCTGGGCGTAGTACTCGGCGTTCAGCTCGGTCGGTACGCCTTCGGGTGTGGAACGGTCACGGGTCATCGGGGCCATGACCAGGCGGTGCGGGAGGGAGATGCCACCGACGGTGGTCGGGGTCCACAGGGCGTGCAGCATGAACAGTCCTTCGGTGCGGTGATGAACGGGTGGGATCGGGAAGGCGGAGGCGTAGCGGAAAGAGAGGCGGGCGTGATCAGTCGAGGGTGAGGACGAGCTTGCCCCGGACATGCCCGGCGTCGCTGACCTGCTGGGCGGTGGCGGCCTGGTCGAGTGGGTAGGCGGTGATGGTGGTGACGAGCTTGCCGGTCGCGGCGTCCTGGGCCAGGGCGGCCAGGCTGATGGCCGAGCGTTCATGGCCACCCGTGGAGAAGGTGACACCGAGCTGTTGTGCGCGGAAGTCGGCGATGGTGACGATGCGGGTGGTGCCGCCGCGCAGGGCGATGGAGTCCTCCAAAGCGCCCTTCCCGGCCAGGTCGAACACCGCGTCCACGCCGTTGGGGGCCAGTGCCCGGACCCGCTCGATCAAGCCCTCGCCGTACACGGTCGCGGTGGCGCCCAGCTAGGTGAGGTATTCCTGGTTGGCCGGGCCGGCGGTGGCGATGACCCGCGCTCCGCGGGCGGTGGCGAGCTGGACCGCCAGGGTTCCAACCGCTCCGGCCGCGCCGTGCATCAGCACGGTCTCCCCGGCGGCGACGTCGAGCAGGTCCAGGACCCGCTCGGCCGTCTCGCCCGCCACCGGCAGCGCGACCGCGTGCTGCCAGTCGAGGCCGGCGGGTTTGAGGGCCACCGTGCTGGCCAGCGCGTACTGGGCGTACGAGCCGGTGTCCGACCAGCCCAGCACCTCGTCACCCACCCGCACGTCCTGCACGCCCTCACCCAGGGCGTCCACCACGCCGGCAAGCTCGCCGCCGGGGACGGTGGGCAGCGGCGTGGGGAACATGGCCTCCAGCGCCCCGGAGCGGATCTTGCCGTCCAGTGCGTTCAGCCCGACGGCCTTGACCCGGACGCGGATCTGCCCGAAACCGGGCTGCGGGACGTCAATGTCCGCCCCGTAAAGCACTTCCGGGCCGCCGAAACGGTCGAACAGGATGGCTTTCATGACGGCTCCTCTCGGCTAGCCACCCATTTAGGTGGCTGGACACATAACCACCGTAACAGCAAACGTGTGGCTAGCCAAGTAATGCTGGCCCGTTCGACGCAGTGCGATATCGGCCGCAGTCGAATCGGTCTCCTCCTCGAGGTGATGGCTGGCGCGAATAGTGCTGCCGGAGAAGATATTTGGGACGTGTTGCCGACATTGGGTGGAATCTGTCCGTTCCGGGTGAGCCTTGCGGATTCCGGGCTGGGTTGCGAGTAACTCTGCGAATTCCAGACGACTCTGCGAA
>JANNPJ010000446.1:0-4915 GCA_031400005.1 Kineosporiaceae bacterium | reverse complement strand
CAGGCTCACCTGCACCGCCTTCACACCCAGGTCCTTGAGCCGCCGGCAGTTGTCGGGCGTGAGGTAGTGCCCGTTGGTCTCGATCTTGAGCTGGCTGCCCTTCGAGGTCACCCGCTCGACCATCTCGAAGAAGTGCGGGTGCAGCATGGGTTCGCCGCCCGAGAACGAGAGGTACGGGACCTCGTTGTCCATCAGCTGGTCGATCACGCCGAAGACCTGGTCGCGGTCGAGCTCGTCGCGAAACGCCTTGCCCGGCCCGCTTTCCTCGATGCAATGCAGGCACGCCAGGTTGCACTCGTTCGTGATCTGCCACGCGACGTAGAGCGGCGCGGAGAGGTCCTCCGAGGCGGCGATCTGCGCGCTCAACCTTCCACCAGCCCCTTGTCGCGCAGCTCGGCGATGAAGGCGTGGACTTCGCGCTCGATGGCGCCTTCGGGGCCCTCGAAGCGCTCGGCCAGCCGGGGCGCGATCTCCTCCGGCGCGCGGCCGGCGGCGATCTCCTGCACCACCGCGGCGGCCGTGGGAGTGAGCGTGTATACCTTCTCCGAGCGCGTCTCGAAAAGCACGCCGCCGAACTTCTCCTCGCGGAACTTCACGTACTTTGCGAGCTGCATGCTGGTCGCCCCTAAAATTGCAGTTTACCGGTCAAAACCGGACGCGGAAGCGCGCTGCCGGAAGCGTCGTCCTACTTCGGCACCGCCGGAGCCACGGCGGGAGCTGCCGCAGGCATCGGGATGTCGACCACGGCCACCGTCGGCTTGAAGGCCGGGTCACGCACGGCAAGTTGTCCCTGGCGCGCGCACGACCGATGGGGCAGTGGCGTCTCCCTGGCCCTGCGACAGGTGGAACTCCTAGAGCTCTATCAGAGCCAGGAACGCTGGGAGGATGCGCAGGAGCAGATCCGCGACCTGCGACTCGGGCTGCAGGAGATGATGGCCGCGGTGGGCCGGCTCACCGCCGAGCTGCGCAGGCCGGAGCCGGTCGACTGCCTGGCCCGGGCGCTCACCGCGTTCGCCACCGCACACACGGCCGGTCCGGACGGCGGGCCTCAGGTGGAGGTCCGGGTGGACGGCGACGAGACCGCACTGCCGGACGCGCTGCGCGGCGAACTGTTCCTGATCCTCCGCGAGGCCGTCCGGAACGCACTGAAACATGCCTCAGCACAACGAATTACGGTAATCGCCCAGGTATCGGCGACGGAGGCCACCGCCACCGTGGACGATGACGGTGTGGGCTTCGCCGGACCGGCACGGCAGGGCGGATCCACCTCCGGCCACGGGCTGCCCTCGATGCGGGAGCGGGCCGAGGCGCTCGGCGGGCAGGTGACGGTGCACCACGAACGTGCTCGCGGCACCCGAATCCGGGTCCACGTGCCGTTGAGCGGTGCAGCGGCATGATCGAGATCTTGATCGCGGACGATCACACGTTGCTGCGCCACGCCGTCCGGGATCTGCTCGCCGCCGAGCCCGACTTCCGGGTCACCGGCGAAGCCGCTACCGGTGGTTCAGCGGTAGCGGTCGCGGCCCGCACCCAGCCCGACGTCGTCCTGCTCGACCTGGAGATGCCGGACGGGTCGCCGGGTCGCACGGTCACCCAGGTGCGTGAACGCAGCCCCGGTTCGCGGATTATCGTGCTGAGCGCACACGACGATTTCCGTCTGATCCAGGAGATGCTTCTGCTGGACGTCGATGCCTTCCTGCACAAGAGCGTCGGCCGGGACGAACTTGTCCGGACCATCCGGGTGGCTGCGACGTCCGGATCCGCCGGCCCGGACCGCTACACCGTGCATGTCTCGCGGTCGCCGGGCGGCCGGGCGGTGGAGGCCCCGGGTCGGACCGGGCACCGGGTGCTGTCGCCCCGTGAGCACGAGGTGCTCCAGCTGGTGCGCCGGGCGCTGACCAACCGCCAGATCGCGGCCCGGCTCTCGATCAGCGAGGGCACAGTGAAACGTCATCTGCGCAACGCCTTTGGCAAGCTCGGTGCGGTGTCCCGGATCGATGCGGTGAACAAGGGGCTTGGGCCCGGCCAGCCGGGCGATGCCGATCGTCAGTGATCCGGGTTGCCCGATCACGCCGGTCAGGGCCGACGCAGTACCGCGCATCCGACGTTGCCGTCCGGTCCGACCGCCGTGAGCAGCCCCACCGAGCCACCGCCGGCCTCGCCGTTCGACCAAGCCCCGAGCAGTGCGGCGAGTTGCAGGGCGCCACTGGCGCTGTAGGTCACGCCCAGGGTACCGGCGACGTCCACAATCAGAGGGCTGCGACCCAGAGCCATCCGCAGGCCGAGCCGTTCGACCTCGTCCAGCCGACGGTATCCGGTCGAACCGAGCGCCACGATTCCTACGGCCTCGGGCCCGGCCCCGCTGCGTGACAACGCCCGGGTGATGCACCCGGCGAGTGCCTTCGCGCGCTCGGAGGCGCTGAAACCGACCTCGCAGGCGAGCAGTTCGGCCTGCACCCGCGGATCGCCGGCGTCGAGGGTGGCGTCGAGAACCGCCATCGCGCCACCCTCGCCGAGCGCCGTGCCGGCGGCCAGTGCCCCGGTCCGGTGCCAGGCCCAGGCGGTGTGCTCGCTGATCTCCTCGACCCCGCCGACGACCAGCCGGTCGGCCCGGCCCCGGTCCAGCATGACCCGGGCACACCGGAGCGCGAAGATGCTGGAGAGCTGGCCGCCGGCCACAGTGGCATTGAGGCCGGACAGCTCGTTCCAGATCGCGATCTGAGCCGCGCAGGCGTTCATCACGTTGTTGGTGAACTGGACCGGGTTGACCAGGTACGGCCGATCCTGGGTCAGGGTGTCGTGAGCCAACTCGGCCAGGCTCACCACGCTGCCGGTGCTGGTGCCGACTACCACTCCGGTCCGCGAGCGCGGCGCCGAGCCGGGTCCGGCGTTCTCCAGCGCCTGCCGGGTCGCGATCAGCCCGATCGCGGTCAGCCGGTCGATGTTCCGCAGACCCTTGCGGCCGAGGTGATCGGCCAACCGCAGATCCGGCAGCCGCCGGACGGTGCCTGGGGGCATCGGGCCGGCTGCGGGGTCTGGCCCCGCCCCGAGCGGCGTGATCCGACCGGTCCGGATCGCCTCGTCCAGGCTGGCCTGGCCCAGACCGGCCGGGCTGAGCACGCCGGTACCGATCACCGCCAGTGGCCGGACAGCTGTCGCGACGGTCATCACAGTGCTCCAAGAATGGTGATCACGTTGTTGCCTCCGAAAGCGAAACCGTGGTTCTGGGCGATCCGGACGTCGGCCGCCCGGCCCGGGCCGGGAACGCCGTCCAGATCCGGTCCGAGCCGCTCGTCGACTGTCCGCAACGTCGCCGTGGGCGGCAGGAAACCGCGCTGAATGGCCAGGCAGCAGGCGATGGCGCCGAATCCGCTGGCCGCGCCCATGGTGTGACCGATCATCGACTTGACACTGCTGACCGGGGGCACCCGGGGCCCGAACACGTCCCGGACCGCAGTCACCTCGGTCAGGTCGTTGGTCACCGTGCCGGTGCCGTGGGCGCAGATGTAGTCCACCTGGTCCGGGCCGATCCCGGCCTGCTGGTGGGCGATTCGGATGCACTCGGCGATCCCCCCGGCGTCCGGGTGCACCATGTGCTTGGCATCACAGTTCATCCCGTACCCGAGAATTTCGGCATAGATCCGCGCCCCCCGGGCGACGGCGTCCTCCAGCGGTTCCAGCAGTAGCGCCGCCCCGCCCTCGCCGGTCAGGATGCCGTCCCGGTCACGGTCGAACGGGCGGGAGACCTGCTCGGCCAGCGCCCCCAGCCGGTAGAACCCGGCGTGAGTGCTGCGATTCACCGCATCGGCTCCGCCGGCCAGCATCAGGTCGGCCTCGCCGCCGGCCACCAGGTCATAGGCGTACCCCAGGGCGAAATTGCTGGCCGAGCAGGCCGTCGGCACGGTCTGACTGTCCCCGCCGAGGCTCAGCTCGACGCTGACCGCATTGGCGATCCGGCTGGCCGGCACCTGGGCGACCAGGGCCGGGTCGAGATTGTCCAACCCTTCCTTGACCCACTGCTCAGCCAGGTGCTGCACCGGAACGGCCTCACCCGCCGTCGTCCCGATGATCGCCCCCGAGCGCGCGGCGGACAGCGTCGCCGGGTCGAGCCCCGCGTCGGTCACCGCCAGCCGGGCCGCCGCTGCGGCGAACAGGCTGCTGCGCCCCCAGGACCGCAGATCGAGCACCTCCAGCAGTTCCTCCGGCCGGAAGTCGTGCACCTCACCCGCGGTCAGATAGGGGAATCCGGTGGTGTCGAAGCTCCGGATAGGTGCGGTTCCGACCCGGCCGGCCAGCAGCGAGCCGGCGAAATCGGTCACCCCGATGCCGATGCTGCTGACCGGTCCGAGCCCGGTGATGACGACTCGCCGGCCTGGCGGCGAGCTGACGATCTCAGACATGCTCCCCGGCCCCCAGGTGGCTGCGAGCGGCCACCAGCAGGTCGTCCAGGGTCTGCACGGTGGCCTGAACCTCCTCCGGCAGGTGAATGCCCAGCTCCCGGTCGATCCGGGCGACGACGGTGATCAGCGAGAGCGAATCGGCGTCGTAGTCGTCCATGAAGTCCGCGTCGAGAGTCAGCTCTTCGGGTTCCAGTTCGAGCTCATCGGTGATGATCTGGCGGATTCTCGCCTCGAGCTCGGTCTCGTCAATGATCTGTGGCACGGCTGTCTCCTCAGGGATCGGGTTTCTCTACCTGATCGAACGTACGAACACCGGCGACGCTCCGGCAACGTCGTTGGCCGAAGGGGGTGGGGTGATGCCTCGGAAGAAACATGCTGTGTACCAGGGGACTCCGACGACAGTCGGAGTTTGTCTCCGGATTGATCGGGCTTTCATCCGGGGCCGCCATCCTGGTCGCTGCCGACAATTCCGCCCGCCCCAAAAGGGGGAACAATGCTGGACGACGTCGAGATCG
>JANNPJ010000153.1:0-7165 GCA_031400005.1 Kineosporiaceae bacterium | reverse complement strand
CCGTGACGGCCGATCCCGGTCACCTTCGCCACCCGTTTCTCCACCCGCCCGTGCAGGCGGGGCGTGATGTCGGCGTCGGGGATCTGGTTCCAGGGCAGGGCGGCGGCCTGGTCGAACACGTTGGGCTGGTTGCGTTTTAGCCCGACCAGCAGACCCGCCTCGCGCTCGTGCAGGTAGGTCGCGTGCCCGGTTTGGCAGTGCATCGGCAGTAGCCAAAACATATTTCAGGGATGCGATCTGGTCCATGACCTGATTGAACATGCCGATCTCATTGGTTTTTCGGATGATCGAGGACTGGACGAGAAACACCGCCGCGGACACATCCAAGACGCCCAGCAGATGCGTTTTGGCGCATCCTTTCCCGGCCGCACCGCGCAGCGACTTCCCATCGACCGCGAAGTGCCGCAATCCCTTGACCGAGGCGGTGACCCGGACGGCATGCGCCTCGGCCCAGACAGTCAATGCGCGTTGCAGCACCGCCTCGTCCAGGACCAGCAGGAACGTCGTACGGTCGACAGGATCGGAGCGCTTTTCCAGGTCAGACCGATCCGCGCGCGTTGCCCGGCCGTCAGATCCTGCAGGTGCTCGGCAATCTCCACCGTGGTCCGGGCTTTGGCCAGCAGCGCGACCAGAGCCCTCATCAGCAGACCGAACCCGCTATGGCGGATCCCTTGCGATCGCACGGATCCCCGACCCCCGCGATCGCCTCAGCCACACTACGGATCTCACTGTCGGTGACATCGGAACTGTGAGATTGACCCGCTTCGACGGACACGGTCGGTCGAAGCGGGTCAATCCCAGGTGGCCGCACTGAGTCGGCGATTGGCCGCCTCTGCGCGGTTGCCATGGTCGTCCTGGCGCCCGACGATCCAGGCCCCAGCGACTGTCGCTTCGGTGCTCACGGGTTTGAGTTTCGCAGCTGCGTCGGGAGCATTGAACTCATCCGCAATTGCCGCTGACCGCTCGTCACATGCGTTTGTCGATTGGGCAGCCAGCGAGGGCTACGGATTGGTCGATGGCATCGGCCAGTACGAGGGTTCTTGGCGGAAGGCCTACGTCCGGGGGCCGGAAGGGAGAGCATCATCGTGCTGGCCGAGCGCATCGGCTGATGCCTCGCAAGGTCCGGATCTATCGCCCCAAATTTCTGTCGCGGACCATCCGCTTCGCGGTCGTCTTCCACCAGTGATTGGCTGGTGCTTGCTCTCCTCTCCGTTTACCTGCTGACCCGTAGGGTGGCGTGGTGATCACCTGCGTTGTGCACTACACCATCGATCCCGCCCAGATTGAGGCGTTTGAACGCTTCGCCCGCGAATGGATGCGGCTCGTGGCAAGGCACGGTGGTCTTCACCACGGCTACTTCTTGCCAGCCGAGGGGGCCAGCGACCAGGCCGAAGCGCTGTTCAGTTTCGAGAGTCTGGCCGCCTATGAGCGTTACCGCACCCGGTTCGGCAGCGATCCGGAATTCGTTGCGGCGGATAAGATCCGCAACGATTCAGGGTGCGTTCTGCGCTACGAGCGAACATTCATGCGCCCGCTTCTGCCAACCGATTGAGCGACGTGGAGAGCTACGTGTTCGCCGAAGACGGGTGCCGGATCTGGACGAGCGGGACCGGCCATGGTGAACCACTGGTGCTGTGTCACGGTGGTCCTGGGTTGTGGGACTACTTCGGCGAGGTCGCGCCGTTGTTGGCCGACGTCGCTCACCCCATCCGGTGGGACCAGCGTGGCTGCGGGCGCTCCGAACCACGCGGGCCGTTTTCGGTCGATCGCTCGGTGGCTGATCTGGAAGCCGTGCGCGTCGGGGTTGGAGCAGCGCGCATCGCCCTGCTCGGCCATTCCTGGGGAGCCATGCTCGTGCTTCGGTACACGCTCGAGCATCCTGACCGCGTCAGCCGGTTGATCTATGTGTCCGGTACCGGGATCGATCCGGACGACACGTGGAAGCCTGCCTTCCTGCAGAACTTGCGCACCACTTTGGGCAACGGTTTGCCACGCTGGGAGGAATTGAACGCCCGAGAGCGGACGCCGGCCGAGGATCGGGAGCTCGCGGTGCTGCAGTGGTCAGCCGACAGCGCCGATCCGGCTACGGCGCTGGCAGATGCCGAGTGTCTCGTCGCCCTGGTTCGGCATCAACCACGACTGCAATTCCGCGATCGGCGCCTCCGACCAGCCGGGGCGAGTGGGCTGAGGAGGGGCTGGTGCAGGCTCGGTCTGGAACCTTGCCAGCCTGACCCAGGTGGCACGGAGCTATCCGCATCTGCCGCTGACCGTGAGTTGGGGTTTCGGCTTGCACCCGGCTGCAATGCCAGACGTTTTCGATCAGAACAACCCTCAACGCTGGCCTGCCCACCGATTTTTTCCCGATGTGGGGACACGTGATGCCAGAACTGAGCCAATGATGATTGCCGTGAGACCCATACCTGCGCTGGCATCAAGAGTTTCGCCGAGAAAGATCACCCCGAAGAGCACGGCGAAGACGGGCGACAGGTAGAAGCCGAGGGCCGCCCGGGCTGGCCCAATCTGCGCAATCAACGTGTAGAACAGCACCAGGGTCATGCCCGTGCAGCCCAAGCCGAGGACCAGCATGACCCCGATGACGCTCAGGCTCGGCGGCAAATCAGGCCGCACGGCCACCGACGGGATCACCAAGGCAGCGGCCCCCAGCAGGTCACGTTGCAAAGCAACAGGAATGGGGCGATTGCTGATGTCCAGAAGTCGGGGCAGGTGGAGGTCGGCATCTGCGGAAACACTTTTCGAGGCGGAGTATTCGCGGAGCCAACCGACGGCCGGTCGCCCATCGCGCCAATACGTCCACACTGCGACGGCGTCAGCCGGAACGCCAACGCCACGCTCGGCAGGGTGGCGGATCAGGCGACATCCCGGCGACGAGTCGCGCCAACCGACACAAGAAGCGTGACGGTTGCGTAGATGCCCAGAAGTAGCGCCGCCAGCCAGACGTCCTGCAGGATTCCCTCGCGGTTCTGTCCGGTGATCCCCTGCGCGAGGGCACCAGGAAGGAATCGGTGAGTGTCCGGGAGTTCGGCGAGCACGTTCTCGATGAACAGCAGCCAGGTGAACAGCGCGACGAAGGTAGGGATCTGGCCTCGGACGATGGCTCCGAGGGCGAGTCCGATAATCCCGAGGAGCCCGCCTGCGAGTGCGCCGCCACCGAGCAGCTCGAGGTAGTCACCGGTGGTCGGGGTCGATTGCATGTCGCGGAACGCCAAGGTGACCCGTGCGGCGACGGATGCGGTCACGACCGAGACGATCACCGCAACGGCGCCGGTGGCGGCCGAGGCAAGGGCCTTGGCCACGATGACGCGTCCGCGGTGCGGGGCTGTCAGCAAGGTGGGGTGGATCGTGCCGGTTCGAAATTCAGTGGTGATGGAGAGCGCGCCGATGAGGGCGGCGAAGAGGCCGCCGATGCCGATGCCGATCTCGGTGAGCAGGTCTCGCTGTCCGCTGGTGGTCGCGAGGCTGCCGGCCGGTAACGCGTAGGTGTGCACGACGATCCCGAGTGCGGCGAGGCCGGCGAGGGCAGCGAGCATGCCGAGGATGGTCGTGGTCGTGGTGACCTTGGCGGCCTCGCTGCGAAGCTGCCGGATCACAGCGTCACCGCCTGGGTGATCGCCAAGTAGGTCTGCTCGAGAGAGCCACCATCCCGGGCGATCTCGGTCATCAGCTGGTCGGTGAGGAGCCTGCCCTGGTTGATGATGAGCACCCGGTCGACCGACTGCTCGACCTCGGCGAGCACATGGCTGGAGATGAGGACGCCGCCGCCTTGGTTGGCGAACCGGCGGAGAAATGCGCGGAGCCAGTGAACGCCACTAGGGTCCAGACCGTTGATCGGCTCATCGAGGATGAGCAGCTTCGGGTCGCCGAGGAGGGCTGCTGCCAAGCCGAGGCGTTGTCGCATGCCGAGGGAGTAGCCGCCGACCTTGCGGTCTGCGGCAGCGCTGAGGTCGACGAACTCGAGGACCTCGGCGATCCGGTGGCCGTCGATTCCCGATGCCAGGGCGAGCACGCGCAGGTGGTTGCGGCCGGTCCGGTTGGGGTGGAAGTCGGCTGACTCGAGTACCGCACCCACGGAGCGAGTCGGATCAACCAGGTCGGCGTACCGACGACCGAAGACGCGTGCCGTGCCGCTGGTCGGGGAAGCGAGCCCGAGCAAGACCCGGAGGGTGGTCGATTTGCCGGCACCGTTCGGGCCCAGGAATCCGGTGATCTCCCCGCCGTGCAGGGCGAAGCTCAGGTGATCGACGGCTAGTACGCCGCGGAAGCTCTTGGTCAGGTCCTCGACTTCAGCGACCGGGGCCACACTCATGACTTCCCCCGGGCTAGGTAAGTGGCCACACCGATGCCGACGACGACGGCGAGGATGGCGAGATGGACAAGGGTTTGGGAGGCCAACCCGGATATGGGGGAGTCGGTGCTTGGTATCGCTGAGGTCATCACCCTTGTGAGGTTAGGAGTCGCAGGTATCGGCTGGAAACGCCCGCGTGACGGATCTTTCGGGTCCACGCCGCGTGGATCGATATCCCCCACGTGGGGGATGCCGATGTCCGGGGGTTAGGCTCGATCGGTGTCGGCATTGAGGATCGAGCGCAGATGCACCGTGCGGCGGGGCAGTTTCGTCGGGGTACACCAGCTCGGACTCGACGTACTGCTCGTCGTCGGTTGTTTCACCGCCTGGCTTGGGTTGCTGGCCCAGCAGCGCAGCCTCGACCTTGGCGACCTCCTCCTCCTGGTCGCTGCAACAGCGCCACTGGCGGCCTGGCGACGAGCCCCACTGACGGCGTTCGTCCTCACCTCAATCGCTGCGATCGCCCTGGCGGGGCGCGGAGAGGTGTTCTGGCCCCCCCTTGGTCCATGCATTGCTCTCTACCTGCTCGCCACGAGCCGAGACGACAAGAGTGGCTGGAATGTGCGACTCATCGCGGCTTCGGTCGGGCTGCTCGGCATCTACCTCGGCGTGGTTACGACGGGCCCACGCTCGGTGGCCACCGACCTCGGCCACGCCCTGATGGCGGGCGCGGTCGCCTGGTTCGCCGGGGAACGGACCAGGCTTCGGCGCCAACAGCTTCTGGACCTGCACGACCGGATGCGGCGCTCGGAGGACTCTGCAGAACGAGAGCTACAACTGGCCGTAGCCCAGGAGCGCACCCAGATCGCCCGGGACCTGCATGATTCGGTCGGCCACGCCCTCACGTTGATCACCGTCCGCGCCGGCGCCGCCCGGCTACGGCGGGACCCAGAGGCAGCGATCAACGCTTTGACCGATATCGAGACAATCGCCCGGGAGACTACCGCTGACATCGAGCAGATCGTCAGCCCACTTCGGGGCTCCATCACCGGGGACCGGGCACCGGTGGGATTAGCCTCCGTCGAGACACTGGTCGCCCAGTTCCGGGCGGCCGGTCACGACGTGGCCCTCACCCAGCCTGAGGAGGTCACTGGGTTGAGTACGAGCGCAGGCCAGGGCGCCTTCCGGATCATCCAGGAGTCGCTGACCAACGCCGCCCGCCATGGCAGTGGCTCGACCACGGTGTCGATCGAAACAATCCCCAGCGCCCTGCTGGTCACCGTCGCCAACCCGGTCGCCGAACCTAGGGCATCGGACAGCGGCCGCCACGGCATCGCCGGCATGCGCGAACGAGCCAGGCTCCTTGGAGGCTCCCTGATCGCCGATGAGGCTGACGGTCAGTTCCGGGTCGAGTTGCGCCTCCCCCGTCAAGGTATGCAGCCGTGAGCCAGGTGCGGGTGCTTCTCGTCGATGACGACCACCTGATGCGCGCCGGGCTCGCAGAGCTTCTCACCATCGACCCTTCCATCGAGGTGGTCGCTCAGGCCGCGACCGGCGACGAGGCGATCGTCCTCACGCGACGGTACCGCCCAGACGTCGTCCTGATGGACGTGCAGATGCCGGGCCTCGACGGCATCACCGCGACCCAGCAACTCGTGGCGGAGATCCCCGAGGTACGCGTCCTGATCCTGACCACCTTCGAACTCGACGACTACATCTTCGGCGCGATCAGGGCAGGAGCATCCGGCTTCATGCTCAAACGCACCAGGCCGGAGGAGTTGATCGCCGCCGTCCACACCGTCGCGGTCGGCGAGGCGCTGCTTTCGCCCTCGGTAACCCGGCGCGTGATCGACCGCATGGCCCAACAGCCGATGCCCCGACTAGAACGGTCCAGCGCCCTGGACACTCTCACTCCCCGAGAGCGTGAGGTGCTGGGCTACCTCGCCCAAGGCCTATCAAACCGCGAGATCGCAGACGCCCTGATAGTCGAGGAATCCACGATCCGCACGCACGTCAAGCGCGTCCTGAACAAGCTCGACCTCCGCGATCGGATCCAGGTCGTGATCTTCTCGTACGAGAACGGCATCAACGAACCACGCCGCAGAACCTGACCGGACTGGAGCGGGGCCAATACCTTCAACGCAGGGTGAGCCAACGGCAGGATGGCACCCGCGAGCGACGGGACACAGCCAGTAAGTCGCCGAAGACGCCTCGGGTGCGATCAGCCGCGCTGGCCGCCGAACACCGGTCAACGCCACTTAAGCGATGGGTTCGGCTTGAGCGCGGCTCTCCACTTCCCTTCAGGGAAGATCTCTTCTGTGAAGGGAAGTGGCATCGTCGAACTGTGACCGATCCGCCCGCCGAACCCCAACACCGGCCGGATCGGCGCAGATTGCCTTCACGAAAGGTTGACCCATTGCCGATCGCAGGCCTGGACGTGCCGGACTCGATCGAGTAGTGAGCAAACCGGCACCTCGACACCGCGCGGTCTGCGCAGGTCCGCTCGGTAGAGGTCGCCGGGAAGATCGCCTTGCACCTGCGACAACGTCGTGCTGAAGCCGAGACTCACAGGCCAGGCACGTCGACAGAGCCGTCTTTCCCGGGATGAGACGGCACTTCGGCGGTCGCTCGGCACCCAGATCATAAAGTTCTAACGGCGGCCCGCACCAGTCAACTTCGATCTTGGGGCTCGCTGCTGCCGGATCTTAGGCGCGTGCGAGTTGGTTGACGTGCTCGGTTCGTGGGTTGATCAGCCATTGTCCGGCGACGTGGACGGTGGGGACGGTTTCGTTGCCGTCGGCGACCGTGCGGACGGCGGCTGCGGCTGCGGGCTGGGTCCAGATGTTGATTTCGGTGAAGGTC
>JANNPJ010000402.1:0-8835 GCA_031400005.1 Kineosporiaceae bacterium | reverse complement strand
ATCGCCGGCCTGCCCGCCGTCAGCCTGCCCGTGCACCTCACCGGGGACGGTCTGCCGGTGGGCGCGCAGCTGGTCGGCGGGCCGTTCGACGAGGCGACACTGATCCGGGTGGCGAGTCAGGTGGAGGAGCAGTTCGACTGGTCGACGCTTCGCCCGGACCTGACCTCGAGTGTGGCGACGGTGACGGGATGAGCGCGCTGACGACGGTCGTGGCGGCCGGGGTATCCCCGGCCGGGGGTGCGCCCGGTCACCCGGCGACCGGCGGACGGCGTCTGAGTGGCTGGCTTGGCTTCGCCGTTCGCCGTCTCGGCGGTCTCGTCCTGGCCGGCGCCGTCCTGGTCGTCACCACTTTCCTCATCGTCCCGCTGATCCCCGGCGATCCCGCCCGGGTGATCTCCGGGACCAACTCCTCGCCGGCCGCCGTCGCAACGATCCGTGCCCAGCTCGGCCTCGACGATCCGATCGGCGCCCGATTCCTGGACTACGTCTCCGGTCTGCTCTCGGGCGACCTGGGTACCTCGTTCCGCTTCGGGACCCCGGTCAGCGAGGTGGTGTCCTCGCGGCTGCCGTACACGGTGCAGCTCGCACTGCCCGCGATCGTCGTCGTCCTGCTGATAGCCATCCCGCTCGGGATGACCGTCGGCGTGCTGACCAGGAGTGGCCGGCGGCGCTGGCTGGACGTCGGGTTCGGCACGCTGGCCGGCATGTTCGCGTCGCTGCCGGCGTACGTCGCCGCGACCGGGCTGATCGTCGTGTTCGCGATCGGGCTGAACCTGCTGCCGCCGGGTGGGGCCGAGACCGCGAACTCCTCGTTGCTGCCGATCGCCGCGCTCGCCATCGGGCCTGCGTTCGCCGTTGCCCGGGTGGTGCGGCAGGAGACAGCAACCGTGCTCAACCAGGACTTCATGCGAACCGCCCGGGGGCGTCGCCTGCCGACCCACCGGTTGTACCTGCGGCACGCGTTGCCGAACCTGCTCACCAGCGTGCTCACGCTGACCGGCCTGGTACTGACGTCGCTGCTCGGCGGCACAATCATCGTCGAAAACGTCTTCAACTACCCAGGTCTCGGCACTGCGGTCGTCGAGGCGATCATCTACCGGGACTACCCGGTGATCCAGGGCGTCATCCTGTCTGTCGGAGCCCTCGCGCTGGTACTGAACCTCCTCGTGGACGTCGTCCTCGGGCTGATCGACCCGCGCACCCTGGAAGGGGCCCCGGATGCCTAGTGACGACCCGCTCAAGCAGCCGGTGGGACGCCGGTCCGGCCGGCTCAACCCGCCGCTGGTCGCAGGTGCAGCGGCCTTGGGAGCACTCGGGCTGCTGGCCGTGCTCGCACCCGTCCTGTGGCGGGACGCCGCGCAGACCCTCACCACCGACCTGCGCCTGCCGCCGAGCGGGGAGCACCTGCTCGGAACGGATCCGTTCGGGCGCGACGCGCTGGCTCGCGCCCTGGTCGCCACCCCGCTGACGCTGACCATGTCCTTGCTGGCGACCGCCCTGTCGTTCACCGTCGGCGTCGCGATCGGCTCGCTGATCCACCTGGCACCGCGCCGGTACCGCGAGGTCGCACTGCGGCTGATCGACTCGGCCGTCGCGTTCCCCTCGCTGGTCTTCGCGCTGGTGATCGCCGCCGTCCTGGGCCCGGGCACGTCGTCGGCAGTGATCGCGATCGGGGTGGCGGGAATTCCCGGGTTCGCCCGGCTCACCGCGAACCTCGCCGCATCCGTGGCACACCGCGAATTCGTCCGCACCGCAGCCCTGCTCGGCGTGCCGGGTCCGCGGATCCTGACCCGGCACGTCCTGCCGAACATCTCCGGCCCGCTCCTGGTGCTGCTGACATCAAGTTTCGCGCTGTCCTTGCTGGAGATCAGCAGCCTGTCCTTCGTCGGGCTGGGCGTGCAGAGCCCGCAGTACGACTGGGGCCGCCTGCTCAATGAGGCACTGCCGTCCATTTTCGATCAACCGTCGCTCGTGGTGGCGCCGTCCATCATGCTCGGGATCGCCGGAATCGGAGCCATGCTGCTCGGCGACGGCCTCGCCACCGCCCTCGACCCCCGTCGGACGCAGCGACCGGTGCCGACAGCCACCGTCGCCGCACCGTCCCCCGCCGCAGCGAGCACCACTCCGGCCGCGGCACCGACGGACCGGCCGGCCGTCCTCGTGGTGGACGGTCTGACCGTCAGTACTGCGCGGGAGGTCCTGGTGGACGACGTGAGCTTCACCATCCAGGCCGGTGAGGTCGTCGGCCTGGTGGGGGAGTCCGGCTCCGGAAAGTCGACGATCGCGATGGCCGTGGCGGGCCTACTGTCCGACGGGCTCGCCGCCCAGGCCCGACGTCTGGTGCTGCGTGACGCGACCGGTGACCTCGACCTGCTCGCCCCGCTCCCGGCCCGGCGGGCGGCCACCGGGATCGGGGTCGTCTACCAGGACCCCACGACGACCTTCAACCCAGCGCTGCGCCTGGGTGTCCAGCTCACCGAGGTGGACCGCGTCCACCTGAAACGCGGCCGACGGGCCGCCTCCCAGAACATCGTCCAGGCGCTGACCGAGCTCAGCGTCACCGAGCCGAGGCGGCGGTTGCGGCAGCACCCGCACGAGCTGTCCGGCGGCATGCTGCAGCGCGCTTCCATCGCCGCGGCGATGTCCGGCGCTCCCCGGCTGCTCATCGCCGACGAGCCGACCACGGCCCTCGACGTCACCGTGCAGGCGGAGGTGCTGCGGCAGTTCCGCCGGATCAATGTCGTCCACTCGACGGCAATGCTGTTCATCTCGCACGACATTGGCGTCGTCGGCGCGCTCTGCGACCGGGTGCTGGTCCTGCACCACGGCCGGATCGTGGACCGAACCACCGGGGCCGCACTGCGGTCCGGCCACGCCAGCCATCCGTACACCCAGGCCCTGCTCGCGGCGACGCCCAGCACCGCCGATGAGCCGCTGCATACCGCCGGCTGGGACGGGCAGGAGGTGCCTGCACCATGAGCGAAACCCTTACCGCCGAACCTCTGGTCCGGTTGGAAGACCTGGTCGTCGTGCTGGGCCGTGGCTCGGCAGCCAGGCGGGTGCTGGACGGCGTGAGCCTGGAGATCGGGCGCGGGACGACGACGGGCCTGGTGGGGGAGTCCGGCTCCGGGAAGACCACCCTCGCGATGGCCCTGGTGGGTCTGCACCGACCGGCGTCCGGGCGGATCGTGCTCGGTGACGGTCAACCGTCGTCCCCGCCGATCCGCGTCCAACTCGTCCCGCAGAATCCCTACTCCTCGCTCGATCCCCGGCGCTCGGTCGCGCAAACCATCGCCGAGGCGATCGATCCGCGGCGGGCCCGGGTCGGCCCGGCCCGCGGCCGGATCAGCGAGCTGCTGACCCAGGTCTGCCTGGACCCGGCCACCGCCGACCGTTACCCGCACCAGCTTTCCGGCGGCCAACGCCAGCGTGTCGCCATCGCTAGGGCGCTGGCCGCGGACCCGCAGCTCCTGATCGCCGACGAGATCACCTCAGCGCTCGACCTGACTACTCAGGCCGAGATCCTGACCCTGCTGGCCGATCTGCGCCGGAGGCTGTCGCTGACGATGTTGTTCATCTCCCACGACCTGGCGGTGGTGCGGCACGTCAGCGACTACGTCGCGGTGCTGCTGCATGGTCACCTGGTCGAGCACGGTCCCACCCGCCAGGTGTTCGACGCACCGGCGCATCCCTACACCCGCAAGCTGCTCGATTCCGTGCCGGGCGGGCCGGGTTTCGTGCTGGACGGCGCGCCGGCGTGACCTTGACCGGGTCACCGGCTCGTTCCGCCAGAGTGCTGCGGAACCCGAAATGCCGCGCGCTACGCTCGTCAGCAGCGAACGGACAAGAACCAATGGTTTTCGCGACCCTCCGGTGGGAGATCGCGACTGGAGAGGACACGATGTGGCCCGAGGCTTGCTGATCATCGATATCCAGAACGACTACTTCCCGGGTGGCGGCATGCCCCTGGTCGGTCCGGAGGACGCCGCGGCGGTCGCCTCGGGCCTGCTGGAACGGTTCCGGCAGGCCGGCGAGCCGGTCATCCACATCCAGCACATGTGGGACGAGGAGGAGGCGACGTTCATGCGCCCGGGCACGCCCGGGGTGCAGATCCACTCCTCGGTCGCGCCGATCGAGGGCGAGACGCTGATCTCGAAGATCTACCCGAACTCCTTCCGGGAGACGTCTCTTGAAGCGACGCTGAAATCTCGCGGCATCGACGAGCTGGTGGTGGCCGGGATGATGACCAGCATGTGCGTCGACGCCACGGTCCGGGCGGCGAATGACCTCGGGTACCAGGTGACCGTGGTGGCGGACGCCTGCGCGGCCCCGGACCTGGAGTTCGACGGTCGGCAGGTGCCCGGCGCGGACGTGCACGCGGCCTTCCTGGCGGCACTCTCGGACTCCTACGCAACCGTCCTCCCGTTCAAGGATCTCGCGAGTTAGCGCCGTTCGCCGACCCGAACCGGGCCTTGCGGGTCAGTGAGCGTTCCGGTTCGGGTCAGTCCTCGACCCAGCGCTCCCAGGTTGCGGGGTCGATGTTTCCGCCAGAGATGATGCACAGTGCGTGGCGGTCGGGATCGGGGCGGCCGAGGGCTGCGGCCAAAGCCGAGGCGCCGGCCCCCTCGACCTTGATTCCCGACTGGTGCCAGAGGACCCGCATCGCGGCCTGGATTTCGATGTCGCTGACGGTTATCACTTCCAGGTCATGGTGCCGGCAGGCGTCGAAGGCGATCTGCCCGATTCGACGCACCAGCAGCCCTTCGGGCATTCCCTGGGCGCTGTCCAAGGTGATCCGTTGGCCTCGGCGCAGCGAGAGCTGCATGGCCGGTGCACGCTCGTACTCGACGCCGATCACCCGCAGCTTCGAACCCCACTCCCGCAGCGCGGCGGTAACCAGGCCTCCACCGCCGACCGGGACGAAAACGATGTCGGGAATCCCACATTGCCTCTCGCACTCCCGAAAGAGGCTGCGATGACCGTCGATAACCTGGGTGTCGTCGAAACTGTGGATGAAGGTCGCGCCGGTTGCGTTGGCGTTGTGCCGGGCGGCGTCCTCGCAGTCGTCGTACCCACCGTCAACCAAAATGGTCTGGGCGCCAGCATCGTTGATGCGGTTCCGTTTGGCATCCGGCGTGGACTGTGGGACATACACCCTCAGGTGCAGACCGCGGTCGGCAGCCGCGACGGCGAGGCCAGAGGCATGATTTCCGGTGGACGCCGCCACGATTCGGGTACCGGCAGCGAGTCCGGTGACCCGATGGCTGGTGCCGCGATACTTGAAGGATCCCGAGGGCTGCTGGGTTTCGTCCTTGAGGATCAGGTTTCCCCATCCATGCCCCGGCAGCGTCGTCACTGGGGTGAGGACTGCCTGACTGGCCGTCCGTTCGCCGGTGACCGATTCGATCATGCCTGCGCTGATGCCGCTCATGCCGATGCCTGCGCTGATGTCGAGGCTGTGAGGGCAGCTGCGGCCAGGTCGAGGCCTGCTACCCGGCTGCCTTTCAGTAGCACGACATCTTTGGAACGCAGGATCGGTTCAAGGGCCATCGAGACGTCATCCGGCCGCTCGAGCACCAGGGTGTGCTCGATTCCGGCCTGGCGGGCAGCGGCGACGGAGCGTTCGGAGTGTGCTCCCACGGCGACGAACAGGTCGATGCCGAGAGCGGCAGCCAGGCGTCCGACGTCCTCGTGCGCGGTCACGGCCAGGTCGGCGAGGTCTGCCATCTCGGCGAGGACGGCGACCGCACGACCGCCGGCCGGCCGCGCAGCGATCAGTGCTCGCAGCGCCGCCTCGACCGAGACCGGGTTGGAATTGTAGGTATCGTCGATCACTCGCACGCCGTCCGGTCGCTCGGTGGTCCGCATCCGTCCTGGCGAGAGTCGGAACGTGGCCAGACCGGCGGCTACCTGGGCGACGGAGAGGCCGAGACCGGTGGCGACCGCTGCCGCGGCGAGAGCATTGACCACCATGTGCTCGCCGGTGGCGGGCAGGTGCACCGGGGCGCTGCCGGTTGGGGTGCGGAGAACGAAGCGTGGACGTCCGTCCTCGTCGAGTTGGATGTCGTCCGCGCGCACGTCGGCCTTGTGGTGCAGGCCGTAGCTGAGCACCGGGCACCGGACGTGGTCCCGCATGGCGATCACGCGGCCATCATCGGCATTGAGGACGGCGAGACCAGCTGGCGGAAGCGACTGCGGCAGAGCGGATTTCTCTGTGGCGATGGCGTCTTGTGAACTGCCGAACTGGTGGAAGTGTGACATCCCGACGATGGTGACGACACCGACGTCCGGCGACGCGATGTCGCACAGTTCGGCGATCTGGCCGGCTCCGGCCGTGCCCATCTCGACGACCACGACTTCGGTGTCGGGCTCGATCCGGGCCAGGGTCAGGGGAAGCCCGATCTCGTTGTTGAAGGACCGCTCGTTGGCAACGGTGCGGTGGTGCGGCGCCAGTACGGACAGCAGCATGTCCTTGGTGGTGGTCTTGCCCGAGGAACCGGTGACGCCGACGATCTGGGCCGTCGAACGCAGCCGCACCGCTCGTGCCACCTGGCCGAGCGCGGTCTGTACGTCGGGAACTTCGATCCGCGGTACCCGGTTCGCGGCCCATACCGCACGATCGGCGTGGTTCTCGGGTACGAGCACGACCACCGCCCCCTGCTCGAGCGCACTGAGGACGAAGCGGGTGCCATCGGTGCGCTCACCGGGCAGGGCGGCGAAGATCGCGCCTGGCACCACCTCCCGGGAATCGATGATCAGGCTGGTGGCCAGCGCTGTCGGCTCGGCATCGAGAAGCGCTCCGCAGGTTGCGGCGGTGAGGTGAGCGAGCGTGAGCGGAATCAACGGATCTCCTCCGTGAGCTGGTAAAGGGTTTCGAGCAGGGCCGGATACGGCAGTCCCGCCGCGGTCATCAGCTGGGTGAAGGCGCTGTGCGCGGTCATGCCGGGGATGGTGTTGACCTCATTGACGAGCAGGCTTCCGTCGCGGGTATCGAGGAATAGGTCGATGCGGGCGAAAACCTGGCATCCCAGAGCCAGGAAAGCCGCAGCCGCCAGCCGGCGGGCCTCCTGAATGACCTGCGGGCCGGCGCCGGTGGGCGGCTCGAATCGTAACTGTCCGCCGAGGTACTTCTGTTCGTAGTCGAGTACCTCTGCGGGTTGGACGCATTCCAGTGCTGGCGAGACCGTCAGGTGATCGCTGGTTCCCACCACAGCGAGGAGCAATTCCCGGTGTGGGACGTAGGTTTCGATCATCACCGTGTCGTCCCACTGGAATGCCTCTTCGATCGCGCCGGGCAGCTCGGCGGAGGTGGCAGCGGCGCCGGCGCCGATGCTGGAACCGCTGCGATTGGGCTTGACGAACCACGGTCCGCTGCCAATCTGCCTTTGCACCGTGCGCAAACTCGCGTCCTGGTCGGTGGTCCAGGCATGCCGTCGCACCGTGGTGCCCGCCGTCACCGGGATGCCGGCCGCGGTGAGAATGGTTTTGGTGAGCTGCTTGTCGTAGCAGACGGCCGAGGCCGTGACCCCACAGCCGATGACCTGCAGACCGTAGGCAGCCAGCAGGCCTTGCAGGGTGCCGTCCTCACCCCAACGACCGTGGCACAGAGGCAGCGCCAGGTCGTAACCGGCAAAGACCGCCCGTGGCGGCGGGTCGAGGAACATCTCCGTTGGCTGCGACGCCCGATCCGCGGCCGGGACGACACCGAGGGGGAGTTTGGTCGGGTCAGCTAGAGCCAGTACCCGGTTCAGGGCACCGGGGCCGACGAACCAGTGGCCGTCCCGGGTGATTCCGACGGCAAGCACGTCCCAGCCGAGCAGGTCCAGCTGGGCGAGCACGGAGCAGGCGCTACCGAGACTGACCTCGTGCTCGGGAGTGGGACCGCCGAAAAGCACTGCTGCTCGTGCTGGTGCGCTGTAGGTCATAACTCCAGCCAAGGCAGCGTGGTGTTGCCAGCACGTATCTGGTTTTCGATATGCCGACGATATGCGTCAGCTCGTAACGTCGGGGGTCAGTGCGCTCGGGAAGCCGAACGTCGCGACGAGCGCGGGATCATGGAACTTGATCACGCGGGAGACGCCGGTGGCGGTGGCCTCGAGCACAACGACACCGTCGGCTCGGAGGACGCCGTCCGGGTCTCGGCGGTAGACGACGGCGGCGGATTGGCCGTTGGCTGCGGTCGCGATCATCCGCCAGCCGCCAGGTGTGCCCAGCACGTAGGCCGCCAGCAGGTGGATGCACATCGCCCGACCCGCCTGCCAATCGCGGAACGGCGTCGCCTCCAGCGTGGCGTCGGTGCGCAGCACCTGCTCGAGCAGGTGGGCATCGGAATGTTCGAAGGCCGCGATGTAGCCCTCCAGCAGCGCGCGTGCCCGTTGGTCGGTCGGTTCGAGCAGTTCCGTCGGTTCTGGCTGCACCTCGTCCAGCCGGGCCCGGGCGCGCTGCAGACCGCTCTTGACCGCCGCCGTGCTGGTACCGAGGATCTGCGCGGTCTCGGCTGCGGAGAACGCCAGCACTTCGCGCAGGAGGAGGATCGCACGTTGGCGGGCAGGCAGGTGCTGCAGGCTGGCGATGAGGGCCAGTCGCAGCGATTCGCGGGCGATCACCACTGCGGCCGGATCGTCGGCGGGTGCGGTGATCCAGCCCGTCCGGCAGCGGTTCCAGCCACGAGACCTCTTCCGCGGGAACGGAACGTGGCGGGCGATCAGGGCCGTCGTACGGGCCGGTCAGACCCGAGGGCAGGACCCGGATCGGGCGCGGCTTCAACGCTGTCAGGCAGACGTTGGTGGCGATTGTGTAGAGCCAAGAACGAATTGACGCCCGGCCCTCGAATCC
>JANNPJ010000388.1:0-1503 GCA_031400005.1 Kineosporiaceae bacterium | reverse complement strand
CCTTCGGGTAAAGTGGTCCCTGTTGAGCCGAACGGTAGATATAGTTCTCCTCGAACTGCTCTGCCCATTTCTCCAGTGCGCCGATGATCTTCGTCATTTTGACAATCGCGTTCGCCTGCTCCATCGGAAAGTCGGCGCGCTTCGTTCCCCAAGCCGCTTCGGCTTTGCCGAAGGTGGATATCTTGACCAGCACCACGCCGTTCTGCGCCCACACGATGTTGAGATCGGATCCGTCGGCGACGACTGCATAGTCTGAGTGCATGCCGTGCGTCAGCAGATGGCGCGTACCCACCCCTTCGCCGCGATACTCCTTGGTCTGCCACGGCCCGATGGGGGTGCGCGAGATTTCGCCGACGACCGCGGCGAGAATCACGTCCCCCTTCAGCTTGACGCCGCTTTTCTTGAGCGCCTTGCCGGCCATCATGAAAGCAGCGACGCCGCCTTTCATGTTCGAGATGCCGAGGCCGCGGACCTTGTTGCCCACGATCGAGCCTTTGAGCTCGGACTCGGGCTCGACTTTGGCCACCATCCGCAGGTCTTCGGCCGTGCCGGTGAAGCTCGTGTCGGTGTGGCCGTTGAAGCCGAGGCTCAGGCCCGTGCCGTCGCCTTTGACGATGCCGACGGCATTGGGCCGGTCGACTTCGACGTCCTGGCGCACGGCTTTGAGGCCGTTGGCCTCGTACCAGTTCAGGATGTATTCCGCGACGGCCTTCTCCTGTCCGGTCGGGCTCGGGATGCTGGTGAGATCACACGCGAGCTGCGCGAGCTCGTCGCGGTCGATCTGCGCCAGAATCTGTTGGGCTGCTGCCTTGTTCAGCGACATCTCTTGCTCTCCTATGAAGGCTTAGTACTCGGGCTTGGCGCCCGTGGTCTTGACGATGCGGTTCCATAGCTGCGTCTCCGATTTCATGAATTCGGAGAGCTGCTTCGGGGTTGAGCCCGCGGACGCGACCATCGCCTGGCTCGCGACCTTGTCCCGGTATTCCGGCGTCGCAATCACGGTGTTGATCGCGTCGTTGAGCTTCTGCACGACCGCGGCGGGCGTCTCGGTCGGCACGAAAACGGCGGTCCACGAGGGATTGAGCTGCGGATAGCCGGCCTCGCTCATCGTCGGCACCTTTGGCAATGCAGGCAGGCGCTTGTCGCTGACGACCCCGAGAATCCTGACCTTGCCCTGCTGCTGGAGCGGAAGCACGCCGGTGATGGTCATGAATGCGATCGGCGTCTCGCCCGTCGCGACCGCTATCCCTGCCGGGCCCGCGCCTCTGTATGGCACTGCGGTCGCCTTCGTACCCCACAATACATTGATGAGGTATGTCGCGCTCAGGTGTGACGTGGTGCCGACGCCCGACGTGGCGTAGGCCATCGGGTGCTTTTTCGCGAGCGCCTGTAATTCTTTGAGCGTAGCGACAGGCAGGGTAGAGGTCACGGCGAGCGCATTCGCCTGCGTCGCGATAAGGCCGACCGGTACGAAGTCGCGTGCCGGGTCGTAGCCCGCGGCCG
>JANNPJ010000351.1:0-2030 GCA_031400005.1 Kineosporiaceae bacterium | reverse complement strand
CAGAAAGTTGGCTCCAGCATTGATAGCCGGGCGCGCGAGAAGGCCAGCCGCCCGCATCTGCTCTCTGAGATCGCGCAACGGATCGCGCAGCGCTTGGAGGGCTGCACGAAGATGCGGGGGTGGTCCTCCCATGAGACCTTCTCTCAATTGGTAGCTAGCAGCTCACGCAATCGTAGCGCATCTCGCTAACAGACCCAGAGATCAGACATTTGACCTACCTCGTCCAAAATCTGACTACTAAGGTCCGCTCCAGGCCGCGAGAAATTCGATTTCAGTGGCCGGCCAGCCATACTCCTTGAGTATTTCATGAAGATTCTTGGATAGACGAGTTGCGATATCTTATCGCGGCTCGCTATTGCTAGCGATGTACCGATCCAACTCAGAACGACGAAATCTGAGATGACGGCGACCCAGACGAACGAACGGCAGGTTACCTGCTTCCACCTGGTCATAAACCCAGTCCTTACTTACCTTGAACCAGGTGCACACTTCTTCGACCGTTAGAAGTTCATCTCGATCCATACGACTCTCAGTACTCATGGCTCTTCACCAAGGACGCGCTGAATTGAATACTTCCTACACCACAGTCAACGTCGCAAGCGCCATCAGCCAACGATCGCCTCAGTGATGCTCGGCTGGCGGGATCAGACCCTTTACCCGGGCCCGGTGGATCTGGCCACGCACGGTGTTGAGCGTGAGGTCCGAGCCTTCCTCGGCGAGGGCTTGGTGCACGTAGATGGATGGACGTCGAGCGTGGTCCCCGCCGGCGGCGATCACCCGCTTGTACAGGTCGGCGACCTTCTCCAGTTGCGACGATGCCGGCCGGAACCCGGTCGGGCGCGCAGACCGCGGTGCCGTCAACAACTTCAGTCGCGCAGCCGCCGCCGCCCGCTGCTCGGCCGTCCCCTTCCGCGACGAAGCCTGAGCAGCCAGCATGGCCGCGAGCTTGGCCCGGGCCGCCTCGGCGATCTCCCCGGCCCGCAGCGAGCGCAGCGCCGGGTGATTCACCTCGACCAGCCCCTGCGGCCCGGGAGCAGCCCCGGCATGCCCGACCCGGCGAAAACTGCGCACATCTAACCCAACGAGCAGGGTCCGCCCATCGACCAGCGCCAAATGGCAGGTCAGCAGGAACGGCCCGTTCTCGTCCGGCCAGGGAAGCTCGACCGTTGTTCCGTCTGGTGCAGGTGTCAGCCACTCGACCTCCTGATCAGGAGTTCCCGAGCGGCCACCACCATCGTCGTTCGCCACGATCGAACGGTAGCGGTTAAGAGCCTCCATGGTCCCTCCCGCTCGTCATTAATACCACGCTAGCACGGTCCGTTTAGACTGTAGTAGTTTGTTTGAGCATGAAGAGCTACCAACGCGACCGATCCCTGCCCGACCCCGACACCGAACCCACCATCTCCGTCCCCCGCGCCGGACGAATCCTCGGCATGAGCCGCAACGCCGCCTACGCCGCCGCCAAAGACGGACGCCTCCCAGTGATCGCGATCAGTCCCACCCGCGTCGTCGTCAACACCGCGGACTTCCTGGCCAAGTACGGCCTCAATCGAGGCGAGCGATGAACGCCCGCCTCACCACCGCCGAAACAGCCGCCGCCCTGATCACCGGCTGCGCCCACCACGGACTCACCTGGGGCGAGGAAGCCGCCATCCGCTTCCTCATCGCCCAAGGCACCTGGCTACGCCGTGACGAGTTCCGCAACCGGGTCACCGCCCACCCCATCAGTGGCGGGAACCTTGCGGCCTGGGTGGACTGGACCGACCTCGCCTACCAACCCGCCCTCTCCCCCGCCTCCAGCGGCGAACTCGCGATCCTGCGCCTAGCCTGCCACCTCGCCGGACAACTCCCCGACAACCGCTGGTCCCTGGCCGACATCCTGCAACCCCTGGACGCCACCAACGCCCTGCTCGCCAGCCGGGCCGTCGCGATGGCCGCCCTCGGCCCACAAACCGTCGGATCGCTGCGGTAACCATGAACGCGCTCAGCTTGCGCCTCGGCTGGCCGCTCTACACCGGAATGGCCGTCGC
>JANNPJ010000325.1:0-21606 GCA_031400005.1 Kineosporiaceae bacterium | reverse complement strand
ACGAGAGTGACCAGCCCCGGCAGCAGGAGGGGATCGATGGCAGCCAGTGCGCAGGCCCCGGCCGCCGTCCAGGTGAGGTTGCGGCGCAGTCGGTCGCTACCCACCCAGGTCCCGGCCAGCGCCACCAGAACCGGGATGACGGACAGCGGCAGGTCGATCAGTAGCGACCGGGCAGCGAAAGTCCACCCCGCATCTGCCAGGAAGAGACCGGCCACCGCCCGGAGCAGCAGAGCACCGAGCCCGGCGATCAGCAACGGCCGAGCCCGGACCGGTATCGCGGCAGCGCCGCCAATGAGCACGACGGCGAGCCCGGCGGCGGCGAGATCGACAAGGAAAGCCGAGGTGAACGTCACAGCTCGAGGCTGGCGTGCGGCGCCGCCAATGACATCCGCCAGGAGCAGACGAATGCAGTACGCCCACTGAGGTAGCCCACCGCCGCCCAGCTACTCCCACCGAAGTACCAGCCCCGCCAGCAGAAGCACTGCTGTGCCCCCATAAAACCGGTTGCCGGCGCGGATTCTGGGCTCGATCACCGGTTTTACGGTGGCACAGCGACCACTGCCAGCGTGCGCCCGAGTAAGTGTGCATGATCGCGGGCTGAGTTGCGCGCTAGCCTTGCTGCGGCTGGGCAGCCCACAACTGTGCCACGGTTAAACACGTTAGAGAGGGCTTATTTTG
This sequence comes from Kineosporiaceae bacterium, assembly GCA_031400005.1. Lineage (GTDB taxonomy): Bacteria > Actinomycetota > Actinomycetes > Actinomycetales > Kineosporiaceae > JANNPJ01. The sequence goes on along the minus strand of JANNPJ010000325.1, from coordinate 20,928 downwards.
GCCAGATCACGTGCTGAACCGCGGCACAGTAGCCAGCGCAAGCATGGAAAGGCTAGACCCGCGTGAGCACGGAAAGGCTAGGCACAGTAGCCAGCGTGGGCGCGGAAAGGGCTACTCCTGGCGAAGAATCGGCCGAGCCGCGAAGGCGAGCAATCGCACGGTCCGGGCGGTGGACAGGACGAGGAACCCCAACCCGGCAACGGATCCGAACTGGAGCACCACGCCGATCGAGTTGCCTTGCAGTGCGTTCATCAAGTCCGGGTTCAGGGCGGTCATCAGACCCGATGTCAGGACGTTGACGCTGAGCAGACCGGCCGCCAGCAGCCCGGTCAGCATCGCGACCCGGGGCAGCGCGACCTCACGCCGCATCAGCAACCCGTACGCCAGGAGCAGTAGCGGCGTGACGATCCAGACCGCGATGCCCTGAATGGTGTTCAGCTGCTCCAGCAGTGGGGACCCGGTCGGATGGCCACCGCGCATCGCGTAGTTCCGCATCATCGCCGGGTATCCCCACTGCCACGCGATCTCCAGCAGCGGACAGGTCAGGGCGACGGCGAGGGCAGTCCGGCGGGCTTGCGCTCCGGTCAGTTCGGCCTGCAGTTCGCGGGCGAGCGCGGCCGGATCACCGAACTCCGCGACCGCCTGATGGCGAGCCTCGGCGACGTCGAGTCCGGCGGCCAGCAGGTCATCGGTGGCGTCGTCCAGCCCGTCCCGCACCTCGGTGAGCAGGTCGGTGCGGGCGCGACGCGGCCCGCGCAGCCCGGCCGAAAGCTGCGCCAGGACGCCATCGCGTGGATCGAGGTCGGGCCAGGCGGACGACGCCCTCATGACGCATCACCGATGATCACGCCCATCAATCGACTGTAGTCGGCCCAGGCACCACGCTCGGACTCCAGCAGTCGGCGGCCCGACTCGGTGATCGCGTAAGTCCGGCGTTTGCGGCCCCCGACGATCTGCCATTCGCCAACGATCTCGTGCGCCCGCTCCAACCGTCGCAGCGCGGGATAGATCGTGCCGGTGGGCAGTTCGAGTTGCCCACCGCTGCGCGCACGCAGTTCTTCCATCACGGCATACCCATGCAGCGGCCGGTGCTCGACGGCGGCCAAGATCATCGCGTCGAGGCGGCCGCGCAGATCGTCGGCTCGCATGAGCCCACGATACGACGTGACGTCGTCAATGAGTAGCCTTTCTATATGTAGATAGGCTACATATGGTGGTGTCGCCCCGGAACAGGGGACGCCGGAGGGGAGGACGACGTGTCCAGGGACCGAGAACAGCAACCGCAACTTCCGCCACCACTTCCACCACCGCCATCATTTCCACCGCAACAAGCACTCCAGAACCCACTTCCGCCGCCGCAACCGCTGGCCGTTCGACAACCGGCAGGACGCCGGTGGACGGCCTGGCTGCTGCGACTGCTGCTCACCACGCACGCAGCGCTGGCAATCGCTCAGCCGGTACTGATCGGCCGTTACCTGGACGGCGACTTCAACGTCCTCTCGACACACGGAACCAACGGCTCCACGTTGCCCGCAACGGCGATCCTCTGCATCGGCGGTGCCCTCTGCCACTGGATCGTCGGGCGCGGCCGCTTCTGGCCGGTACTCGCCACGGTGCTGCTGGTCCCGATGGAGGGAGCACAAATCGGCGCCGGATACAATCACAACCTGGCGGTCCACGTTCCGCTCGGCACCGGCATCGTTGTCCTCGCCGTGCTCCTGGCAGTCTGGTCCTGGACGCCACGGATTCATCACGCCCGCGCCCGCCGAGCGCCCGTCGTCACTACCGCCAGCAAGAGCACCGTCCACCAGAGCACCGCCAACAAGAGCACTGGCAACGGAGCCGTCGCTACCGGAGACGCCGTCCCGCCGTCCCCCGATAGCGTTGGAAGGTCGGCATGATCAGCCGCCGAGACCTGCTCAAAGTCGGTGGCGTGGCGGGCCTCGGGCTGGTCGGCGCAGCGGGGCTGGGTGGCTGCGGCAGCGGCTCCGACCCGCAGCAGACCGGTCAGCTCCTGCGCTCCGGCATCGAGCTACCGAAACCGTTCACCCTGCCTCTGAAAGTCCCCGCTGTGCTTCGCCCGACCGAGCGGCTCGGTGACGGGTCTGACCTGTATCGAGTGACATCTCGCGCCGCCGAAGTGGAGATCCTGCCGGGCCGACGGACGGCGATTCTCGGCTACCAGGGCACCTTTCCGGGGCCGACGATCGAGACCCGGCGCGATCAAGCGGTGGTCGTCGAGCACATCAACGAGTTGCCCGTTCCGATCGTCGTCCACCTGCATGGCGGTCAGGTCCCCGCGGCCAGCGACGGTTTTCCCACCGACCTGATCCTGCCGCGATCCTCGACCGGCTCGGCCGGATCGACCAGATCTGCCCACGACGGTCACAGCATGTCGATGCCGGACGACCGGGCGGACGTCGTCACCGGTAGCCGGATCTACCGATACCCGGGTCGGCAGCCGGCCGCGACGCTCTGGTATCACGATCATCGGATGGACTTCACCGGCCCAGCCGTCTATCGCGGCCTGGCCGGGTTCCACCTGATCCGGGACGACGAGGAGGACGCCCTCGACCTGCCTCGCGGTGCCCGGGAGCTGCCGCTGATGGTGGCCGATCGGGCGTTCGACGACGACGCACAGTTCGACTATCCGGCCGTCGACCCGTCGATGATGGGTGCGCCCGGTGTCGAGGACCAGTACATGGAAGGCGTCACAGCGGACGTGATCCTGGTCAACGGCACCCCCTGGCCGGTGGCCGAGGTGGACGCCGCTCGTTACCGGCTGCGCTGGCTGAATGGCTCTAACGCGCGGCGCTATCGGTTGGTACTTGACCCTCCGCCGCCGGGTGGGTCCGGGTTTCAGCAGATCGGTTCGGACGCCGGGCTGCTTGAGACCCCGGTCGAGCGCGACAGCCTGACCCTGGCTGCGGCCGAAAGACTTGATGTCATCGTGGATTTCGCCCGGTATCCGGTCGGGACGAAGGTGACCGTTCGCAACGAACTCGGCAGGAACAGCACGGCCGACGTCATGCAGTTCGTGGTGGCTCGGGCGGTCAAGGACGAGAGCCGGGCGCGGTTGGTGCTGCCCACAATCGAGCGATTGCAGCGGTCCGCAGTCACCACCACCCGCAGGTTCCGGTTCCGCCGCGGCGTGGTCGGAAAGCGTCCCGGCTGGCTGATCAACGATTTGCCGTTCGACCCGATGCGACCGATTGCGACCATCCGGGCCGGTGCCACCGAACTGTGGCGGATCGGCACCGACGTCCACCATCCGGTGCACATTCACCTGGCCCCGTTCCAGGTCGCGAGCCGCAACGGACGCCGACCCGATCCCTCGGACGCCGGCTGGAAGGACACCATCGACCTGCGCCCGGCCGAGTACGCCGACCTGTTGGTCCAGTTCCCCAACCTGCCCGGCCGCTACGTCATGCATTGCCACAATCTCGAGCACGAGGACATGGCGATGATGGCCACCATCGAGATCATCTAGCCCGGGAGGCCAAGCAAGCGGCCACCAAGGGCGCCGAACGAGTCGAGCCCGCGATCCTTGACAGGTCGGGACCTGATCGCCCGTTGGGCGTGTGTCCTGCACGGATAAAGGCGGATCAACGCAGCGAATCTGAGCAGAGCTGGCGATCGTCCGGATCGGGCTCGGCTTCTCGACGTCCCACCGGCACTGGATCTGCTTTGTCGGTACGAGCACCGGTGCGCTCGGCCCCGATCCCGGCGGCCACCACGAACAGGATGCCGGCCAGCGGGGCCACACCGGGCACCTGATGGAGCACGATCAGGCCAATGACCAGGGCGAAGGCCGGCTCCAGGCTCATCAGCGTGCCGAACGCGACGGTGGTCAGCCGGCGCAGGGCGAGCAGCTCGAGGATGAACGGGATCACCGGGAGCAGCACGGCCAGCCCCAGCCCGGCGAGCAGAATCGGCACGGTCAGGTCGGCCAGCACGGACGGCCCGGCCACCAGTGTGGCGACGACGGCGGCCACCGGAAGGGACACGGTCAGGCCCCGGATCCCGGCCACCTCGTCGCCGACCCGCTGGGTCAGCAGAATGTACGCGGCCCAGCAAGCACCGGCGCCGAGTGCCATCGCCACCCCAACCTTGTCCGCACCGCCCTGCCACGGCTCGGTGAGCAGCACCACACCGACAGCGGCAAGGACCGGCCACACCCTGCGCCCGCCACGGCTGCGGGCGACGGCCACGCCGAGCGGGCCAAGGAACTCCAGCGCGCTCGCGGTACCCAGCGGCAGCCGGGCGATTGCGGAGGTGAAAAGCATGGTGACGGCCGCGGTCACCACGCCCAGGGCGATGCACGCCAGCAGGCTGGAGCGGCTGAAACCGAACCACGGCTGACCGCCGAGGTGCCCACCCGACTGCCCGCCCAGTCGACCGCCCAGTCGACCGCCCAGCAGTAGTCGACTGCTGAGAACCAGGACGACGAGCAGGATCACCCCTGCCCAGGCCAACCGGAGCCAGGCCACCGCCTGTGCCCCGATCTGGTCGAACAGGCCGACCGAGACGGCCAGACCCAGTTGCACGCAGAGCATGGACGCGAGCGTCATCGATGCGCCGGTCCGGGCGCTGGCGGCTCGAACGGCCGGGGTGGAAGTCGCGGTACTCATGACAGCAAGTAGACGCCCGCGGCATCGTCCATGTCCACGTGCTATTCATGGATGTACCGTTCAGATTTAATGGACAATGGCCGAGCGTCCCGGTGAGTGCCCCTCCGGGACGCTCTCCACCGGGACCTCCGGGGCCGTCCGGTCTTCGGGCCGTCGGGGACACAGGAAAGGAGCCGTCCGAGTGGAGACCCGCCGACTGCAACTGCTGCTCGAACTCTCCCGGCTTGGCTCAATGCGTGAGGTCGCGATCGAGCTTGGGACCACCACGTCCACGGTGTCCCAGCAGATCGCCGTGCTGGCCCGGGAGGCCGGCGCGCCGCTGATCGAGCCGGACGGTCGCCGGGTCCGGCTCACTCCAGCCGGACGGCGATTGGCTGACCGGGCGGTCACGATCCTGGCCGAGGTCGAGGCCGCGCGCCTGGATCTCGATCCGGACGCCGAGCCAGTCGGCACGCTCCGGATCGCCGGTTTCGCCACCGCAATCCGCAGGTCCCTGTTGCCGATCGTCGCCGGCCTGGCCATCGAGCACCCCCAGTTGCGTCTGCTCATCCACGAGCACGAGCCGAGCGAGGCTTTCGGTCTGCTGTCGACCGACACCATCGATCTGGCCCTCACCTATGACTACAACTTCGCCCCCGCCGCCTTCGACCGCGCGCTGGAGCCGACCCGGCTCTGGTCCGCGGCATGGACTCTCGCCGTCCCCGAGGCCGCCGGAACAAGCAGGTCGGGCGACACAGCAGAAACGGGCGGAACAGGCGGGACCGGCGGGCCGGTCACCGGCAATGCGCTCGCCGTCTTCCGGCGATTCTCCGACCACGACTGGATCGTCAACTCCCGAAACACCGCCGATGAGGTCGTCGTCCGCACGCTGGCCTCGATGGCTGGGTTCGAGCCGCGGATCGCCCACCGAGTCGACAGCCTCGACCTCGTCCAAGATCTGATCGTGGCCGGCCTGGGGGTCGGGCTGTTACCGGTTGACGAGACGACGACGCCCGGGATCAGCCTGCTACCGCTCACCGATCCGGACGTCGTGTTGCGGTCCTACGCCGTGACTCGGCGCGGACGAGCAAACTGGCCACCGCTGGCGCTGGTCCTCGGCAAACTCGCCGCCGCCATCTCCCCGTGATTGTGCACAAAATGACATGTCAGTTCGTGCAAGATCACCGGAAGATAAGCGTCGCTACGCCTCCATGACCAAGGGGATGATCATGGGACGACGGCGGTAGGACTCGCTCACCCAGCGCCCGACCACCCGGCGAACCACCTGCTGCAACTGGTGGTTGTCCACCGCTCCGTTGATCGCCGCCTCCCGGATCGCGTCGATGATCCGCGGCTTCACCGCATCGAAGACGGCGTCGGTCTCGGCGAAGCCCCGGGCGTGGATCTCCGGGCCGGCGACCACCTTGCCACTCGCGGCGTCCACCACGACGATGATCGAGATGAAACCCTCTTCGCCGAGGATCCGGCGGTCCTTGAGGTCTGCCTCGGTGATCGCACCCACGCTGGATCCGTCGACGTAGACATAGCCGCACGGCACCTGGCCGGCCACCGTGGCGACCCCGTCGCGCAGGTCGATGACGAACCCGTCTTCGGCGACCACCACCCGCTCCCGGGGCACGCCAGTCAGCACCGCCAGTTCGGCGTTCGCCACCAGGTGCCGGGCCTCGCCGTGCACCGGCATCACGTTCTTCGGCTTTACGATGTTGTAGCAGTACAGGAGCTCACCGGCGCTGGCATGGCCGGAGACGTGCACCCGGGCGTTGCCCTGATGTACCACCGTGGCACCGAGCCGGGTCAGGCCGTTGATCACCCGGTACACCGAGTTCTCGTTCCCAGGGATGAGGGACGACGCCAGCACCACCGTGTCACCGCGCCCCACTTCCACCCGGTGATCGCGGTTGGCCATCCGGGAGAGGGCTGCCATGGGCTCCCCCTGCGACCCGGTGCACATCAGCACGATCTTGTCGTCCGGCAGGTCGGCGGTGGACTTGATGTCGATCAGGATGCCGGGAGGCACGCTCAGGTACCCCAGGTCCTTGGCGATACCCATGTTCCGCACCATCGACCGGCCGACCAGCGCCACCCGCCGACCATGGGCCTGCGCGGCATCCAGCACCTGCTGCACTCGGTGCACATGCGAGGCGAACGAGGCGACGATCACCCGGCGCTCGGCGGCGGCGAACACCGAGTTCAGCACCGGCGTGATCTCCCGCTCGGAAACCGTGAAGCCGGGAACCTCGGCGTTCGTCGAGTCGACCATGAACAGATCGACGCCTGCCTCGCCGAGCCGGGCCAGCGCTCGCAGGTCGGTGATCCGACCGTCCAGCGGTAGCTGGTCCATCTTGAAGTCGCCGGTGTGCAGCACCGTGCCCGCACTGGTCCGGACGGCGACCGCCAGCGCATCCGGGATCGAGTGGTTCACCGCGACGAACTCGCAGTCGAAGGGGCCGAACTGCTCGCGCTGGCCTTCCTTCACGGCGAGCGTGAGCGGGGTGATCCGATGCTCGCGCAGCTTCGCCCCGACCAGCGCGAGGGTGAGCTGGGAACCGACCAGCGGCAGGTCCGCCTTGAGCCGAAGCAGGTACGGCACCGCACCGATGTGGTCCTCGTGTCCGTGCGTCAGCACCACCGCGACCACGTCGTCCAACCGGTCGGCGAGGTAGGAGAAGTCCGGCAGGATCAGGTCGACGCCGGGTTGGTGATCCTCGGGAAAGAGCACACCGCAGTCGATGATCAGCAACTTGCCCTGATGCTCGAACACGGCCATGTTGCGGCCGACCTCACCCAACCCACCGAGCGGGACGATCCGCAACGTGTCGGCCGAGAGTGGCCCAGGCAGCCCGAGTTCTGGATGCGACAGACTCAAAGACGCTCGCTCTTTTCCGCTAGCTCGCTCTTCTCCAGCAACTCAGCCGCTTCAAGGTCGCCGCGCAAGACGGCCACCTCGTCGTCGGTGGCCGGTACCAGCGGCAGCCTCAGGTGCCGCCCGGCCAGGACACCCTGGAGCTGGAGCCCGGCCTTGGCCATGATGGCGCCCTGGCTGCGGGTCATGATCGCGCGTACCGCGGGGAGCAACTCGGTGTGGATCCGGCGCGCGGTCCGCAGATCACCGACGTCGACCGCGTCGACCATCTGCCGCAACTGCCCGGGGGCGACGTGACCGATGACGCTGACCACCCCGGACCCGCCGTGCGCCAGCCAGGCCAGGTTCATCTCGTCCGAGCCGGAGTAGATCTCCAGGTCGGACCGGGACAGCGCCCAGGCGCCTTCGTACAGGTCGTTCTTGGCGTCCTTCACCGCGACGATCCGCGGGTGTTCGGCCAGCCTGACCAGAGTCTCGGTGTGGATCGGGACGCCGGAGCGGCCCGGGATGTCGTAGAGCATCACCGGCAGGTCGGTCGCCTCGGCAAGCACGGTGAAGTGCGCGATCAACCCGGCTTGCGGCGGCTTGGAGTAATACGGGGTGACGGCGAGCAGCCCGTGCGCGCCGGCCTTCGCCGCTTGACGGGCCAACTCCACCGAGTGCGCGGTGTCGTTGGTGCCGATGCCGGTGACCACGACGGCGCGACCGCCCACGGCGTCCAGGACGGCCCGAAGCAGGGCCTCCTTCTCGGCGTCCGTCGTTGTCGGGGATTCGCCCGTGGTGCCGGAGATGACCAGTCCGTCGCACCCGTTGTCGACCAGGTGGGTGGCTACCTGCTGGGCGGCGTGGAGGTCCAGCTCACCTTGATCGGTGAACGGCGTGACCATCGCCACGAGCACGGAACCGAACGTGCGGGTGATGGGATCAACGGCCATAAGTACCACCGTACCGGGCGGCGCCACACCCGGCGCTGCTGAAGAGCGGGCGCGGTCGGAGCGCGGCTGGATTTGAAGCTGGCCTGGAGTTGAAGCTGGCCTGGAGTTGAGCTGGCCTGGAGTTGAAGAGCGGGCCAGCCCTGCAGAATCCGCTGGACTTGAAGAATCCCGATGCTGCCCGCTCGGGGGTTCGAGCAGCACCGGGATTCACTGGAACCATCGACCAGCTACCGGCCGGTGTTACCGCAATCCATGTTCAGATTCTGTGATCCACGTCACAGCGCTTGATGTGAGCTCGGTCGGGGCTCGATGAGCCGGTTCAGTTCGGACCCAGCCATGGGCCGCCACGCCGTTCGTCAGGGCCTCACGGCATTACTGGAACCGGACGGCTACTGGAACCGGACGGCGTACCGCCCGGGAGGATTCGCCAGCAGGTAAACGATTGCTGGCCGCGCGAAGGGCAACGAATCCTCCCCTGCGGCTCGCTCCAGCCAGGCCAGGCCAGGCCCGGGTTGCTCAGGCCAGGTTGGCTTCGACCGCGCGGGCGATCAGATCGGGGCGGTCGGCCGGATCGGCGACCAGGTCGAGGCTTTGGCCGGCGCTGAGGACGGCCAGGCCGTGCAGTTGGGTCCAGATCGATAGCGCGCGCTGCCGGCTGTCCGGGTGCGCCGGCGCCGCCTCGGCGACCAGTGCGGCAAGCCCCTCGAACAGCGGCAGGGCTGTGGCCCGCAGATCACCGCCCGCACCGGCGAGCAGGTCATGGCGGAACATCAGCTCGAACATCTCCAGGCGCTCCTCGGCGAACCGCAGGTAGACCTCGGCCAGCCAGATCAGCCGCTGCCTGGCCGGGGTTTCGACGTCCGACAAGACCGGTGCCAGCCGGGCGGTCAGATCCTCCAGCCCAGTGCGGGCGATGGCCGCGAGCAGCCCTCGATGGGTCGGGAAATACCGCCGCGGTGCGCCATGCGAGACCCCGGTCCGGCGGGTGATCGCGCGCAGGCTGAGCTCGGCCAAACCCTGCTGCTCCAGGATCTCCACTCCCGCCGCGACGAGCCTGTCGCGCAGCGGTTCGGTGGTGTTCATGGGCGCCAGAATATCGTAAGGTAGACATTGTCTACTTCGCTTCGACGATCGGTGACCCATGGTCTTCTGGATCCTGAAATGCCTCCTCTCACCGATCGTTTGGCTGTTCGGCCGGCCCATCATCGAAGGCACCGAGCACATCCCGACCAAAGGGCCGGTGATTCTGGCCAGCAATCACCTGGCCGTGGCGGATTCGTTCTTCCTGGTGCTGAAGATGCGGCGGCGGATCACCTTCGTGGCGAAGAGCGAGTACTTCACCAGTCCGGGCCTCAAGGGATTGCTGAAGAAGTGGTTCTTCTCGGCCGCTGGGCAGGTGTCGATCGACCGTGGTGGAGCGACGGCAGCTCAGGGCGCGCTCGATGCCGCGACAAAGATTTTGGCCGACGGCGGAATCTGGGCGATCTACCCGGAGGGCACCCGCTCCCCCGATGGCCGGCTCTACAAGGGCAAGACCGGGGTGATCCGGGTGGCCCTGGCGACCGGTGCACCCGTCATTCCGGTCGTGATGAGCGGCAGTGACACGGTGAATCCGCCCGGGACGAGTCGCTGGCGCTTCGGCCGGGTCCGGATCAAGGTGTGCCCGCCCCTCGACTTCTCCCGCTACCACGATTTCCGTGACAACCGGCAGGTGGTCCGATCGGCTACCGATGAACTGATGTGGGTGCTGGCGAACAACTCCGGCCAGGAGTACGTCGACAGCTACGCGGCTGATGTCAAAGCCCGCCTAGCACAAGCAAAAGCCAGCTGACACCCCGCCAACCGCGATCATGCACGGGTGCCCGCAGTTGGCGCGACCGTGCACCAGGGGCCACTCCAGTGAGCACGCACAATGGACCCTGCGAACACCTGCGCAGGTATCCCCGCGTTGTGCGTGCCTGAGTGGCCCCACCCTGCCTACCCCCGCCGCTTGGTGCCGTCGTCTGGACCGATTGCGGGCAGCGGTCAGACGAACTGGATGCTGAGCGAAACCGACTCCGGGTCGAGATAGAAGTGGTTGTCGAAGTAGTTGAAGTGGTGCTGCGAACCGACCGGCGTCTCCTGGGCAAGATCCAGCACGTTGGCAGCGAAGGACTGGGTCTCGCTGTCACCGCCGACGATCTGAAGCATTCGCCGCTCCCAGTCGACCGACACCCGTAGCCGCAGCCCCGACACTCGCTCGATCTCGATCCCGACGAGCAGGCAGTCATGCGACTCGGAGCTACCGTCGTGGCTGGCCGGCAGTTCCGCCCGGCCGCTGCCAAGTGCTTGATACAGGCTAGTCAGCTCCTCGGCGGTGGCCTCGACGTCCACCTCGGTCTTCTGCTGGGTTTCGGGCGAGTGCCTGGTTGCGTAAATCTTCACTGGAACTCCTCGGCCACGCGGCCCGACACGGTCCGACCTTCGCTGCAAATCCTCGGCGGCCCGAAACGCGCCGAAACACCGGCGGTTCGGCCTCAGGAACGGACAACCCGGACGATATCTGTTGGGACGGAAGAGAGCCATGGTTCATCGGTAACACTTCGGATACCACCGAACGAACGCGTCACATCGGCTGCAATAGATGGAGATCGCACGCATCGACAAGGCTGACACATCGCATAAACCCAGCTATAAAGGTCGCCCAGGTCCCAAGCAGAAACCAGAAGCCGGATGTGGGCATAGCGCGGCCCATGATGCAACCAGCCCATGCGCCGCGCAGGTCGAGGAGCAGCCAGGTGCTCCCTTTCGCCAGCATCCGCAAGGCGGGTCACCGCTGTGCCCGCGTAAAACCGGTGCCCGGGGGAGATTTTTGGCTCGACCACCGGTTTTACCGGGGCACAGCGGTCAGTTGGCAGCTACGCAGTTGACCTTCGACCAACCTGAAGGCGCACGATTTCTCCGTGACTGACTCTGAAGACCTGTTGACCATCAGCGCGTTCGCCCGACTGGTGGGCCTGACCTCCAGTGCCCTGCGCTTCTACGCCGACTGCGGCCTGCTGCCACCGGCGCAGGTTCAGAATGGATCTGGCTACCGGCTCTACTCGCTCGAGCAGCAGCCCCGGGCGGCCTTGCTGCGCAGCCTTCGCGAGGTTGACCTGCCACTGGCGGATGTCCGCCAGGTGCTCGACGGGTCAAGGGAGGACGCCGCCAGCATCTTGCATGCTCATCTTCGCCAACTGGAGGGCAAACTCGGGCCGGCCCGACGCGCCACCGCGGTGATCCTTGAGTCACTGGCCCTGCCCACCGATGCCTGCGAGGTCACCCTGTCCGGGCCCGAACTGGCGAGCGCTGTGCGGCAGGTAGCGTCGTCCGCCGCGACGATGGACGCCGCGACGGCGGCGGGCAGCCCCGCCCTGGCGTGCGTGCTCCTGGAGATTGGCGACGGCGAGGTCAGCCTGGTGGCCAGCGACCGCTACCGGTTGGCCGTCCGGGTACTCACGGCTCGGCGGTGTCAGGGCGGCGCCTACGTGCTGGTCCCGGTCGCCGCGCTGACCGAACTCGCGGGGTGGGCAATCCGGCATGACGAGGTGCGTCTCAGGGTGGACGGTGATGCCGTCACGGTGACGGCGGGAACCGACGATCGCTCGCTACCGACGGTCGAGGGGCAGTTCCCGGATTATCGGGTGATCCTGCGGGATCTGGGACCGTCGACGACGCGAGCAATCGTCGACCGGGCCAGCCTGCTGGATTTGATGGTGGACGGCGACCTGCCTGAAACGGTCGCCCTCAGCTTCGGCCATGACCGGTTGGTGATCTCCAGAAACCATTCGCAGGAAACGATTTTGGACGCCGTATGCACCGGCGCGCCGATCCGCCTCGGCTTTGGCACCGCAGTGCTGGCGGCGGCGTTGGCGGCCGGAGTAGGACCGGAGGCGCTGCTGGAACTGACGGCACCGGATCGGCCCGTGCTGATCCGGTCTGCGGATCAGGGCACCTTCACCACGCTGGCGATGCCCACCCGCCTCCAGCCAGTGTGACCCAGCGTCCACTGTGGCAACGAAAACCGTTTCAGTACTATCTGATTGGCCAGACCTGCGTTCGGAGACAGCCTGATCCCGATCGCGCTGGTCTTCGCCGTCCTCGGCCAGGGCGGCCACGCCACTACTGGTCCCCGACGTAATCTCAGTCAGGCAACGTCAACTGTGCCACGGTGGCTCAGGCCAGGGTGACCCGGATTCCACCCGGCTCGACGATGAACCGGACGGCGGCGAGGTTGGTGACGATGGCGTCCGCCTCCAGTTCGTCCGGGGTGTGCGTGGTGCAGACCGCGAGCCGGAACGAGCCGGCCGCCAGCGCCGCGGTCAGGCCGGCCGGAGCATCCTCAACCACCAGGCAGCCGGCCGGGTCCACGCCCAACTTCTCGGCCGCGAGCAGGAACGGCGCCGGGTTGGGCTTGCCCTCGGCAACCTGATCAGCAGTCACGATCACCGCCGGGGCCTGCAGCCCGGTGGCCGCGATCCTCGCCTTCGCCAGGTCGCGGGTACACGAGGTGACGATCGCCCCGCGGCCGGCCGGGATCGCCGCCAGTGCCTCCGCGGCGCCGGGCAGCACCAGGATGCCTTCGACGTCCGCCATCTCGAGCTGCTCGATTCGGGCCACTGCTTCACGCAGCCGCGCGGGCGCGACCAGACGGGCCATGATCTGCGCGGCGGGGATGCCGTGCATACCGGCCAGACTGGTCAGATCGACGCCAAACTCCAAGGCCCAGCGGCTCCAGGACCGGTTCACCGAGGGGGTGGAGTCGATCAGTGTGCCGTCCATATCGAACAGGACGGCGGCGAAGACCCGGTCTGCGAGCACTCCGAGGTCGGTTGGCGATGTCTGTGGCACCCGCCGATGGTAACCCTGCAGGTTCTCTGGACATCGAGGGCCACTCCAGCACGCACGACGGGGCCGGCGACCACCTCGTCCTGCAGGTATTCCGGTGATCTGCGTGCCTGGGTGGCCCCACCATGCCGCCCGAACAACCGGCACGGAGCCCGACCGCCGAAGGACATGGGCGGCGGTGACAGGATGTGGCCATGGCAACGAGTGCGACGACCCTGGTCCGGCCCGCTCGCGCCGGCGACCCGCCATCGATCAGCGCCATCCAGGCCCGGGCCTGGCGGATGGCGTACGGCAACCTGCTGCCCGAGGCGACCCTGGAAGCGCTCACCCCGGAGGCGCTGCTGCCGGCCTGGCGGCGCGCGGTGACCGAGCCGCCGTCCACCAAGCACGCAGTCCTGGTCGCTGTCGCCGACGACATCGTGGTCGGGTTCGCCGCCGTCGGCCCCAGCGAGGACCGGGATGCCACCGAGGCCGATGGCCAGCTCGCGGTCCTCGCCGTGGACCCGCTGCACCTGCGCAACGGCCACGCGTCGCGGTTGATGTCCGCCGTCGTCGACCACCTGCGCAACCACGGGCTGACCGCGCTGAGCGTCTGGGTCCCCGAGGGTGATCTGGCCCGCGGTGCCTTCTTCACCTCCGCCGGGATGCTGCCGGACGGGGCTCGACGCAGTTACGCCGGAGCGAACGACGCCGATGTGGCGGAGGTTCGGCTGTCGGCTGACATCGCCGCCGATGGCGTCTGAGCCAGAGCGGATGTCGACTGAGGACGTCGAGGTCGCCGGTCCGTCCGGCGGCGGGATCCGACGGTTGCTGGCGATCGACGTTGCCCGGGGTGTGGCGTTGATCGGGATGATGTCCGTGCACATCCTGTCCAGCGGCGACGGGATCGATGGCGTGGTGCATTCGCTGGCCGGTGGCCGCTCCGCCGCGCTGTTCGCCGTCCTGGCCGGGGTCGGTCTGGCGCTCGGCTCCGGTGGTGCCCACCCCACGGCGGACCGGCTCTGGTGGGCTCGCCGAGCGATCCCGGTGCGGGCCGCGGTGATTGGCGCCCTCGGCCTGACGCTTGGCCTGATCAGCACGCCGGTGGCGATCATCCTGTCGTACTACGCCGTGCTGTTCCTGGTCGCGCTGCCGGTTCTGGGCTGGTCGGCCCGGCGGCTCGCCATCGCGGCGGTCTGCTGGGCAGTGCTCTCGCCGGTGGTCAGCCAGCTGATCCGGGCCAGCGGATGGAATGACGGGCCGGGGGCGAACCCGTCGTGGAAGGACGTCGTCAACCCCGGTGACACCGCGCTGCACCTGCTGCTCAACGGCTACTACCCGGTTCTGACCTGGGTGACCTACCTGTTGGCCGGGCTGGCGGTGGGTCGGCTGGTGCTGCGCCCGGAAACCGGCCGATGGCTGGCTGCTGTCGGGGCCGGCCTGGCGATCGGTGCCTGGCTGGTGGCGACCGTGTGCGTGCAGCTGGCCGGTGGGGTGACGGCGCTCGGCGCCACCCTGGAGCCGGGCGCGTTCATCGCCGGACGTGGTGACGAGTTGTTCACCGATTCCTTCTTCGGTACCACGCCGACGACGTCCTGGTGGTTCCTTGGGGTGATGGCCCCGCATTCCGGGGCGATCCCCGATCTGGTGCACACCACCGGCACCGCGCTCCTGGTGATCGGGGTGGCGTTGATCGTGGTGCCCAGGACAGGCGGCTGGCTGCGCCCGCTGGGGGCAGCCGGGTCGATGACGCTGACCCTCTACTCCGCGCACGTGATCGCCGTCGGCCTGATCCATGAGGCCGATCCGGGCGGTGGGTGGCCGGTGTGGCCGGTGCTGCTGAGCAACGTCGTTGTCGCGCTACTCGCCGCCACCTGGTGGGGATCACCGGATCGGCGCGGGCCGCTGGAGGAAGTCGTGGCCACCGCCGTCGAAGTAAGCGTCCCCGCCAGGCGCCACCGCTGAACTCAAACGTGACTGGCACTAGAGGCTGTCCCCTCCGACAGCCCCTGGTGCCAGTCACGTCGTACCCGGTCCTTACCGGCCCTATCTGGCCAGCCAGCCGCCGTCGATCGGAATGACCGCACCATTCACATACCTCGCCAGGTCCGAGGCCAGGAAGACGACGGCACCCATCAGGTCCGCAGGGGTGCCCCACCGTCCCGCGGGGATGCGTTCGAGGATGGCGCTGGCCCGACAGGGATCCTCGCGCAGCGCCGTGGTGTTGTCGGTGGCCATGTAGCCCGGCGCGATCGCGTTGACAGTGATTCCGTGCCCCGCCCACTCGTTGGCCAACGCCTTGGTGAGACCGACGACAGCGTGCTTTGTCGCGGTGTACGCCGGAACTCGGATGCCGCCCTGATAGGAAAGCATCGACGCAATGTTGATGATGCTTCCGCTGCCCTGAGCGATCATGACCCGGCCGGCGGCCTGACACAGCTGGAACACCGCGTCCAGATTGACGGTGCGGACGTCGTCCCAGTCGGCCTGGCTGACGTCGACGGCCGGTGCCCGACGGATGATGCCGGCATTGTTGACCACCACGTCCAGCCGGCCCAGCTCCGCGCAGACTCTGTCGACGGCAGCCGTAAATTCGACCGGCCCGGCCGAACTCAGGTCACACGGCAGGTAAATGACCCGCCGGCCGAGCGCCAAGATTTGCTCGGTCGTCTCTTTGGGTTCGGTTCGGCACAGCAGCGCGACGTCCGCGCCGGCCTCGGCGAGGGCAAGCGCGCAGCCCTGGCCGAGACCGCGGTTGGCACCGGTGACCAGCGCGACGCGCCCGTCCAGGCGAAAGTTGTCCAGGATCATTGTCGAGGCGTTCCTCAGAGTCCGAGCTGGCGCAGCGTCGGGACGGTGCCGCCCACCCAGCTGAGGTCGGTGTCCTCGTGGGCCCCCTGGGTGCGCTGCGTGCCGGCCAGGACCCAGAGGTAGTAGGTGGTGTAACCGGGTGCACTGACAACGGTGTGGTAACCCTCGGGCATCATCTGCATGCCGTGGTCTCGGGCGGTGAAGTTCTCCTCGTAGCCCTCGTCTGTGTACATCCGGCAGAGGCCGAATCCGTCACTGGGGTTGATCCGGAAGTAGTACATCTCCTCGTGCGCGGCCTCGGCCGGGAGGTTGTCGGTCTTGTGCCGGTGCGGCGGGTAGGTGCTCCAGTTCCCGGACGGGGTGTACGTCTCCCCGACGATGAGCCGGCGGGCCGGAAGGTCGGGCTGGGAAGCCTCGGTGAGGATCTGGTGATAGTTGCGGGAGAAGTTCGCCGCGCCCCAGCGACCGTCGGCTACCTGCTCCGGCGCAATCACGTACGGGTCGGTGGCCAGGTCGCTGGGCGCGCTCGGCAGCGCGATCTCCACCGGTCCGGTTGCGTCGATGGTGACCGAGCAGCCTGCCGGAATGTAGACCGAGTGCGGCTTTCCGGAGAAGACGTCCGCGCGTCCACCGACATCCGCGAACTTCTCCGTACCGACGGTGAAGGTGGCTGTGCCACCGAGGATGACGGCGAGGATCTCGCGGTCGCCGGACTCGCCGGACCAGGACTGGCCGGCCTCAAGCTTGAGGAAGGTCAGGTCGAGCAGGCTGCACGGGTTGAAAGGCAGCTCGTTGCGACCATTTTCGGACGGAATGTAGCAGTGATAGCGGTAGTCCATGTGGTTCTCCTCGAGAGGGTTGGGTGAGGCTGGCGGTCGGTCACCAGTGACTGGTCCAGTCGGGGCGGGCCAGGCGAGTGAGGGCCTCGAGATAGAAGTAGTCGCCCCAGAGCGTGCCCTCGTCAACTCCGATGTCCTTGGGCTTGTCATAGACGCCGTGCAGAATCAGCGCGTTGGACTGCGGATTCCGCTCGGTCGAGTACTCAGTGATCAGCGAGCCGAGGATGCGCAGGGCGGCGCCATGGTAGCGGTCGCTCTGCGGGCCGGCGCCGAGCTCTGTGGCGAGTTCGATGAGCCCGTTCACCGCGATGGCCGCGGCGGAACTGTCGCGTTCCTCGTCGCTGCCGTCGGAGAAGACGAGATCCCAGTAGGCAACGTGATCGGCAGGCAGGTGGGAGAGGAAGTAGTCGGCGCAGCGTTGCGCCGCGTCGAGGAACGACGGGTCGCCGGTGTGGCGGTAGTTCAGCGTGAAGCCATAGATGCCCCACGCTTGCCCACGCGCCCAGCACGAGTCGTCGGCACTTCCCTGCTCGGTCTCACCCCGCAACGGTTCGCCGCTGCGCACGTCCCAATGAAAGGTGTGAAACGTGGTGCTGTCCGGGCGAATAATATGATCGCGTAGTTGTTCGACGTGCCGGCGCGCCGCAGTGGCGTACTTCGGGTCGCCACTGACCTGGCTCGCCCAGAACAGCAGCGGGGTGTTCATCAGGCTGTCAATGATGGTACGGCCGCGCTGACTCGGGTTGTTCAGGTCGCCCCAGGCCTGGATGATCCCGGCTGATTCGAGTACCCGCGTCATCAAATGGTCCGCCGCCGCCAACGCGCTACGGCGGGCGGTCTCGTCACCGGAGCGCCGCCACGAGACGACACAGCTGAGGGTGTACAAGAAGCCGAGGTCGTGGGTGTCGAGGTCGATGCCACGTTCGATGCGCTCGGCGAAGCTACGCACGTGCGAGACAGCTGCCTGCTGATGCGCCGGCGAGCCACTGAGTTCGAAGGCCAGCCACAGCATTCCCGGCCAAAAGCTTGTGGTCCAGCCGACATTGGCACCCTCGGGCAGGCCGTTCACCGACGGCCGCAGCAGGTATCTGTTGTGCGTGGTGGTGTCCCCGGGGTACTGGTCGCCGAACTCGGCGATGTTCGCATCGACCGTGCGCAGAGCGGCGGTCACCGCACGCCCCATCACCTCGGGGTCGAGGCCGGGACGGACGTCGATCTCCGTCATGAATGCCCTCTCCTTGCTTCGTCAATAGGCCCACACTGGGCATTGCGCTGTCCGGCCTGCACTATCCGGCGCTGCGTTTTATCGAGCACTGCTTTTCTCGAGCGCCGTGTTATCGAGCGCTGCGTTCAACCAGCGCTGCTACCGAGCAATGGGGCTATCCGGCACTGTGCGCCAGGTCCGGCGTCGGTCCCAGTGCTGGGTTGAGGGTGAATCGGCTGTTGGCCCAGACCACGTACAAGAGCGGAGTCGCGGCCAGTCCGAGCGCGAGCGCCGGACGACTGGCGAACAGCACCTCGAGTAGGACGAGCACGGCCAAGGAGACGAGGGTGAGGTACCAGCGCCGAACTGCCAGGTACAGGCACGCGCGCAGGGCGTCGCGTAACCGCACCGTGGGTCGCTCGGCAATCATCACCAGGCCGAGTAGGGACGACGACACGACCAGGAACGCGGCCACGACCAGCATCGGAATGACAGCGGCCCCTACGGGTTTCCCCCACACGGCCCGAGCATCCACGCCGAGCACGACGAGCGTGGCGGTGGCGACCGCACCCAATGCGGTTGCCCGCCGCCACGATGCCCGCCACGCCCGCAGATAGGTAGTGAACACGGCGGTGGATCGCTCGGTGGTGTACCAGGCAAGGACGGCAAAGGTTGCACACAGGCCGGGCGCACACAGCGGTGCCACCAGGGCAAGTATCGGCCAGGACTTCACAGGGTCGGTCGTCAGCAATCCCACCACCAGTGGCAAGCAGCCGATCACCAGCAGCAGGTTCGTGACGAGTGCCACGTACACCACGTCAAAGATGGCACTGAAGGTTTCGTGCCGGACCCGTAGACCCATCATCCCTTCAACCCCGTGGTGGCGATACCTTCGACGAAGTACCGCTGTCCGAGCAGGAAGATGATCGCGATCGGCAGCACGGACAGCACTGAACCGGTCATGATCAGCGCGTACTCGGCGTTGTATTGCGAGATGAACGTCTTCAGCCCCAACTGGATGGTCCGCAGGCCGGGGTCACGCAGGTACAACAGCGGCCCCAGGTAGTCGTTCCAGGTGTTGACCAGGGTGAGCAAGGTGAGACTGGCCAAGGCCGGCACGGACAGCGGCAGCATGATCCGCCGGTAGATGCCGTACTCGTTCATGCCGTCGATGCGGGCGGCGTCAATGAGTTCGTCCGGGATGGTTTCGTAGAACTGTTTCATCAGGAATACACCAAAGGCGCTGAATGCCTGCAGCGCAATGATGGCCCAGAACGTGTCGGTCAACTGCAGTTTCGACATCAGCACGAATTGCGGAATCATGTACGACTGCCACGGCACGGCAATCGTGGCGATGTACGCGATGAACAGCACATCCCGGCCGGGAAAACGGACCTTGGCGAAGCCGTAGGCGGCAAAGCTGCCGGTGAGGACCTGGAGGAAGGTGACGGCGACCGAGAGCAGCACGGTGTTCTTGAGCCAGGTGGTCATCTCCGACTTCTGCCAGATGTCGACGTAGTTACCCCAGACCACGGTGTCCGGAAACCACTTGACCGGGACGGTGAAGACATCGCTGTTCGCCTTGAGCGACGACGAGACCATCCAATAGAACGGCAACAGCACAGCGGAGACCAGGACGACAAGCGCAACGTACCTGAAGACCTGCCCAACCCGGTCCGGGGTGCGGCCTCGACGAGTTGGCTTAACGACATTCAGCGGAACTTCGGCCGGCGGTGTCTCCAACATCGTCATTATGCGTCCCTTCGCTTGTTGACCAGGAACTGGACGACGGTGACCGCGAGGCAAATGCCGAACAGCACGATGGATACGGCCGAGGCGTAGCCGAACTCCTGCTCCTCGAAGCCCTTCTGATAGATGTACTGCGCCAGCACCAGCGTGGATTGACCTGGCCCGCCGTCGGTCATCACCAGGATCAAGTCGAAGACTTTGAAGCTTCCGATAGTCAGCATCACGGTCACGAAGAACATGGTCGGGCGCAGCCCTGGAAGCGTGACCGCCCGAAACTGCCACCAGGCGTTCGCGCCGTCCATCCGCGCGGCCTCGTAGAGCTGGGCCGGGACGGTCTGCAGTCCAGCCAGAATGAGCAGCATGTAGTAGCCCATTTCCCGCCAGACGCCGACGATGATGACCGCCGGCATCGACCAGGTCGCCGAACTGGTCCAGCCAGGTGGGTTGTCTACCCCGAAGGCGCGGATGACCTCGTTGATCGGTCCGAAGCCGGGGCTGAAGAGCATGTTCCAGACCTGCGCGATGGCGACGATCGAGGTGATGTAGGGGAAGAACGCCGCGGTACGAAAGAACGCCACCCCGCGCATTTTGCGGTTCAGCAAGAGAGCGAGCGCCAGGGAGGCGCCCAGGGTGAGCGGGATGTGGAACGCCGAGTAGTAGAACGTGTTTTTCAACGCGGTCCAGAAGCTGGCGTCGTTCACCAATCGGCTGAAGTTGTCCAGCCCGCTCCACTCGGCGCCGGTGAAGACGTTCCAGTCGGTGAACGCGTAATAGAACAGCAGGCCGACCGGGATAAGCGTGAAGATCCCGAAGCCGATGAAGTTCGGCAGCAGGAAACTCCAACCCACCACAGTGTTGCGCGACATCAGCCGGCCGCGGCTGCGGCGGGCCACGGGCATTGTTGTCATGAAGACTCCGGTAAGTTGAGGCACCTGGGTGCGGGTCCCATTGGCCGGGGGGGGGCGCGCCCCCGACCCCACCGGGTGATGTGAGAGGTGAGAGGGTGACATTGTGTGTACCACGCGAGTTGGCCCGTACAGCGCCGTGG
>JANNPJ010000322.1:0-3867 GCA_031400005.1 Kineosporiaceae bacterium | reverse complement strand
CCCGGTGTGCCGCAGAGTGGAACCGATCCGCAACGGGCCGAGTACCCCCAGCACCAGGCCATGCACGTGGAACAGCGGCAACCCATGCACCAGGGCGTCCTCCGGGGTCCACGCCCAGGCCTCGGCGAGCCCGTCCAGCCCGGCGGCGATGGCGGCCCGCCCGATCGGCACGCCTTTCGGTGGTCCGGTCGTCCCGCTGGTGTAGAGGATCAGCGCGGTGTCCTCGGCCGGCGGCTCGGGGTACCGGGTGCCGGAGCCGGCCGTCAGATCGATCTCGCCCGGGAGCAGGATCAGGTCCGCCCGGGAGTCGGCCAGGATGTGGGCGCGCTCGGCCTGGCCCGAGTCCGGTGGCATCGGCACCACCGGGACGCCGGCCAGCAGGCAGCCGACGACCGCGACCACCGTCTCCAGGTCGACGGTCGCGTCCAGGGCCACCGTGCTCGCGCCCCGGACCCGGTCGGCCACGGCCGAGGCGGCGGCCAGGAGGTGCTCGCGAGACATCCGGACATCGCCGACCTGGATCGCGTCGACTCGATCGGGCACCGCTGCGGCGCTGGGCCCGGTCAATGCCTCGAGCAGATGGGCATCTGGAGCCCGAGTTAGATTCCTGGTCATGCCGCGTCCTTCTCTCCTGGCCACGAGTGACTTGCATGTCTCGCACGAGGGCAACCGGGAGGTGGTGGAGCAGATCCGGCCGACGACGGACGGCGACTGGCTGATCGTGGCAGGTGACGTGGCCGATCGAGTGGCAGACATCGAGTGGACGCTGAAATTACTCCGCGAACGGTTCGAACGGGTGATCTGGGCGCCGGGTAACCACGAACTGTGGACCGTGTCCCGAGACCAGGTCCAACTGCGCGGGGTCGAGCGCTACCAGCACCTGGTCGACCTCTGCCGGGAACTGGACGTTCTGACGCCGGAGGACGAGTACGTGATCTGGCCCGGGGTGGACGAGGACCTGGTGGTGGCGCCGTTGTTCGTGCTCTACGACTACTCCTGGCGCCCGGCCGGGATGACGATCCCGCAAGCTCTGAGCTTTGGCCGGGAAAGCGGGGTGTACTGCACCGACGAGCTGCTGCTGCATCCGGACCCGTTCGCCAGCCTGAAGGACTGGGGACAGGAGCGGCTGCGGATCACCGAGGTCAGGCTGAACGCGATCGCGCCGGAGCGGCGAACGATCCTGGTCTCGCACTGGCCGCTGAACCGGCTGCCGACGACGATCCTGCGGTACCCGCACTTCGCGATGTGGTGCGGGTCCGAACGGACCGAGGACTGGCACCTGCGTTACCGAGCCGCCGTCGCGGTCTACGGTCACCTGCATATTCCGGTCACCTTCATGGTGGACGGCGTCCGCTTCGAGGAGGTTTCGCTGGGCTATCCGAGGGAGTGGCGAACGCGGGCGCAGCAGCCGCCGAACCCGCTGCGCCGGATCGAACCCGCCGACCCGGAGCGAAAGTTGTTCACCCACAAACCGGTCTAGAGGATGCCGCCGGCAGCGCCGGGCGCGGACGGATCGGCCTCGTCGGCCGTGCTCTCCCGGGCGACGAACTCCTCGATCTTGAAGAAGTCGTTCTCGGCGCGCTCGGTGATGGTCAGCAGGGTGGACATCGAGGCGACCTCTTCGACCTGCTCCTTGAGGAACCAGAGCATGAACTGCTCGCCGAGGAAGTCACCGTCGTCGCGGGCCGCCTTGAACAGCGCCTCGATCCAGGTGGTGACCTGCTCTTCCTGCTCCAGGGCGAGCCGGATCAGGTCGATCGGCTGAAGGAAGTCGTTGCGCACTCCGGGGATGCCGGGGACCACCGGCGGGATGCCCCGGTCCAGCAGGTACTGGATCATCATCATCGCGTGGTTGCGTTCCTCGACCGCCTGCCGGTAGAAGAGCGCGGCCAACTGGGGAAGGTCGCGGGCATCGAACCAGACGGCCAGGGCGACGTACTGCTGCTGCGCGGTGAACTCGCGGCTGACCTGCTCCTGCAGTAGCTGGTTGAACGGTGACAACTGCTGCTGCTGGGTCTCGATCGACATCAGGATCACTCCAAGTGGTAGGGCTGCGATCCTACCGTCGACCCCTGTTGGTTTCTCATCACACTCCCCGGGGTCGCCGTGGCGGGGTTTGATCGGCACACTGCGAGCGACCTACCAAAGGAGTCGCTATGAGCACACAATCGTCTGCCGCCGGTTCGGCCCACGACCTGTTCTCCGTTCGGGGCAAGACCGCCGTCGTCACCGGTGGGTCCCGGGGGATCGGCTTCATGATTGCCCAGGGCCTGGTGGAGGCGGGGGCCCAGGTGGTGATCTCGGCCCGGAAGCTGGACGCCTGCCGACAGGCCGCGGTCGAGCTGACCGAGCTGGCCGAACGGGCCGCGGCCGCTACCGGTGTGGAGCCCGGCCGGTGCGAGGCGATCGGCGCCGATCTGTCCACCGACACCGGTACCCAGGAGCTGGCGACCGCCGTCCGGGACCGGTTCGGTGAGCTGAACCTGCTGGTCATCAACGCGGGTGTGTCCTGGGGCGCGCCGGTCGAGGAGTTCCCGGAGATCGGCTGGGACAAGGTGCTGAACACCAACGTGCGCGGTGTCTTCACCCTCACCGTGGCACTGCTGCCGGAACTGCGTAAGGCGGCACGCCCCGGTGACCCGGCCCGGGTGATCAACATCGGTTCGATTGACGGCCTGCGCGCTCCGGCGATGGAGAACTACTCCTACAGCGCCAGCAAGGCGGCGGTACACATGCTCACCCGGCACCTGGCCAAGCGCCTGGCCGCCGACGGGATCACGGTGAACGCGATCGCCCCCGGCCCGTTCCCGAGCAAGATGACGGACTTCTTCCTCGGCACCGCGCAGCAGCGGGAGGCGGTCGGGCAGGCGGTGCCGCTGGGCCGGGTGGGACAGGGTGATGACATCGCCGGGACGACGATCTTCCTGGCCTCCCGGGCCGGCGCCTACCTGACCGGCACGGTGATCCCACTGGACGGCGGGATCACCGGCCTCAACCCCAACTCGCTCTAGTCAGTCCCGCCGAGGGCTACCTGCCGCAGGGGCGGCGGCGGGCGCCCTGGGCCAGCAGGAGACGCATTTGCTCCCCCGCCTCGGTACCGGTGTCGATCCGGTGGGCGAACGGCAGTCGGACGTCGCAGTGATCGCGAAGCCGTTCCACCCGCAACACGATCCCGTAACGGTCGAGCGCGATCGGTAGCACCCGGGTGACGCCGATCAGAACCGTCCGGTCGCACAGTCGGGTGAGCGTGCTGATCGCGTCCGGGTGATGTGCGCACAGGTGCTGGAGTTGCTCGGCAGCCCCCAGATGCAGCGGATCCGGCTCGCTGTCTCGGTAATCCGCCAGCGTGACCGGGTGGATTTCGCCCTCGTCAACGCTCACCTCGGCAATCCGAATCAGCAGACGCGCCGACGGCTCGGACGGATTGCCGGCCTGCGGTTCGGACATCCAACCGCTGAGGGTGACCCGGGCCCGAACCCGTTCACGTGCGCTTACCGCACAGAGTTCGGTAAGCGCTATTGTTACTGCTAGAGCTCCTCCGACCGCCTCCCGGGCGGCCCTGACTAACGTGCTGGTCGATTCAAGCGTTAGTATCACATCGCCGAGTGGGTCATCGTGATGGCACCCGAGGAGATCCACGCGACCGCCGTCCCACAGGACCGACGCCGAGGCGGCCGCTGCAAGACCGGTTCGAGCTCTTTCCGCCCAGTTCGGGCGGACGGGGGTGTGTGTGCGGGTGTCCACTGCGCCTCCAGCATTATAGGTAAGCCTTACCTAACCTACCGTGGAGGCATGTCTGTGAACCACCCCCGTCCCAAGGCAAAGCTGAGCCGAGCTCTGGGAATCCCTCTCACCCCGAAGTGCGTG
>JANNPJ010000292.1:0-5906 GCA_031400005.1 Kineosporiaceae bacterium | reverse complement strand
CAAGCCATTCTTGGCGAGATACGGGCGTCTCAGGTTCGGGAGGCGCCGTTTCACGGGAAACCGCTGCTGACTGGCGGTCACCCTTGGGCCACCCCAAGCCATTTGCTACACGCTTGAACGCTCCTGACGGCCAACCCAATTCGCTCACCAAGGTCCCTTCCGTAGACGCGCCTGGTCATCATCTCGCGTTCTGGGTAGAGACCAAGCATTCATCCACAGCTTTTCGTGCAACCGATCCGCTGCTGGATCAACTGCAGCCAGATCCCCGACCCGAAACGCTCAGGCACTGAAGGATTCTGTCGGTTACAAGCATGACAGGTCTACGCCACCTGACCAGGATCAGCGTGGCTGACGGCGGTGTTTTCCGGGAAAGCCCGGTACTCGGTGGGGTCACAGCGTCCATCTCAGTCGCATCGACGGCGATGCTGCCTCGTGTCATTGCCTCACCCGGTGACTCAGTCATCTTGCCTCAGACGTCACCTTGCTCGCGCTGCCGCCCTCGTGTCGTTACCTCGCACCGATCGCTCACGCGCCCCTGGCCCCTCAGCGCACGCACGAGGTGCCCAAGGCTCGGTTGTCTCGAAGTTCAGAGTCCGCCCAGGTCGGGCGGATCCATGAGGCTGGGAGTAGCACCGATCATCGAACGTGTCCCGGTCACTCTTCAGGCAGCACGTCTTCGACCGCTTAGCCCTCCCGGCAATCACCCGCGTCTTGGCGGTGTTCAGACCGTCAGTTCGTGGCGTCCAGACCATGGACTGGATTCACGTGAAACAGCTCGGTCGATGATCTTCGACTCGGTGTACGACACGTACCCCGTCGACGTCACGTACGTCCGGGTGATCGACGGGCGCCTTGCTGCCCTCGCTCACCTGCCCTCGCTCACCGGGGCCAACGACTCCGAGATTTGGACGCTTGAGGGAGTCTTGATCCAACCGCCGTGCACGAGCCATCTGCCTCCACTCCCTATCGATTGCGCCGAACTTCACGAAATAGCGTCGTTGCTACGACGTGATCAGACCCGGTATCAACCTCGATCCCATCGGCCCAGCCCGAGAATGCGCCGGTGGCGCGCGCCAGTACCCGTCTACTCCGACCGCCAGTGACGCCATCCGTTAGTGGATTGACACAGCAATCTGATGCATCCGCGGAGAGCGCCAGGAGGAGCGTGTCGGCAACGCCGGGTACCCGTTCAGGGTCCACATGTCTGCGGCTCACCGATCTCCTTCGATGTCGAACCGGACGCGGCTGCTTTCACGGGCACCGAGTTCCTCCCCCGTGCAGCACTCACGGGTGAGCTCTGTGCTCTTGCGCGACTGGTACTCATCAACACTTCGCTCTCACGGCTAGCGGAGGACGAAGTCGAGAGCCCTCTGGGGAATCCGGTGATCGAGCACCCGCAGGCAGCTCACATCGTGATTGCTCGGCTCTGAGTTCACTCACCGCCCCGCGTGGCTTTAGCTGCCTGGGACGCCGGCCTATCGATCAGGCGGCCACCGAAATCAGAGAAACGACCGAGCCGGGCCACCGGTGCGTAGCCGCGAGCCGCTGGCCGGCGCCTTGAAATTCACGTCAGCTTCGAGCTTCGACGTCAACTGCGCACGCTGGTGAATCCGAAAGCGAGGTCACAGTGGCAATCTCCGATCGGGTATCCACAGCAGTAAGCGTGACACCCATCGTCAACGGACGCCGTGGTCGATGTAGATCAAGATGTCGCAGGCAGCACTCCATTCACGCTTCGGCGCATGCGCAGCGGTGTAGATCATCGGCACCTGTGTCTCGATCAGCCAGCTCGTCCCGGACGATGAGTGAAGGGTTCTCTGCACATCTGCGCCGGAACCGATCTGCAATCCAATCATCAACCACTGCCTAATCAGCATCAGCCGGTCTCTGCCAGCTTGGTCTGAGAGGGACGTCGGATGCCCCTGTCATGCATGCAGGAATGAATCCGCAAACGGTGTCTATGCACGCACTCGGCTGAGGAAGAGCATTCTGAGATGCGTCGGAGGTGACTGACCTTGGAGGAACCTCCCGATGTGATCAGCTGCAAATCTTCGATGGAGGCGATTCACGTGAAACATCGACAGAACCCGAAGCCAGCGAGAAGTCTTCGCAGCGTGGAGGCGTAGCGAATTCTGTTCACGACGACGTCACTTGCTGCAGCTCCCACGCAGATTCGTCCCCGCTCAGATCTTCCGTTCATCCCTGCTGCTGATCCTCCCTGTCTGATCCTCCCTGAAGGCGCCAGCTCGGACCGGGGCCGACACCGCGCCAGGCGACCCCCGCCGTCCGGTCCGAGGATCGCCCCACGGGAGGATCATGGTTTGACACCAGAGCGAACTGATCGAGGAGGTATCGGCGGTCGGCACGACCATATGCCCTACCTGGCCGACCGTCACCGACACCGCACACCGGGGGGATAGATCGTGCTGAATGCAACGTGAAGTCGACCGGGAGTCTCGTCGTAGCAAGCCTCGCTCGCAATGACGTCGTTGCAGCTCGACCTCCTCCTCCCGCCTCGAGCGTCGGGCGAAAGCTGTGAGCCGATCTCACGTGAGTGAGGGTTTCCGAATCCTGTTTCTCCAAATGCCAGGCAGCACGAGCACGGAGGCTGACTGCCGTCTCAGTCCGAACAGTGAACGCCAGGCTGGTCGCCAGCGCCGTGCTCGATCTCGTCGCGCAGGAACTGTCTACTCCAACGTGCTAAAGCGATTGGATTCACGTGAAACACCGCTCCCCGTGATGACGATCCCATCGGTGCTGGCGTACTCATTCCTTCAACGAGTCCGCTCCTTTGATGAACTCGTTGCTCCGAGCGCGCTCCAGAACCACCACTAAACGTGATGTCAGATACGGCGATGCAGTCACCGCAGCGATCTCGGCGCTTGCACGATGGGGCAAGGCAGCTTGTCGAGTCGCCAGATCGATCCATCCTGGCCATCATTGCTGACCTCCTGGGCGGCTCGTCCAGCGTGGTAGCCCGGGTGTTCTAAACGCGCTGCGCGCCAGCAATGCGATCCGCACTGGATCACCCTGTGAGGTCCGGCTTAACAGAGCGGTGATCCAGCGCGGCCTGGTCTGGCCGGAGCGCACTCTCGGTGCTTTCCAAATGACGGCGCGGGACTCAGACTCAGCACGAACCCTGATCATGAGCTTGCTGCGGACAGGGTGGCCTCTTCCGCACCGCAGCATCCAATTCATCGACTTGGGACGCCGAACAAACGACGCCCCGACCCGACACCTCTGCGCGCAGTCACATTCGTCAACTCCACAACCCCGGCTCCCGCTCCCCGCTTGAGCCTGAACGTCAGGTCCGGCTCCGGCTCCGACCTCGCCTTCCCACTCTCGCATCAGCGTCCGAGCCCACCTCGGTTGCCACCTCGGCCACACCCGCTGTCCGGCTCCCGCCGACGCCACCTTAGCGTCGCCGTCCGATTCCTCTCGCCGACGCCACCTTGGCGTCGCCATCCGATTCCCGCCCACCCCCACGTCGTCCTCGGCGTCCAATCCCACGACAGCTCCGCACCGACCTCCATACACGTCGGCTACCGCTGCCCGACTCCCGCCCCTACGTCGACCTGGCTTCCAGTCCGACGACAGCTACGCACCGCACCGACTTCCGCCCACGTTGGCTACCGCCACCCGACTCCCGCCTCCACGTCGACCTCGGCTTCCAGTCCCACATCAACCTTGGATCCGCTTCCCCTGTTTCTGCTCACCGAACGTCTGCTCGCGCGCCGGCCACTACTCTGCTCTGCTTCTGCCTCGGCTCGCTCAGTGCCAGGCTTCCGCCTCGGCTTCGCTCAGTGCCAGCTAGCCCTCCCCCTGCCAGCTCCTCTCCCCCTGCCAGCTTCCACCCCGCGTCCGCATCGGCTTCAACTCCGGCTTCGTTCTGGGATCGGTTTCGCCATCAATCCATCGAGCCGCCCCACGTCGCGATCGAGTCGGTTGAATCTTCAGGAAGCATCAGCCTCCGTGCTCTAGAACGCCAGACAGCCCGCTGCGCTCCGCCAACTACACGCCAGGATTCACGTGAAACATGGATCCTGCATTGGGATGGTGATGGCAGGCCTGTGGGTATGTGGATTGCGCTGTGGATAGTTGGGGACGACGTCACCGCACTGTGCGGATTCGAACCAAGGGCTGTGCAGATTCGCAGAGCGACCTGGATGTCCACAGCTCCTGCCTCAGTCGGTGCCATGCTGGCGCAGTGACTGATCGCGAGAGTGCCATTGTTCGATGGGTCGGGCAGAAGGGCTTGCCCAGCACGACCCGGCCCGCGTGCGGGTAGTCGATGGTGAGCAGATGCTCGACCTCGTGGGCCCAGTCGATGCGGGTGCGGCGCGGGCGGGCGATGACGCGGCGGCGTCCGGCCAGCGGCTCGGCCCACAGGAAGATCGAGCAGGTCCCGTGCCGGACGTACTCGGAGCCCTCTTTCAGGTCGGTTCCGGGGGTGGCGGGGATCGGGTCGCGGGCGTGATCTAGGAGCTGGTAGGGCTTCTCATCCATGCAGATCACCGGAGCGTCCGGGTCACGGGGGCGGGCGTAGACGTCCAGGACGTCCTCCATCGGGGGCCACGAACTCGCCATTGGCGTTCGGCGGGACGGTCCAGCACTTCTTCAGATGAGGACGCAGCGCCCCCTTTTCAGGACCTTCCCGATGGTGGAGTGGTCCGCATCCGGGATGTCATCGATCAGTGCGACGTGTTTCTCCAGCAGCCGCAGCGACCACCGGGCCCAACCCACCGACGGAGCCGAGCAGGCCAGCGCCGTCACCCGGGCCTCGACCTCATCGGTCACCTTCGGCTCCACCGGCGGGGTCTCCCGCTTCTTACGACTGATCGTGGCCTGCACATCACCGTGCCCGGCGTACGCCTTCGAGGTTCTCAGCACGGTGTCCACGCTCACCCCCGGCCCGCTGCGCTACCACCTCCTGAGCGGGCACCGGCTTCTCACGGCCCGGGTCGTTGTCGTCCAGCTCCAGCAGAATCCGCGCCCGCCGCACCTCCTGGGCCGGATGCGACCCCGTCCGCACCACCTTCACCAGCAGCTCACGCTCAGCCGGGCTCAACACCACCGGCCTCGACTTCGACCTCGACATCATCGGCTCGCTTCTGACGGGATGAAGGGGAAGAACCCGTCGACAGACATCCCACCCCAAAAGCACTGCAGATTAGCGGCGACGCACTGCGATTCTCAGGTTCATTCACGTGCCGGTGGACCTGTTGCTCATGGCGGGGACTCAGGTGGCTGCAGTCTTCGTCATCGCTTCCACTCGGGGGCAAATCGATTCCGGACAGGCTGTCCCATCAAGGTTTAACGACTTTCCTTCCGGGCGTGAAGACCGTCCCATCACGGTGTGATGGCTGACCCTCAGGTGTGATGGCTGACCCTCGGGTGTGACGGCTTAGGTGGTGACGGCTGACCCTCAGGTGCGCCGACCCTGCTTCAGGGCGCAATCGGCGTCATCGCGGAGAGCAGCGTGAATGGCCATCGGAATGGTGTGCGCCGTGATACGGACGGCGTTCCGAACGCGCAACTCAGCCGACTCCAGCCCTTGACTGATTCACCTCGTCAGCCCTCATGGAACGAAGCCAGGATTCGCTTCCGGTTCCGCAGCCGCCCACTGACCGCTAGTCGATCACCCGCGTAAGTGGTGCTGTGCCTGATCATGGCTGACTCGGAGCGTCCGGTAATAGGGACAGTCGGCGTGGTCGATGTCTGGCGCCTCAGGACGCTCTCGGATTCAGCCGATGGAGGTGGCTCTGCTGATTCACGTGAAACATGCCCACCTCCTCCGCTGATCACCCGCCAGCGCTCGTTGGACCACTCAGATTGGGCTCGCCTGGCCAGGAGCAACCGCAATGTCTCCGCGCTAGCCCAAGATTCTCAGGCAATGCTCCCGCAGC
>JANNPJ010000246.1:0-8171 GCA_031400005.1 Kineosporiaceae bacterium | reverse complement strand
TCCTTGATCCGCCGCAGTCGGGTGGCGATGCTCGTGACCGCCGGGGCGATTGCGCTTTCGACCGTGACAGCAGGCGGCGCCCAGGCAGTTCCCGCCGCACCGGAGAAGTGCACGATCAAGGGCTTCACACCGAGCACGTTCGTCGTGGGCGCGACCGACACCGAGCGCGAGTTCCGGGTCCAGACCAGTGGCTGCCGGCAGAAGAACTGGCGGATCGATCTCGTCGACGGGGGCACGACGAACCTGGTGAGGAAGGCCAAGCCGCTGATCACGTTCGTGCCCTCGGAACTGGACAACTCCATGGCCGGCACCTACCGGGCCCAGATCGTCGTGAAGAGCACGGACAACCAGATTACGAAGAAGAAGGCCCTCTTCTCGCTCGTTCGCGAGGCCACCTTCGGCGACACGTTCAGCATCGGTCCCGAGCCGGCCGTCGAGGGCGACACCCTGAACGTCGTCGGAAAGCTGCAGCGGGTGAGCTGGGGCGGGGAGCCGTTCTTCGCTCCGTACGTCAACCGCAGGGTGCAGGTGCAGTTCAGGGCGGTGGGGACGAAGACCTTCAAGAAGGTGAAGACGGTCAGGACCGACGCCGATGGCGACGTGATTACGACGGTGACCGCCGACAAGTCCGGCACCTGGCGGTTGCGCTTCGCGGGTAACGCGGCGACGGGTCCGGCCACCTCAACGACCAACGGAATCAAGCTCGACAGCTAGTCAAATCGACCCGGCTGACCCGGGGAGACGGCAGTGCGAGGCCTCGGAGGGTCGCGCACTGCTGGTTTTGCGGATCTGGACCCGACAGGACGAAGGAGCCGGACAGCCGATGGGGAGCGTGCGGCTGATCGTCCGTTATGCCAGAGTCTGCGGACGCATAGACACCACGGACGAAGCGGAGATGCAATTCATGTCAGGTTCCTTGATCCGCCGCAATAGGGCGGCGATGCTCGTGACCGCCGGGGCGATAGCTCTGTCGACGGTGACCGCAGGCGGCGCCCAGGCAGCTCCGGCTGCGCCGGAGAAGTGCACGATCAAGGGCTTCACGCCGGGCAAGTTCGTCGTTGCCGGGACCGACACCGAGCGCAAGTTCCAGGTGCAGACCACTGGCTGCACGCAGAAGAACTGGCGGATCGATTTTATCGGTGACACCGGGGCGCTGTTGGCCAAGAAGTCAAAGCCGTTCACCTTGATCTACCCCACGAAACTCGACAACACGATGGCCGGCGCCTATGAGGTCCTGGTCACTGTGAAGAGCTCGGACGACAAGACGACAAAGAAGAAGTTCAACTTCTCGTTGCTGCGCCGGTCCACGTTCGGCAACACCGTCAGCATCAGCCCCGATCCGGCCAACCAGGGCGGCAGCACTCTGAAGGTGGTGGCGAAGCTGCAGCGGGTGAACTGGGGCGAGCCGACGTCCTACGGTCCGTACGTCGGCCGCAACGTTCAGCTGCAGTTCAAGGCGGCGGGAAAGAAGACCTTCAAGAAGGTGAAGACGGTCAAGACTGACGCCGATGGCGACGTCATTACGACGGTGACCGCCACCAAGTCCGGCACCTGGCGGCTGCGCTTCGCGGGTAACGCGGCGACCGGTCCGGCTATCTCAAAGAACACCCGAATCAACCTCGACTAGCTCGACAGCTCGTCCGACAGCTCGAGAATTCAACCCGGCTGACCGGGAGACGGCAGTGCGCGGCCCGAAAGGGTGCGCGCACTGCCGGTTTGCGAATCTGGCTGCGGAGTCGACCTGCCACGGGCGTCCATCTCAGCTCAGGGGACAGGGACGCCGGCGGCGATGAGCATCACCACGGTGATCACGCCGAGGGTCACCCCGAGCGTGAGAATGGCCAGCGGTAGCACCAGCAACTGCAGCCAATCTCGTCGATGCCCCTGGGTTGAACGGCGTCGACGCCGCTGATCGCTTCGGTGGTCATCCCGCGAGGTCCGTGGTCGAGGGGGTGACAACTGTCGGGAGGTTTCCCCATCCGCCGACTGGACGACGCCGAACAGCGACCGCTGGGGTTGCGGATAGCCGACCAAGGCTTGTCCTGGGCCGGGCAAGCCGGCGTCCGGGTCCTTTGACGGTGTCGCCGCGGCGTGGTGCCTGGTCTGCCTAGCCATTTTGGCTCCCCCCCAAATGTGCCTGCCTTTCGAGGATGACAACTCGATGGGACGAAGGAGCCGGATATCGGACAACCCCGGCCGTTTGGCCGATCTGCGAAATCGGCCGCATCAGCCCCGAAATCGATCCAGCCGGCGGTCGCGGGCGCAGAGAACTCATCGGTTCAGGGACTTTGTGCCCTCACGACGGACCCGATGGCCAACCAGACTGGCCAGCAAGGCGAGGTCAAGCAGACTGGGCCGAAACCTCATCAGCGAATCACCGACCAGCCCGAGGAGCCGAACTTGAGCGTGGACAGCAAGAGCGCCGCACCGACCGGTACTCCGGCCTCGCTGGGTGGTGACACCTCAGCGGACGACGTCAGCACCGGTAGTGGTGAGACCCGCGGCCCGGTGGGTTACGTCCTGTCGGAGGCGCCCGGTCCGCTGCAGCCGCAGGA
Organism: Kineosporiaceae bacterium; assembly: GCA_031400005.1. Taxonomy (GTDB): domain Bacteria; phylum Actinomycetota; class Actinomycetes; order Actinomycetales; family Kineosporiaceae; genus JANNPJ01. Next base: position 5,616 of record JANNPJ010000246.1, on the reverse strand, counting down.
ACTGGCCGACATGGACGCCTTCTGGCGAGCGGCCAACTACCTGTCGGTGGGTCAGATCTATCTGATGTCCAACGCCTTGCTGCACGAGCCGCTGCGGCCGGAGCACGTCAAGCCTCGGCTGCTGGGGCACTGGGGAACCACCCCCGGACTCAATCTGATCTATACCCATGCGAACCGGGTGATCCGCGAGCGGGATCTGGACGCCGTCTATGTGATGGGGCCCGGCCACGGTGGCCCGGGTCCGAACGCCTGCGCCTGGCTGGAGGGAACGTACAGCGAGCTCTCCCCGGAAATCACCTACGACGAGCGGGGGATTGAGCGGCTGTTCCACCAATTCTCCTTCCCCGGAGGCGTTCCCAGCCACTGTGCGCCGGAGACGCCCGGTTCTTTCCATGAGGGCGGCGAGCTGGGGTACTCCCTGGTGCACGCCTTCGGTGCAGCCCTCGACGACCCGGACCTGACCGTCTTCTGTGTGATCGGTGACGGCGAGGCCGAGACCGGCCCGCTCGCCACCAGTTGGCACATCAACAAACTGATGAACCCTGCCCGGGACGGCGCGGTGCTGCCGATTCTGCACCTGAACGGGTACAAGATTGCCAATCCGACGCTACTGGCTCGCATCCCCGAATCCGAATTACTTGAATTGATGCGGGGTTACGGCTACGACCCGCACGTCGTCGCCGCCGAGACCGACACCAATCCGGCACAGACGCATCAGGCGCTGGCCGAGGTGATGGATACCTGCATGGACAAGATTGCCGCCATTCAGACCCGGGCCAGGGGAGGAGATCTGTCCCGGCCGGCGTGGCCGATGATCGTGTTCCGCACACCGAAGGGCTGGACCGGGCCGCCGGTCGTCGATGGTCAGCAGGTGGAGGGCACGTTCCGGTCCCACCAGGTGCCGCTGACGGCAACCCGGGCGAACGATGACCATCGGGCGGCGCTCGAACAGTGGATGCGTTCCTACCGGCCGGAGGAACTGTTCGATGAGATCGGCCGTCCGGTAGTCCGGTTGCGGGCGCTGCCACCGACCGGGTCGCGCCGAATGAGCGCCAACCCGATCGCGAACGGCGCTCGACTGCATCACCTGGAGTTGCCTGACTTCCGTGACCACGCGGTGACGGTGACCGAGCGGGGCCGCACTCAACACGAAGCCACCCGGGTGCTGGGCAGCTGGCTTCGGGATGTGACCGAGGCCAATCCCACCGCCTTCCTCACCTTCGGCCCAGACGAGGTGGCTAGCAACCGATTGCAGGACGTGCTGGAGATCGGCGGGCGCAGTTGGGTGGCCGATGTCCTGGACGGTGATGACCGGCTCTCACCGGACGGTCGCGCCTTCGAGATGCTCTCCGAGCACGTCTGTCAGGGTCTGCTTGAGGGGTATTTGCTCACCGGCCGGCACGGGGTGTTCACCTGCTACGAGGCGTTCATTCACATTGTCGACTCGATGTTCAACCAGCATGCCAAGTGGATCGAGGCGAAGAAGAAGATCCCTTGGCGCGGCCAGACTCCGTCGCTGAATTACCTACTCACGTCGCATGTCTGGCGGCAGGATCACAACGGCTCCACCCATCAGGACCCGGGTTTCCTGGACGTGGTGATGAACAAGAAGCCGGACGTCGTCCGGGTCTACCTGCCGCCGGACACGAACACCCTGCTGTCGGTCTACGACCACTGCCTGCGTAGCCACGATTACGTGAACGTCGTGGTCGCGGGCAAGCAGCCGCAGCTGGATTACCTACCGATGGACGAGGCGATCCTGCACTGCACCCGCGGCATCGGGATCTGGGAGTGGGCCGGCACCGAGAAGTCGGGAATCGACCCGAACGTCGTCCTGGCCTGTGCCGGCGAGATCCCCACTCTGGAGACCCTGGCAGCGGCGGACATCCTCCGCCGGGAGCTGCCGGACCTGGCCGTGCGGGTGGTGAACGTGGTCGACCTGATGCGCCTGCAACCAGAATCGGAACACCCGCACGGCCTGCCTGACCGGCAGTTCGACTCGATCTTCACCGCCGACAAGCCGGTGATCTTCGCGTTCCACGGATACCCGTGGCTGGTGCACCGGTTGACCTACCGTCGGACCAATCACCGCAACCTGCACGTGCGTGGCTACAAGGAAAACGGGACGACGACCACCCCGTTCGACATGGTGATGCTGAATGATCTTGACCGCTATCACTTGGTGCTGGATGTGCTCGACCGGGTACCCGGACTGGGTAGCCGGGCTGCCGGGTTGCGCCAGAAGGTCACCGATGCCCGGCTGCGGGCCCGGGCCTGGACCCGCGAGCACGGCGAAGACATCCCCGAGGTAGCCAACTGGACCTGGCCGACGAGGGCCAACGAGGGCTGACCAGGGGTAATCCCTCACCGACCGCTGGGATGTCCAGGCGGCACCGGCGGTGAGGTGCTCTGATCGCTCGCCACGGCCCTAAGCCGCGGGGCTGTGGCGAGCGCGATCAGCAGGGCCGGGATGGCGTCCAGGGCGACGGCGTGGTCGATGATCGTGTCCCGGCCGATCGTGGCCCCGGGCATGGAGTACTCGGTTGAGGTCGCCTCGTCGCTGGCGATCACCACACCGCCGAAGCGGTGTACGGCAGTGGCGCCGGTTGCTCCGTCGATCCCGTGGCCGGACAGCACCACCGCCACTGCTCGCGACCCGACCCCCAGGGCCAGGCTGGTCAGCAGCAGGTCGGCGGACGGGCGGTACGGCGGCCGAGCCCCGGACTCGATCAGCGCGACCGTGCCCAGACCGGTGATCAGGGTGTGGCTACCCGGCGGGGCGACCAGAACGTGACCTGGTCGCAGTTCGGTCCCCTCAGCGGCGACCGCCACCGGCAGCCCGGTGCGTCGGGACAGGATCGCGGTCAGCGAACTGTGTGCATCTGGGTCAATGTGCTGCAGCACGAGCACGGCACCCGGGAAGTCGGCAGGGAGCGGCCCGAGCACTTGGGTCAGAGCATCGAGCCCACCGGTGGAGCAAACCAGTGCGACGACGGGGAATGCGTGCTCATCCATGCTTCCCTTTCGACGGCCGAGGCGGCAGGTCGGCGTGCATTCTTGCCCGCCGTAGCTAGATCCTAAGCGGGCGACAAAACTCGGTCGATCTAGCTGGACCGCAAAGGAGCCCGATGATGACGTCACCCGCCGCCCAGGGGGCCCACGCCTACTGGGCCGCCGCCGAGCCTTTCACCATCGCCGCGCTGTTCACCCCGGAGGCGGGTGCGGTCGCTGAGGGGGCCGGTTTGCCTGCTCGATCCGCCTATCTGGTGTTGCGTGCGGCTCCACTGGGCGCGGCACATCCGGCGGTGGTCACCTCCGCGTTCCACGGCTTTCCCCGGACGACGATCGAGCAGGTGCTTCCCGGGGCCTGGCAGGTGATCAGCCCGAGGGACGCCGTCGCCGGCACGCACGCCGCAGTGGCATCGAGTTCGGCTCGGCAGTTCGCTGAGCATCCAGGAGATGCCCAGGTCAGCTCGATGGCGGCGGTGCTGGTCGACGTGGTCGCAGGCCTGGATACCAGCGGCCGTCCACTCGCGGCGGCGAATCAGGCCGTCGATCCACCGGCCGAGCCCTGGGCTCGACTGTGGCGGGCGATGAACACCTTGCGCGAGTACCGCGGTGACGCGCACATCGCGGCGCTGGTGGCCGCCGACCTCGACGCTGTCGAAGCTCAGGTGGTGATGGCGGCCTGGGCCGGCGAACGACTGCACCTCGACCGCCTGCGGGCGTCTCGAAGTCTCACCGACGACGTCTGGACGGCGGGTCGCATCCGGCTGCATGAGCGCGGCCTGCTGACCGAGGAGGGTTCGCTGACCGGCGCAGGGCGTGAACTGCGGGACGAGATCGAGGCCGCCACCGACCTCGCCTCGGTCCGACCCTTTCGTCGCCTCGGTGCCGATCGCACCTGGGAGGTATGGCAATTCGTCGGTGGTCTTTCCAGCGCACTGATCGACACCGGTCGGATGATCGCGGTCACCCCGGTGGGCGCCCCCTGGCCACCGCCGTCCCCCAAGACCCGCCATGACCAATCGAAAAGCCCGCTCTGCGCGCCCTCCGGATTGGCGCAAGGGCAATGACCGGGCCCGCAATTCGACACCTGTGCTGGTCGCTGTTCCCGGATTATCCGGTGCCAGGTACGCTCGCTTGATGTCCGAGCCGACGGAAAGCGCGGTCGTGGTGAACGTCCCCGCCGCGGAGCCGGTGGTCGGAAAGCATCGGGAACGGCTCGACGCCGCGGCAAGGTGGGGGGTTCCGGCGCACGTCACCGTGCTTTACCCGTTCCTTCCACCCGCTGAGATCGACGAGGCCGCGCTCCAGGCTCTGAGCCGGGCGGTGATCGCCGTGCCGCGGTTCCAGGCCCAGTGGGTCCGAATGGCCTGGTTCGATCAGCGCGTGTTGTGGGTAGCGCCGGACCCGGCCACACCGTTCCAGGCGCTGACCGCTGCGGTGGTCCGCGAGTTCCCCGACTACCCGCCGTTCGGCGGTCAGTACGACGTCGTGGTGCCGCATTTGACCGTCGGTAATGGGGCGCCGCTGGACGACCTGCTCGCCGCCGAGCGCGTGATCGCGGCACAGTTGCCGTTCTCGATGCTTGTGACGCACGTCCAGGTGCTTGCGGGAACCACAGCCGCTGGGTCATGGCGGATGGTCGCCGAGTTCCCGCTCGGTCAGGAACGGAGCTAGGAATGCCCACTGCCGGTCTTGCCAAAGCGGAACCAGGCTGACCTGATTGCTGCCTACGCTCGGGTGCAGCAACCACAAACCGATCGAAGGAGAATGGCGATGGCGACCACAGAACTGCGCACTGGCGAGCGGGCGGACCTGTTTGAGGCGCTGTTCAAGCAGCGGTACTTCCTCCGCTTCACGGTGCGCGATCTGACCGACGAGCAGGCCGCGATCCGCAGCACCGCCAGCGAACTCTGTCTCGGTGGGCTGATCAAGCACGTCACCGCCGTCGAGCGAAACTGGGTCAACTTCATCGAACAGGGACCGTCCGCCATGCGCGGCACGGACGACGTCGACATGGCGGACTGGCTGGCCGAGTTCCGGATGGCGCCGGGTGAGACGCTGGCCGACCTGTTGGCGAGGTACCAGAAAGTCGCGGACCGGACCGACATACTGGTCCGCGACCTTCCGGATCTGGATGCCACCCAGCCGCTTCCAGAGGCGCCGTGGTTCGAGGCGGGGGCCACGTGGTCCGCTCGCCGGGTGCTGATTCACCTGATCGCCGAGACCGCGCAACATGCCGGTCACGCCGATATTCTGCGCGAAAGCATTGACGGCGCGAAAAGCATGGGCTAGCAACGAATCCCTGATCAGATCCGGAAGCGGGCCACCATGGTCCGAAGCTGAGCCGACAGCGACGCGAGTTCGATTGCTGCCTGCTGAGATTCACCGATGCCGTGCATCGACGACTGCGATGCGGCAGCGACCGAATCGACTCCGGTGGCGATGCTGGCCGAGCCGGAGGCGGCTTCGGTGACGCTGCGGGAAATTTCGGACGTGGTGGCGGTCTGCTCCTCGACCGCCGAGGCGATTGTCGTCTGATACGAGTTGACGTCCTCGATGGTCTGGGAGATCCGCGCGATCGCGCCGACCGCTTCGTGCGTGTCGGCC
>JANNPJ010000244.1:0-5574 GCA_031400005.1 Kineosporiaceae bacterium | reverse complement strand
AGTGGATACCGTGAATCTGGCCCGCGTCAAAGCGGTAGTGGATACCGCGAAGCGAATGCCCGGCAGAGTGGTGGCGGGTATTCCCGCGATGCGGCACCGCGTTCGGGTGGAAGCTATTCGCGGGATTCAGCGCCACGTTCGGGTGATTCGCGTGAGTCGGGTCCCCGGCAGAGTGGTAGCGGGTACTCCCGCGATGCGGCTCCGCGTTCGGGTGGGAGCTATTCGCGGGATTCAGCCCCGCGTTCGGGTAACAGCGGATCCCCCCGGGATTCGGCGTCCCGCGCCGGCAGCAGTCGCGATGCCGCACCGAGCCAGGGAAGTGCCGACCGGTCCGGCCCGCCGAGGGAGCGGAAGGAGTGGGGAGAGCCGCGCTCGGCTCCCGATCACTCAACGCCGTATCGGTCGAGTCCTGCACCCGACCGGGCAGCGCCGGATCGAGGTTCGGCCCGCTCAAGCTCGGACAGATCAAGCTCGGACCGATCTGGTCCGCCGCGTTCCGGAGCATCCCATTCAGAGGCCCCACGTTCCGGGGCCCCCCGTTCAGGAGGATCGCGGTCTGAGGCTCCTCGTTCCGGGGCGCCGCGCTCCGGGGCTCCTCGGTCCGGACCGGCGCGTTCTCCACGGGAGGGCGATGACCGGGAACGCCGTCCCCGGTTCGCTCGCAAGGTTCCGCTCGAGCGCGATCCGGAGATCCCGGAGGGCATCACGGCCGGAGATCTCGATCGCGAGGTGCGGGCCGAACTGGTGAGTCTGGGCCGCGAACTGGCTGCCGAGACCGGTGCTCATCTTGCTGCCGCCGGCTTCTTCTTCGAGTCCGACCCTGAACGGGCCTGGGCGCACTCCGTTGCGGCCAGGCGACGGGCCGCCCGGCTCGGCATCGTCCGGGAGACCGCCGGGTTGGCGGCCTACCGGGCAGGGATGTACGCCGAGGCGCTCTCCGAACTGCGGACCGCCCGGCGAATGACCGGGTCGAGCATTCACCTGCCCGTGATGGCAGATTCCGAGCGTGGCCTCGGTCGTCCGGAGCGTGCCCTGGAGTTGGCACACAGCCCGGAAGCCCGCACGCTGGACCGCAATGCGAAGATCGAACTGTTGATCGTGGAATCTGGGGCGCGGACCGACCTCGGCGAGCACGACGCAGCCGTCGTGGTCCTGCAGATACCGGAACTCGACACCCCGACCAACAGCCCGACCTTGGCCCGGTTGCGGTTCGCCTACTCGGAAGCGCTCAACCGTGCTGCCCGGGAGCGCGAGGCAGCGACGTGGCGAGAGCGGGCGATGGACAGCGATCGCGACGGCACCGCCGACCTCTACGCCGCGGTGGACGAGGACGACATCATCGACCTGCTTGAGGACGACGAGGAGTCCGAAGCGGACGACGCGTCGAGCGACGGCACGGCGCAGGACGAGCAGGACGACGAAGACCAGAACCCGCACGGGGACGACGTCCAAAACCTGGATCAGGACAGCGCTCACGACACGGAAGCGGACGACGTCCATGATGGCGACGACGTCCAGGACGACGATGCAACACAGGACGACGATGCAGCAGCAGACGAAGACCTGAACCGGAACGGGAAGCGGGACGTGATCACGGCCGAGACCGCGAACAGCGGAGGCGCTCAGTTCACGGACGCCAAGATCACCGGCCCGACGTCGGCGTCGCCGACCGGTCCGGCGCCGTTGCCGAAGTTCGAGTTCGATGCGAAGGGTGACGCTTGAGCGTCAAAGACAGCACCGAGGACAGCACCGAGGGCAGCATCGAGCACAGTGGCTTGATCGGTAGCGATCGTCCCCTGGCGCAGATGTACGACCTGGTCCTGCTCGACTTGGACGGGGTGGTGTACATCGGCCAGGCGGCGGTGCCCGGTGCAGCCGAGGCGCTGGACCGGGTACGTGCGGCCGGGGTACGGACGGCGTTCGTCACCAACAACGCTTCCCGTCCTCCGCACGCGGTCGGCGAACACCTGCGTGAACTCGGAGTGCACGCCGAGGATGCCGACGTCGTCACGTCGGCGCAGGCGGCGGCGGCTTTGCTGGCCCGGCGACTGCCGGCCGGCTCGGCCGTGCTGGTGGTCGGCGGTGAAGGTCTCTATCGGGCGCTCGAAGCGGTCGGTTTGAAACCGGTGGCCTCGGTCGACGAGGCCCCGCTCGCCGTCGTCCAGGGTTTCAGCCCCGACATCGGATGGCGATTGCTGGCTGAGGGAGCCCGCGCCGTCCGCTCGGGTCTGCCGTGGATCGCCACCAACACCGACCTGACCGTGCCCACCCCGTACGGTCCGGCGCCGGGCAACGGCACGCTTGTCGCTGCGGTGGCGTCCGCGACCGGTGCCGTGCCCGAAGTGGCCGGCAAACCGCAACCGACGCTGTTCCGCGAGGCCGTGGCCCGGTACGGGGCGCGGCGTCCACTCGTGGTCGGTGACCGACTGGACACCGATCTGGAAGGTGCCCGGGCAGCCGGGATGGATGGCCTGGCCGTCCTGACCGGGGTGCATCGGGTTCGGGATCTGCTCGCGGCCGCGCCGCACCGCCGCCCGCACCTGATCGCCCGCGACCTCAACGGTCTGCTCGAATCGCATCCGGCTCCGGTCCGGACCGATGTTGGGTGGGCCGTGGGCGAGGCTGTCGTCGACGTCCGACGCCCAGAAAGCGGCGACGACCCGGACAACGGTGCTGACCGGGACCGGGTTCGGCTGCGGGTCGTCCGCCCCGGATCTGAGCCGATGGACCTGGTTCGGGCGGGCTGCGCGGCGGCCTGGGCGCACGCGGATACCCACCCGGCGATCGAACTCGATCCGACGACTCTGCTCGACGCTCTGTACCGGATCGAGAAAGCCGGTCCCTGGGAGCGATAGCGTGGCGACCGACCATCGGGTCCGCAGGCGATCCGACGACGGCACGGGATGAGGAGGAGCTGGGATGAATCAAGATCAAGACCAAGCACCTCTTCCGGATCAAGCGCCTCTTCCGGATCAAGAGATCGGCATCGACGACGAGCCGGCGCCCGATTACCCCGATCCGCCACGTACCGGTGATCCGGCCGTTGACGAAGTGATCGACGCCGTTGCCCGCGCTGTCGGTGGTCCCCTGGAGGAGCAGCTCGCGGTCTATGACGCCGCGTACCGCACCTTGCAGGACCGCCTGGCCGATGACGAGGGCTGACCTCGTGCCTCGATTCCGTCGACACGACCCGGACCTCGACCGTCGTCGACTGGCTCGTTCCCGCGAACACGCCGCTCGCCTGGTCCTGGAGGGCCGGGTGAGCGTCTCCGGCAGTGTGGCGACCAAAGCCGCCACCCAGGTGGACCCCGCCGTCGGCATCCAGGTCACGGTCGACTCGGATGACCCCGGGTACGCCAGCCGGGGTGGTCACAAGCTGGCCGGTGCGCTCGACCATTTCACCGGCCTCGACGTGACCGGTCGACGGTGCCTGGATGCCGGCGCGAGCACCGGTGGGTTCACCGACGTCCTGCTCCGGCGTGGTGCTCAGCACGTGGTCGCGGTGGACGTCGGCTACGGCCAGCTGGTCTGGGCATTGCAGCAGGATCCACGGGTCACGATCCTCGACCGGCAGAACATTCGCCAGCTCCTGCCGGAACAGGTCGCGCCCGCACCGAGTGTGGTGGTGGCCGACCTCTCCTTCATCTCGCTACGCATGGTGCTGCCGGCCCTGGTCAGCTGCGCCACCCCGATCGCGGACCTGCTGCTGATGGTCAAGCCGCAGTTCGAGGTCGGCCGGGAGCGGCTCGGCAGCGGCGGTGTCGTACGGGATCCGCTGATCCGGGCGGACGCCGTCCGTTCGGTCGCGGCGGCCGCGGCCGGGCTCGGTCTCGGGGTGTGTGGCATCGTCGCCAGCAGCCTGCCGGGACCCAGCGGCAACGTCGAGTTCTTCCTCTGGCTTCGCGCCGATGGCCCACCCTTGGACGATGCGGACCTGGTTCGCGCTGTGATGGAAGGACCGCAATGAACACCGATGAGCGGCGAGTCCTGGTACTCGCCCACACCGGTCGGGAGGCCGCTGTCGCGGCGGCCGAGGAACTGATCACGCTGTTGGTCGCCGCCGGGCTGACCCCGATGGTGATGGACAAGGAGGCCGCCGGGCTGACCGACAAGGCGCAAGAACTGCTCATGCGCGCCGACCCGGACAACCCGTTGGACTCTGCTGAACTGGTCGTCGTGCTCGGTGGCGACGGCACCATCCTGCGCGGCGCCGAACTGGTCCGTGGTGGCCCGGTCCCGTTGCTCGGGATCAACCTCGGGCATGTCGGGTTCCTCGCCGAGAGCGAGCGGGACGACCTCGACTACACGGTGCAGCGGATCGCCGCTCGCGATTACGAGGTCGAGGAACGGATGACGCTCGATGTCGCCGTGCACGCCGTCGGTGGTCGGATCGCGCAGATGTGGGCGATCAACGAGGCGTCCGTGGAAAAGGCCAACCGGGAACGCATGATCGAAGTAGTGATCGAGATCGATGGCCGGCCGGTCACCGAATTCGGTTGTGACGGCGTTATTCTCGCTACCCCGACCGGGTCCACCGCGTATGCCTTCTCGGCCGGTGGGCCGATCGTCTGGCCCGAGGTCGAGGCGATGCTGGTGACGCCGCTGAGCGCGCACGCACTGTTCGCCCGGCCGATGGTGGTGGCACCGAACGCGGTGATGGCCGTCGAGCTGGTACCCGATGCGCCGGGCCGGGCGATGCTCTGGTGCGACGGCCGGCGGAGCATGGATCTGCCGCCGGGGGCGCGGGTGGAGGTTCGTCGCTCGGCAGTGCCGATCCGGCTGGCCAGGCTCGCCCGTCCGCCGTTCACCGATCGGTTGGTGGCGAAGTTCGGCCTGCCCGTCCACGGTTGGCGGGGTAGGGCACTGCGCTCGGCCGATGTCTCCTCGATCTTCTCTCCCGACTAGGCTGGCGTCCGTGCTCCTGGAGATGCACCTTCGCGGCCTTGGCGTGATCGACGACGCGGTAATGGAATTCGGGCCCGGCCTGACCGTGGTGACCGGCGAGACTGGTGCCGGCAAGACCATGGTGGTCACCGGGCTCGGCTTGCTGATGGGTGGCCGTTCCGACCCCGGCGCGGTCCGCAGCGGGTACCCGAATGCCCTGGTCGAGGGTCGAATCCAGGTCGATCCCATCGGCAGCGCGGCGGCTCGGGCGATGGACGCCGGGGCCGAGCTGGACGACGGCGACGTGCTGGTGATCTCCCGCTCGGTGTCCGCCGAGGGGCGCAGCCGGGCGCACCTGGGTGGCGTCGGGGTCCCGGTCGGCACCTTGATCGTGCTGGCCGGCGACCTGGTGGCGGTGCATGGTCAGAGCGATCAGATCCGGTTGCAGTCCACCGCCCGGCAGCGCGAGTCGCTGGACCGGTTCGCGGGCGCCCCGGTGATCAAGGCGACCGCCGCCTACCGCAAGACGTTCGACCGGCTGCGAGCCGTGCAGGCCCAGCTGACCGAGATCCCCGAGCGCTCCCGGGAGCGGGCTGCGGAAGCGGAGGGCCTGCGCACCGGGCTGGCCGCGATCGAGAAGCTCGCGCCCGAGCCAGGGGAAGATCACGCCCTGCGGGCCGAGTCCCAGCG
>JANNPJ010000126.1:0-1521 GCA_031400005.1 Kineosporiaceae bacterium | reverse complement strand
GGGAACGCCGTCGCGGATCGCGCCGGAACCGCGCCGCATCCTGCAAGAATGCCCACGAGTGCAGCGGCCACGACAGTGCCGCGTACCAGCGGTCGCGTTCTGGTTTCGACGTCCGGCATGCCTACTCCTTTGTGCTGATCGTTGACAGGCGCCCGGAGCGGGCGTCCGGCCACATGGTCGTTGTCACTTGCTGACGCCAGTGAGGTCGACGGGGTGCGATCGTCACGGGGGGCTGTTCCCATTGATGAAGTCGCCGGTCTTCGCGTCAACGGTCGCCCAGGCCATATCGTCGTCGGACGCCAGGGTGTCTGAGAACCCGACCCACCAGATGGCCAGGGTCTGACCCGACCTGACGAGGCCCCGCTCAAGGCAGTTCTTGGCGGGGTCCACGCAGGTCACCAGCCCGTAGATCGGCGGGTCGGCGCGGGCCCCCTTGGCAGGGACGCCAGACGCTTGCAGACTCTGCACGACCGCCTTGGGGTCGACGACTCCCGTCGTCGGAACCGCCGCCGGAGTGAAGATCTGCCCGTAACCGGCCAGGAAACTCCTGAATGACTCAGTCGGGATCGGGGTCGTCGGCCCGCGAGCTCCGCCGCCCAGGTGCGACCCCGACGCATCGTCGAAGATGAACGTGCCCATCGTCCAGGTCGAACATGTCGAGCCGCAGGCGACGTAGGTTCCCTCGGCATCGACGGCCCACGAGAGCGTGTCGTAGACGAATGATCCAGGCCGGCTTCCGTCCGGCTGGACGACCGGATAGATCGTCCCTGGCGGCATGAGCGTGATCTTGGTGACCCTGATGGGCGCCTTGGCCAGCCCGGTCTGGTTCGCCGCGATCAGCCGGAGCACGATCTGTTCGACGGCGGTCGGGGTCAGCTTCGGTTCGAAGCCTGATGGCATGTCCACGATCGGGAGCGATAGCGCCGACTCGACGGATGTCGCGGTCGGGGTGGACGTCGGGCCGTCCGAGATCAGCGGCCGAGCAGACCCTCCGGCGAGGAGCGCCCCGCCGATCAGGCCGATCAGCAATGCAGCCATGATGGCGAGGAGAACCAGCGGGCGGAGCAGGCTGGCGATCCGGGCCGGCGTGTCGATGCCGTCGGCGCGCAGCATTGGCGAGCCAACCCAGCCGGGGGTGGCGGGCGCGCGTGTCGGTCACGACGGTGTCGAACAGGTGTCGCGGGGCGTCGTGAACTGCGTCGCTCTCGAACCACGCTCGGAGCGTCCGATCGAAGTCATCCTGCTTGTTCACGTCGTCCGTCCCTCCGCAAGTGCGGGCTCGCGATCGTCGGCTTCGAGGGCCGCCCTGAGGGCCGACGTCGCCCGGTTGAGTCGTGACTTCATCGTCCCGATGGGGATGCCCAGGACATCGGCCGCCTCGGCGTCCGGCAGGTCCAGGTAGTAGTGGACGACGAGGACGGCACGCTGATCCGGTGGCAGGCGCCGGAACCCGCGCTCGAGCTGGTCGCGGATCACGAGTGACCTCTGGCTATCCGGAGTCGCCGAGCCGCTCCGCGGGAT
>JANNPJ010000213.1:0-32939 GCA_031400005.1 Kineosporiaceae bacterium | reverse complement strand
GGGCGAACTGCAGGTGCGCCACCGTGGCGAGCACCTCGCTGCGGGCATCGTCGAGCGGCTTGCCGTTCTCCGCATGAATGAGTGCGGCCACTTCCTCGCCACCTCGGGCAATCTCGCGCTGCCAGGCGCGCAAGTGCTGCCCGCGGCCGTCGAATCCGAGGTCCCACCAGGGTCCGCTGACCGAACGGGCGGCAGCGACGGCCGCGGCAGCCTCCTCGGTGCCCGCCACTGGGTAGCGGGCCAGTTCGGCTCCGGTGGCCTGATCGATGGTGATGACCTCGGTCCCGTCGTAGCCGAGGACACCGTCACGGGTCACCATTGAAGCCCTGTTTGTCACTATTTCACCCATTCTTCCGACTTTTTGACCAGGGTTGGATGCCCGGGAGAAGCGGACACCGCCATCCCCTGACGGTACCCAACCGTCTGTTTGTTATCAAATACTTGATGCAGCTAAGATGCTTCAGTGGGTTCATACCTTTTCTTCCGCAGCGACAACTGGCGGACGAATACCAGCTATTTCATGGCGCCTACCTGATCTACGTCATTGGCCTTGCACGATCACACAGCCCTGCGAAGGGAAAATTACCGGGAGAGAATTATCCAGGGAGGAAACTGGTCCTCTTAGCCAGTGGCCGACGCTGCCAGACTGATATGCATGACCAGCAACGCGCAACTCAACGCGCTGGGAGAATTCCTCAAGACACGGCGCGCGGAACTTAGCCCGCGTACGGTCGGCCTTCCCGACAGTGGCGCACCACGACGGGTAGCAGGACTCCGCCGAGAGGAGGTCGCCCTGCTCGCCACCATCAGCACGGATCACTACACCCGCTTGGAGCAGGGGCGCATCCAACCGTCCGCAGCAGCACTGGCAGCGCTCGTCCGCGTTCTGCATCTGGACGACGAGCAGCGAGACTACGTGTTCGAGCTGGCCGGAAAACTCGCCGGGCGGTCGCGCCGGCGCACCGCGGAGAAGGTGCAGCCGCAGTTGCGTCGAGTGCTCGACGACCTCACTGCGATTCCTGGCCTGGTGCTGGGCCGCAACCTGGACATCCTGGCGTGGAATCGGCTCGCCGCCGCCCTGCTCACCGATTTCGCGAAGGTTTCGGAAAAGCAGCGCAACTACGTCCACATCCTCTTCACCGATCCCGCCATGAAATCGCTGCATGCGGATTGGGAGACCGCCGCCCGGATGTGCGTCGCCCAGCTGCGGACGCGCGCCGCCACCTACCCCGACGACCCTCGGCTAGCCGCCCTTATCGGCGAACTGTCAGTGCAGAACCCCGAATTCCGAAAGTGGTGGGGAACCCACCACCTGGTTGCCCGCACCAAGGGCACCAAGTCGTTCAACCACCCGATTGCCGGCACCCTGACTCTCGCCTGGGACACCCTCACCTCCGGCACCGACACCGAACAGGAACTCGTCCTCTGGACCGCCGAACCCGGCACGCCCTCCTACGACGGTTTACAGATCCTCTCCTCCTGGAACGCAACCCTGCCGGGCAGCGCCACGGTGTAACTCACGACCCTACATACAGGAAACGATGACAAACGTCCGAGATATCCACAACATGTTCATCCATCACCGCGAGACCGCAGAAAGCACTTACCAAGGCAAGGTCCTCACCGTCGAGGCCTACGCGTTGACGACCGGCGAGAGTATGTACTCCACGCCCATCGTGGAAGCCTCCGATGCCCCAGACGGCGAAACGCTGGCAATCTTCGTCCTCCCTTTCGGCAAAGAGATCCGTGCGTCATTCGCCCGCCTGCGGACCGTGCAGCCTGGTCAGCTAGTACGTGTGTCGGGCGAATGCCGAATGTTCAGCGAGGACGGCAACGTCCTGGTGTTCAAGGACTGCCGCCTCTGACAAAGGACGCCCTAGTCCAGCAGCTTGTCCAGTGTGATCGGCAGGTCTCGGACCCGTTTGCCGGTGGCGTTGTAGATCGCGTTTCCGATGGCGGCGGCGACGCCCACGTTTCCCAGCTCACCGATCCCGCGCACCCCGACGGGGTTGAACGGGGTGTCAGGGTGATCCAGGAGGTGGACGTCGATTGGCGGGATGTCGGCGTTGACGGCCAGCAGGTAGTCGGCGAGGTTCGCGTTGGCCCACCGACCGGAGGGCGTCTCGACGTGGGAGCCTTCAAACAGCGCCTGCCCGATGCCGAAGATCGCGCCGCCGACCATCTGGCTGCGTGCGGCCTTGAGGTTCACGATCTGACCAGCGTCGGCGACCGTCGTCAGCCGCCGTACCCTCGGCCCTACCTTCAGGTACGCCGACCGCTGGGCAGCCGCCACCCGCGGCACGGTGACGCCGGTGATCAGCTCACCGGGGCGCAACTCGGTCTCGATCTGCGGGGTACCACCGGGCAACCGGTAGAGGTCGGCGAGGGGCACACTGCGCGACCCGTCACGGCCAGTCAATTCGACCAGCGCGTCGAACGCCACGAGAGCCACCGCGAGATCACTGGGGTGGGTCGCGACGCAGTGGTCGGAGGTGCCGAGCACGGCGTGAGTTCGGTTCTCGCCTTCGATCGCCGGGCAACCCCTACCTGGCTCGCGCCGGTTGCAGGGTGTCGCAGTGTCGCGGAAGTAGCCGCAGCGGGTGCGCTGCAGAGGATTGCCACCAATGCTTGCCATGTTGCGAATCTGCGGCGACGCGCTGGCCAACAGCGCCTGGGCAACAGCTGGATAGTCGCTGACGACCCGGCGATCGGTGGCGACCGTGGCCATCCGCTCCAGCGCGCCGATGCGCAGGCCGCTCCGGTCCAACTGGACGCCGCGCAGGGGGAGCCGGTTGATGTCCACGACCCGGCCCGGGGCGAGTACCTCGAGCTTTATGAGGTCGACCAGCGTGGTGCCGCCGGCCAGATATGCCGAACCGGAGCCACCGCCGGCGACTGCCTCGTTGACTGTGGTTGCCTGGGCGAAAGTGAACGCGCGCATCAGCTGGCCCGCCGACCGTTGGCGGTCTTCACCGCGTCGACGATGTTCGGGTACGCCCCGCATCGGCAGATATTGCCGGACATGCGCTCCCGGATCGCCTCGTCCGAGGTGGCCCCACCGTCCGCCACGAGCGCAACGACAGACATGATCTGACCGGGCGTGCAGAACCCGCACTGGAACGCGTCGCAGTCGATGAACGCCTGCTGCACGGGGTGTAGCTGCTCGCCGCGGGCGAGCCCTTCTACCGTGGTCACCCGGCGGCCGCTGGCGGTGGCGACCAACGTGAGGCAGGCCAGTACCGGCCTTCCGTCCACGTGCACCGTACAGGCGCCACACTGACCATGATCACAGCCCTTCTTGGTGCCGGTGAGCTCCAGGCGCTCGCGCAGCGCGTCGAGCAGGCTGACCCGCGGATCTATCCGCAGCCGTTCGGTCCTTTCATTGACCACCACAACCACGTCGACCAGGTTCTCGCCGACGTGATCGGCCCGCGGCGCGGCGGTCGGCCTCGTCTCGGACTGGCCGACGACCGCGACGCCGGCCGAGGCGACCGCGATGCCGGCCGAAGCAACCGCGGCGCGGCCGAGGAATCTCCGCCGAGACACCGTCCCGTGCGGCTCGATTCGTGTCGTCTCTTCGCGTGCCGGGTCTCCCGGCGTCCCGCTATCGAGGTCCATCCCCAAACAGTACTATCAAGCACTTGATGCAGTAAAGACGCTTGATGCTGTGAAAACGCTGAGCATTCACCCCTACATCTCCCGTGATCATGCACAAAGTGACACCCGTGGCGGGCGCGTCAGTTCGTGCATGATCACGAGAGACGCGGCGGTCGCCCTTACCACCAGTAGTTGTCCTGGGGCGTGTAATGCCTTTCCAGTTCGACGATCTCAGCATCGGTGAGACAGAGATCCAAGGCCGCGACGGCGTCCGTCAGGTGCTTGGGCTTGGTGGCACCCACGATGGGGCAGGACACGACCGGCTTGGACAGCACCCAGGCCAGTGCCACCTGAGCCATCGGGACACCGCGGATCTGGGCGACTTTCGCGATGGAGTCCACCACCGGCTTGTCTGCGTCACGGTCGAAGGCCTTGGCGACGGTGTCGGAGGACGAGCGGGCGGTTTGCTCGCCCCAAGGGCGAGTCGCGCGTCCCTTGGCCAGCGGGGAGTACGGAGCCAGCCCGACACCCTGGTCGAGGCACATCGGGATCATGTCCCGTTCCTCTTCCCGCTTGAGCACGTTGTACTGATCCTGCATCGCCGAGAACGGGGTCCACCCGTTGAGTACCGCAACGTGCTGCAGCTTGGCGAAATGCCAGGCCCACATCGACGATGCGCCGAGATAGCGCACCTTGCCCGCCGTGATCAGACCGTCGAGGGTGGCCATGGTCTCCTCGGCCGGCGTCTCGGGGTCGAAGCGGTGAATGTAGTAGACGTCGATGTAGTCGGTACCCAGCCGCCGCAGCGAGGCGTCCACCTGTTCGAGGATGGCCTTGCGGGACAGGCCGCTGCCGCCCGGGCCCTCGTGCATCTTCCCGCTCACCTTGGTGGCGAGCACGATGTCCTCGCGGCGGGAGAACCGGGTGATCGCCCGGCCGACGAACTCCTCCGAACTGCCGCCCTGATAGACGTTCGCGGTGTCCCACACGGTGATGCCCAATTCGGCGGCTTGCCGGAAGAACGGCGCCGCAGCGTCCTCATCCAGCGTCCACTGGTGCATGCCGGAAGCAGCGTTGCCGTAGCTCATGCAACCCAGCCCGATCCGACTCACCTTCAGGCCGGTACCACCCAACCGCGTGTGCTCCACCTCACTATCCTTTCTGTAGAGGACTATTCAATCCCAAGGCCGTCAACGAGGCACGACGAGTCAGGCCCGGAGAACCAGCTTGCCT
This sequence comes from Kineosporiaceae bacterium, assembly GCA_031400005.1. GTDB lineage: Bacteria > Actinomycetota > Actinomycetes > Actinomycetales > Kineosporiaceae > JANNPJ01. The sequence continues at coordinate 28,109 of JANNPJ010000213.1, read as the reverse complement.
TGCACATGTCCGGTTTCGATGAGGCGGTGGGCCGCAGCGGCGTCGGCGAGATCGAAGACCTGGGTCACCTCCGGAACGAGGGCTTTCGCCGCGGCGAGGTGGGTGATCTGGTCGAGCCAGGCTCGCTCGGTACGCACGGAGGTGGTGGCGACGCGGACACCGGCGGCGTCGGCGTCCGCTCGTAGATCGTCGGCTGCTCCGACGAGGGAGATCAGGACGCCGCCCGGCCGGACTGCGGCCAGGGCGCGGCCGGTCTCGCCTCCGATCAGGTTCAGGGCGACATCGACCGGCTCGGCGGTGAGGGCGGCGAGAGCTTCCGGGTCGGTGTAGTCGAGCATCCGGTCGGCACCGAGGCCGCGCAGCCAGTCGTGCTTGGCCGCACCCGCAACGACTGTCACGTTGGCCCCCAGGTGGTGGGCGATCTGCACGGCGAAGTGCCCAACCCCTCCCCCGGCACCAATGATGAGGACCCGCTGGCCTTTCGTCACGTGAGTGGTGTCGCCGAACGCCTGCCATGCGGTCATTGCCGCCAAGGGCAGCGCCGCCGCGGCGGCGTCGGTGAGCGTGTCCGGGGTACGCGCGAGGTCGGCAGCCGGGACGATGGTGTGCTGGGCGTACGCGCCACCCTCGTGAGGGAATCGGGCCATGCCGAACACCCGGTCGCCGGAGCGCAGCGTGTTCACCTGGCTGCCAACCGCTTCCACCGTGCCGGCGAGGTCCCAACCCGGAGTGAACGGCAGGGTAATGAGGCCGGCCGCGGCCATGGCGCCACCAGTGCGGGTCATCACGTCGATCGGGTTGACCCCCGCGAACGCGACCCGGACGAGGACCTCATCGGCGGCCAGCGCGTCCGGCTTCGGTGGTTCCTGGTCGAGGAGTTCGAGGACCTCGGGTCCACCGAACCTGGTCTGGACGATCTTCGCGCTCATGCGATATGCCTTTCCACACTGGGGGTTTCGGAGGTGCCACTGAGCAGCTCAGGCGGTGGAACGGTCCGGGCCTCCCAGGCGTTGAGGGCGACCAGCAGTGCGGTGAGCGCCGCCATGGCAGCGAGCGCGGGTACCTGCCCAGCCAGCGGTAAGAGCGCCAGGCACGCAGCGGCGGCACTGAGCCTTGCGGTCGAGACTGTGTGGAACATCCGCCACCGGGTGTAGCCGAACGTGGCTAGGTAGAGCGCGGTTCCACCGAACAGCAGCGCTGCGACGTCGGTATGGAGGTGCTCGAGCGGATGCATGATCACTTCGCCGGTGGCGGCCGCGATCGCGATGATGCCGCCGATGAACCCGAGGTGCCCATAGGGCAGGACCGGCCGGATCACCTCCATCGCGACCTCGGCGGTGCGCAGCGCGTACCGGATGGCGTCGGCCGCGAACACGAAGTACACCCACCACAACGCGCAGGTCAGCGCGAAAGCCACCGCGACAGCGGCGAGCCGAGACACGGTCGCCGGCTCTTCTCCGGCCACGATTCCGGTCTCGGCGAGCGACTCACCAAGCGCGATGATCAGGAACAATCCGAACCGTTCGGGCAGGTGCGACGGCTCGTACGCGATCCCGCTCATCCGCCGCCGGGCCAGGTACGGGACGAACAGGTCCACCCCGGCCGCGAGGGCCCACACCGCCACTCGCATCTGGCCGTCGGCCAGGCCACCGAGCGCGAGCAGTGGGCCGCTGACGAACGCCCCCGCCGTGAACGGGTTGAACCCGACGCCCCGGTAGCTGCGCCGCATCAGCGCGTACAGCAGCAGGCGTGCGGCCCAGTAGCTGACCCCGAACAACAATCCGCGTGACTCGTACGCCGCCGGCAAGGCCACGGCCATGAACAGACCGCACAACCCGATGGCGAACACCCCAAGCCGGGCGCGGGTCCGATCGACGTCGTGCAGGTTGGCGTGCATGGTCGTGCCCACCCACGCCCAGTAGATCGGGATGAACACCACCACCGCCCGCGACACCCCCGACCAGGAATGGTCGGCATGCAGCAGCCTGGACACCTGCGTGATCGCGACGACGAACACCAGATCGAAGAACAGCTCGACCCAGGTGACGCGCTTCTCCTGGTCGGCCACTCGAGTCAGGCCTTCACGGCACGGTTGGCGGCGATGTTCGCAGAGTCGGACATTTCATGCTCCTCGACGGGTGGCGGATCCTGTCCGCGCAGCCTGGCATCGGATGCCTGCGTTGTGAGGAGGACAGTTCTCTCCCTGGATAGAGCGCTCGCCGAATGGAACTCTCCCATTACCGAACGCCTGGGACACGCGGAAATACTGAGCAAAAGAAGCACATTTGGCGCGCCAACACAATGCACTCCGAAGCTTGGATACACATATCCCCGGAAGGATGGGCGTGACAACAGGTCTGATTGACGTCCACGCACACTTCGTTACTGATTCCTACGTGCAGCAGGCGAGCGCCGCCGGGCACGACCAGCCCGACGGCATGGCCAGCTGGCCGGCCTGGTCGCCGCAGGCACACCTCGCGCTGATGGACCGCCACAGCATCGCGACATCGCTGCTGTCCCTGTCCTCGCCGGGGGTGTACTTCGGTGATGCCGCTGCCGCTCGCCGCCTCGCCCGCGACGTCAACGAGTACGCCGCCGGGCTGACCCAAGACCATCCGGGCCGTTTCGGCTCCTTCGCGGCACTCCCCCTTCCGGATGTCGGCGGCACGCTCGACGAGATCGCTTATGCCTTCGATCATCTGGGCGCGGACGGCGTGACTCTGATGACCAACGCCGACGGCATGTACCTGGGCGACCAGCGCCTCGAACCCGTCTTCGCCGAGCTCAGCCGCCGACAGGCCGTCGTCTTCCTGCACCCGACCTCGCCGCCGGGATGGGAGCAGACAGCGCTCGGCCGACCGCGAGCCATGCTGGAGTACATCTTTGACACCACCCGCACCGTGGCCGATTTGCTGATGGCAGGCGTCCTGGCCCGCCACCCCGGCATACAGGTGATAGTCCCGCACGGCGGTGGTGCACTGCCCGTACTGGCCGACCGTATCGACGAGTTCAGGAAGCTCTTCCTGCCGACGCACCCCTCCGCCGCGGCAGACACGGTGGAGCAGTTGAGCCGGTGCTATTACGACCTGGCCGGTACCGCCTTCCCCCGACAGGTCCCCGCCCTGCTCGGACTCGCCGACCCGGACCGCCTGCTGTTCGGCAGCGACTACTGCTGGACCCCGCCGCTGGTCACCGACGCGCACATCGCCGCCATCGACGCCGCCGAGCCACCGGTCGGCAGCAGCTGGCGGTCCCTGACCACAGTCAACGCTCAACGCCTGTTCCCGCGCCTCACCCAGCCAGCAAAACTCCCCGACTGACGCCAAAACCGCCAGTTGCCCGGAGGTTCTGACGTCGGAGCCCGTTCAACATGCACTTGGCAAGCATCAAACAATTGATGTTAATCAACCAGTTGTAGAATAGGTGCATGACACAGCCCGACACCCAGTTAGTCAGTATCGATGCCCTGAATCGGGTGATCTGGGCGCTACGCCAAGCCGAGCAGGCGCTGCAATCCCTCAAAGAGCAACGGCTGAGGCCACTCGGCATGGCACCGGCTCACTACTCCTTGCTCATCTCCATCCACGACCAACCCGGTATCACCGGCGCGGAGCTGGCACGCCGGCTCAACGTCACCCCACAGTCCGTAGCGTCATTGGTCGCGAGACTGGGCGACAAGGGTCAGCTGGAACGGCGCCAGCATCCCCTTCACCGGCATGTCCAGGAACTGCACCTCACCGAGGCCGGCCGCCAAGCACTCAACGCCTCGGACGCGGTGATCGCCGCCATCGAGCACCAGATCACCACCCGTCTGGGACCCGTCAACATCGCACAGTTCACAGCCATGCTCGGCGAGGTGATCGACGTGGCCCGCGACACGCGGCCATAGAGGCCACCGACCGTCCGGCTCGTCACCAGAAAATTTCGCCTAAACAGGGAACTTCACGTCGGTCAGGCGTTCCGAGACCTCCCACAGCCGCTGCTGGATGGTCACGTCGTAGGACTCCGGGCTCGAGGTGGTGACTTGTGGATGCCCTCGGTACCCGCCCCTCCTGTCGGGGCCGTAGTACTGGCCGCCGAGGACGGCAGGGTCGGTGGCCGCGCGCAGAGTCGGTAGTGCGCCCCTGTCCGCCGACTGGCTCATCAGCAGCGCAATCAGCGGGCTGATCAGACGCATCGCGGAAGGAGAACTGCGCATCAGGTCGGTGTTGGCCAGACCTGGATGGGCTGCCACAGCGATCGTGGTGCCGTGCCAGCTGAGCCGACGCTGCAGTTCATAGGTGAACATCAGGTTCGCGAGCTTGGCCTGCCGGTAGGCCGCGACCCGGCCGTAGGACCGCTCCCACTGCAGGTCGTCAAAGTGGATACCGGCGCGGATCTTGTGGGCGAGGCTGCTGACGGTCACCACCCGGGAGTCGGGCGCGGGGAGCAGCAGGTCCAGGACCAGCCCGGTGAACGCGAAGTGCCCGAGATGGTTGGTGCCGAACTGCAGTTCGAACCCGTCTTGGGTGGTCTGTTTCGGCGTGCACATCACGCCGGCGTTGTTGATCAGTAGGTCGATCCCCACGTGCATGGCGTGCAGGTCTGCCGCGGCGGCGCGGATCGACTCCAGCGACGTCAGGTCCAGCTCCTGCACGGTGACGTTGCCGGTCATCCGGGCGGCAGCCTGCTTGCCCTTCTCGACATCCCGGACCGCCAGCACCACCGTCGCCCCGTGCTCCGCCAGCGCGCGGGCGGTTTCGAAGCCCAGGCCCGTGTTGGCGCCGGTCACGACAGCCACCTGGCCTGTCTGATCCGGAATGCTGCGTTCGTCCCATTTCATGCCGCACTCCCCATCGCTGTCGCCCTGGTGTGGCCGGTCGGCCGCCCGGCTGTTTCAAACCGGGCGGCCTTCAGGCTTGCTGGTGTCAGGAGATGGCTTTGATACCGGCTGCGGCGCAGGCGGCGTCGATGTCGCCGGAGGGTGCTCCGGAAACACCGATGCCGGCGACGACGCTGCCGCCGAGGGCTACCGGCAGTCCGCCGGGGAGGATGTTGAAGCCCTCGATGTTGATCATGCCGGGGTTGGTCTTCGCGGCGTCCTGGAGCCCGGAGGTGGGGCTCTGGAAGCCGGCCGAGGCGTAGGCCTTACCGGAGCTCACCTGTACGGTGGCGCCCGTGGTGCCGTCGGCGCGCTGCTGGGTGATGACGACGCCGTCACGGCCGACGACGGTGACCGAGACCGGGTGGCCCTTCGCCTTGCAGGAGCTGATCGCGGCGTCGGACGCCTTGTTCGCCGCGGCGAGAGTGAGGAACTGCGTGGTCCCCAGTGACTTGGACTTGGACGCGGTGCCGGAAGCCGCCGCAGGAGCCGCGTTCGACGGTGCGGCGCTGGCCAGCGAGGGTCCGAAGGCAATCGCGGAGCCGGCGGTGGCGACAGCAGCGATGGCGATGACGTACTTGCGGTTCATGTCTGAACTCCTAGGTTGACTGAATCCGCCGGACGCGCGACCGGGCTACGGCGCACGTCTACGGTAGGGAGGTGCCTGAAAAGCACCCTGCTTGAGGCCTCATATAAACTCTAGATCCGATTACTTGAGGAGTCAAGCTCGGAGGTAGGATGTGACGCATGCCCGAACCGAAGTGGCTCACCGCGGAGGAACTGGCCACCTGGCGCGCACTCATGGTGATGATCCAGAGGGTGCACGAACAGCTGGAGCGCCAGCTCCAGCGCGACTCGAAGATGACGCACGCCAGCTACCAAGTCCTCGTGGTCCTGACACTACGCAAGGACGCGCCAGGCATGAGCGAGCTTGCCCAGAAGCTGGGCTGGTCTCAAAGCCGCCTGTCCCATGCCATGGCGTGGCTGGAGAAGTCCGGCTGGGTACAGCGCATCCCCTCCCCTACCGACAAGCGCAGCAATCTTGCCCAGATCACCGAGAAGGGGCGGCAGAAGCTCGCGGAAGCCGCGCCCGGCCACGTGGCCGCGGCACGACACCTGGTGATCGACGCGCTCACCAGCGAGCAACAGCGGTGCCTTGCAGAGATCAGCGAAGTCATCACCGCCCGCCCCGACATACCAGCGCCGTAGCCGCCGCCCCCATCCGGGCGGCTTCTACGGCGTCAGCGGGCGTCAGCAATCGACCCTGGGGTCATGGCAGGAGAATCACTTTGCCAATCCCGAAATCAGGCCGAAGGTCACCGCGCCAACCAGGTTCCGCACAAGTGCGACGTGGGTAACCTGGTCGGGTGTCAGCCGGCAGCAGGCGGAAAGCCAGAGTCGAGGACGTGCACGAACTCGCTCTGGCGATGCCCCACGTCACCGTCGCCGAGGGAACCGCCGGCAATCCGGTCTACCAGGTGGGCAGCAAGTCCTTCGTCTTCTTCCGCAATCCCCGACCCGACGCGATCGATCCGGACACCGGCGAGCGCTACCGCGACATCATCGTGTTCTGGGTATCCTCCGAAGCCGACAAGCAAGCACTGGTCCAGGACCCCGGATCACCGTTCTTCACCACCCCGCATTTTGACGGCCACCCCTCGGTCCTGCTGCGAGCCACCCGAATCGGCGAGCTGACCCAACAGGAGTTGGCCGAGCTGGTTCAGGAGGCCTGGCTGGCCCAGACTTCCGCGCGCCGGGCAGCAGCGTGGCTTACCACCCAGGCGCCAACGTGACGCCCGGCTAACGATCCCTTGCGGACCGTGCGGATGTTCCTGCGGGTAGGCGCAAGGTGAAGGTTGCTCCCAGGCCCAGCCCAGCGGACTCCGCGGTGATGTCTCCGCCATGGGCTCGGGCGATGGCCAGGCCGATGCCGCTGCCGCCGGCGGCAGCGGGTCGACCAGGTTGCGCAAGGCGTTCGAAGCGATGGAAGATGCGCTCGAGGTCGTGTTCGGCGATGCCGATGCCGTCGTCCATGACGCGGACAATCAGGTGGTGCACCGGAGACGGTTCGGCGTACACGGACAGCGGTAGCTGTCGATACGCCGCAGGATGGCGCGAACCCGTAGTGCCAGTTCGCGCGGGCTGAACGGCTTGGTGACGTAGTCGTCGCTGCCATTGGTGAAGCCGATCAGCCGGTCGACCTCCTCGTCCCGGGCGGTGAGCAGGATCACCGGGATCTGGCTCGCCTCCCGGATCCGGCGCAGGACCTGGAAGCCGTCCAGCCCGGGGGAGCATTACATCGAGCACCACAAGGTCCGGCCGATCACGAGCGACCGCCTGCAGGGCGGACGGTCCGTCTGCGGCTTCGACGACGTGGAATCCATCCGCTTCCAGGTACCCGCGCACGGTCATGCGGATCTTGGGTTCGTCATCGACAACCAGAACGCGCTGCGTACCCATCGTGCTCGCTTCCATCGCCAGACGGGGGAAGGCTCTCATCTCCGCGGGTTGACCGGCCGAATGGAGGTTGCTGGCCTCGACTGCGGCCAGCGTACGGAGTATGCGGTGGCCAAGGGCGCTACTGGGTGGCTTTCGTGCGCCCTGGCCGCACGGAAGTCACCCAGTCCGGCCTGGGGCGCTGGCAGGGTGCGGTCGCGGCTCAACTGAAGGCGCGGATCCGCGCCTTCAGCTTCGGGAACTGGGCGAGGGCGTTGTCCCGCTCGAGATCGATCCGCTGGCGCCGGTTGTAGACCTTATCGACGGGCGGTTCGGGGTCGCCTGCCTTGAGAAGCGGCAGTTGACCCTTGAGGAAGGGCATCGTCTCGACGTTGTCAGCCGCGTAGAGGTGGCGGGTCGCCGGCCAGTCGCTGCCGAACATGATGTGGTCGGCGGGCACGAGCGACTGCAGCGGCTCCAGCTGCGCGGCGGTGAACGCCTGGGCGTCGTCGAAGTACATCTGCGAGATGTACTTCAGCGGGCCTTCCGGCAGCACCTTATTGAACGGCGGGGAGGCCGAGTGCCGGGTCGCGAGCCGGTAGGAAAGGAAGGGCAGCGCCCCACCGCAGTGGGTGAAGTGCCAGCGGATGTTCGGGTAGTCCCGCAGGACACCGTTGTAGATCAGGCTCGTCGCCAGGCGGGTCTAGGCGCGCGAGGTGGTCGCACCCCACTCGTGGGCCAGTGCGGCCGCCTCACCGCGTGAGCCGACGCCCAGCTTTTCCAGGATCTTCGCCACGTGGAATTTCACCGTGGACTCACTGATGTGTAGTTCGTGAGCGATGTCCCGGTTACGCCGACCACGGGCCAGCTGACCAAGCACCTCCAGCTCCCGCGCGCCCAGCACGGTCAGCGGGTCCTCGCGTGGGGTTTCCGGCGGTGCGAGTGGGACCTTGATGGTCACCGTCGTGCCCCAGCCCGGCACCGCGTCCACCTCCAGCTGTCCGCCCAGCGAGCCCAGCCGCTCCTCGATCCGACGCGCGTCGAGGTCGCTGCGGGACAGCGTTCCGGGGCCGTCGTCCCGCACGGTGGCGCGCAGTTCGGCGGCGCCGATCTTCCAGCCGACGTGGATCCGCCGCACCTGGCGCTTGTCGTCCAGCATCGCGTGCACGACGGACCGGACCACCGCGCGGGCTGTGGCGGCGACATCGGCGGCCAGCACCCGGTCCGCGCCTTCCTCCGCGCCGGGCGTGCCCAGTTCCAGCAGCACACCGCGGGGGCGCAGAAGGCGGCTCAGGGACTCGGCAAGCCGGTCGAACGCGTCGCCGACCCGCTCTTCGGCCATTGCGTGGTCCAGTTCGGCCCGTGAACGCAGCACGAGCAGCGCGGTGACGGCGAGGTCGATGGCGCGGGTCCGGGCATCACCATCACCGAGGGAACGGTCGCGCAGCACGCCGAGCAGGCCTGTCAGCGCAGCCCCGTGCGCGTCACCGAGGTCGGCGATGGCAACGGCTCGTGCCGCCGACGCCGCCCGGGACACAGCCAGCCATTCGGACGCGGCCTCGTTCAGGATGCCCTCCCGGTGAGCGGTCACCATGTCCCACATCGCCAGGGCGGACACCAGGTCCTCCTCCGGCACCGGGGTGTCCTCGGTCCGCACGAGGACCAGCAGCGCGCCCTGCTCGGTGGCATCGCTGGCCAGGGCCAGCACGGGTACCTCGACGCCCGCCATCGTGGCCCGTCCCTGCCAGGTGCCCCGGGCGGGCATCAACGGCCGGATCGCCGCGAGGTCGGCGAGCGTGACGGACGACCCCGGTGCGCCTGGCGACTCGCCAAGGGTCTTGAACGGCGCGAACGGGCAGTTGGCCGCCAGCTGGGAGAGCGTCCGGTGAGGGATTGCCTCGGCGAAGGCCGCGGAAAGCCGCACCTGCGTTTCGGACAGCGGTGCCCGGATCACCTCGACAGCTGACATCAGGTCCATGGCTTCGAGCATAGGCGGCACGGCGCGCGTTCCGGCTGTCCGTTCGGCCAGGTCGAACTAGCCGAACGGACAGCAAGGTGGAGCCGGATCTTCCCCAGGATGGAGCCGTCACCGAATCTCAATGAATCAAGGAGTAAGAAATGAAGGCAATCGCCTACGCACAGTACGGCGGCCCGGAGGTCCTGCGACTGGAGGACGTCGAGGAGCCGCATGCCGGGCCCGGACAGGTGCGGCTCAAGGTCATGGCCGCCGGCGTCAACCCGGTGGACTACAAGATCCGCAATGGCTGGATGCCGGACATGGGGCCTGCGTCCTGGCCGGCGATCCCCGGCCTGGAAGCGGCCGGCGTGGTCGATGAGGTCGGGCCGGGAGTCACCGGTGTCGCGGTGGGCGACGAGGTAATCGCCCCGACTGTCACTGGCTCCTACGCCGAGTACGCCCTGGCCGACGATTTCGCCCTCAAGCCGGCCGGCCTCAGCTGGGAGACCGCCGCCGCGCTACCGGTGGCCTTGGAGACCGCGGACCGCGTGCTCGACGCCCTCGGGGTGAGGGCCGGGGAGACACTGCTGGTGCACGGCGCAGCGGGAGCGGTGGGCGCGTTCGGCGTCCAACTCGCGGTGGCCCGCGGCGTCACGGTCGTCGGCACCGCGTCGCCGCGCAACCACGACTACCTGCGTTCGCTCGGCGCGATCCCGGTCACCTACGGCGACGGGCTCGCCGACCGGGTCCGGGCCCTCGCGCCGCAGGGCATCGACGCGGTATTCGACGCCGCCGGGCAGGACGCCCTGGATGTGTCGATCGAGCTGCGCGGCGGCATCGAGCGGGTGGTAACTATCGCCGACGTGCGGGCTTTCGACTTGGGCATCGTGTTCTCCGGCACCAGCCGGCGGTTCGGGGCGCAGCTCGCCGATTACGCCCAGCTCGTCGCTGACGACGCGCTCGGCGTGCGCCTCGCTGCGAGCTTCTCGCTGGCCGACGCCGCCCGGGCGCACGAGCTGAGCGAGACCGGCCACGCTGACGGGAAGTTGGTCCTGTTTCCGTAGCGCCGTAGGGCGAGTCCCCGCCATCAGCGTCTCGCGCTGTTCAGCGCCATCGACCGCGCCATTATCCGCGGCACTACGACGTCCCTGTATTCAACAGGGCTGACCCAATAGAGGAATCATGCTCACCCTCAAGAACCTCGACGACTCCACGCCCTTCCTCAGCCAGCACGACGTGCCGGCCGGACCCGTCACCATCGTCAACACGTTCGTCGCGCCCGAAGGCAAGGAAGACGAGGTCCTGGCCGCCTGGGTGGCCGACGCGCAGTACATGAAGGACACCGGAAACCTCCTGGCGGTGCAGCTATATCGCGGCATTGGCGGCAGCCGACTCTTCACCAACGTCGCGGTCTGGGCATCCACTGCCGCCCTGCAGTCCGCGTTCAACACGCCGGAGTTCGCCAAGCACGCGCAGCAGTACCCGACTGGCACCCTTGCCTACCCGCACCTGTACCAGAAGGTCGCCGTCGAGGGTATCTGCGAAGGCGAATGAGGTTTATTTACTAGCGGTTTCAGCACGATGCTGGTCAGTACTTGCTCCGACGGCTGCCGCCGAGACCATCAGATGCACAGCCATCTTGTTCTCGGCGGCCGGCCCGGGACTCACAGACCTAGCGCTGCGCGCCCGATCCGCACAGCATAAGGCACCTAACATCTATCAAGCATTTGACACAACGACACTGGTTGAGGAAAGTAATTCCATGACCCGCACACTCGCCCTGATCACTGGCGCCTCCTCGGGCATCGGCGCCGCCTATGCTCGCCTCCTGGCGGACCAATGCGACCTCATCCTGGTCGCTCGCCGCGCCGACCGACTCGACGAACTGGCCGAGGAACTCCGCCTGCGCGGGGCAGCCGTCGAGGTACTGTCCGCCGATCTGGCCGCCCATGCCGGCATCACCACCGTCACCGACCGCCTCACCGCCGGGGACGTGCGCATGCTGATCAGCAACGCCGGCGCCAGCGGCTACGCCCGCCTGCAGGACGTCGAGCCCACGGAGATCGACAGCCTGCTCACGCTCAACGCTGTCGCCCCCATCCAGCTGGTCCGCGCCGCACTCCCCGGAATGCTCGCGGCGGGCGAAGGCACCATTGTCACCGTCGCCTCACTCCTGGCTTTCAGCGCCGGCACCCCGGAGCCACGACCGCCCCGCCGGACCCTCTACGTCGCCGCGAAGGCCGCCACCCTGGCTTTCACCCGAACCCTCGCCAACGAACTCGCCGACGGCCCAATTCGCGTCCAGGTCGTCTGCCCCGGTGTCGTGGCTACGGAATGGAACGACGGCACCGGCCGCACCATCCCCTGGGCGATGTCGCCGGACGACGTGGCCTCAGCCAGCCTGGCCGGGCTCCGTCTCGGCGAGCGCGTCTGCGTCCCCGGCCTTCAAGACCAAGCCGCAATCCTGGACGATTTACTCACCGCCGAGACCGCATTCCTCAGCGGCGGAAGCCGACCCACCCTCGCGAACCGGTACGCCGTCTCGTAAGCGCAGGAAGGTCGCAGACGACGCCGGTCAGCCGCTTGCGCAAACCCGGTTGCGGCCCTCCGCCTTCGCCCGATAGAGGGCGACGTCGGCGCGAGCCATGAGTTCGGTGGCGTCGCCGGCGAACTCGGCGACGCCGAGGCTCACGGTGCAGCCCAGTGGTGACTGACCGGGCAGCTCAACTCGGGTGGCCTCGATGACCTTTCGCATCCGGTCGGCAATCTGCTCGCCCTCGTGGCACCCGACGCTGACCAGCAGGACGGCGAACTCCTCGCCACCAATCCGCGCCACAATGTCAATATCCCTTGCGGTAGAACGGCATTGGCCAGCAACGGCCTTGAGTACCAAGTCGCCGACCGGGTGGCCGTAGGTGTCGTTGACGGCCTTGAAGTGGTCAATGTCCAGCAGCACCAGGGTGAGCGGGTTCCCCGTCCGCAGCGACCGCTCCACCTCCACGCGCAGCACCTCATCGAACCGCCGACGGTTTGCTATCCCGGTCAGCGCGTCAGTGGTTGCGAGTTCCTCCAGTGCGCGCTCCAGCCGGCGCCGCTCGGTGACGTCGCGCAACCGCAGCATCAGCCCGCCCACGGCCGGATCGGCGCTGAGGTCGGTGATCGTCACCTCGGCCCACCGCTCCTGGTCACCGGACTCGAGCCGGCAGACGATCGGAGCGTGCGGCCCGTCGGGTGCGCGCCCGGCCCCGGTGATCCAGTCCAGCAGGCCCTGGCGGTCCTCCGCGGCGACGACGCCGGTGACCGGGCAGCCGACGAGGGTGGCGGGTTCGAGGCCGAGCAGGTCCGTGGCGGCGGCACTGGCGTAGGAGACGACGCCGGTGCGGTCGCACACCAGGGTCAGCTCCGACGAGCGCTGCACCAGCGACCGGAATCGCTCCGCCAGCACGTTGTCCAAACAGACCGCCAGTTGACCCGCGATCAGCATCACGGCGTCAAGTCGCTCGGCGGAGAACGCGCCCCGGCTCAACCTGTTCTCCAGCACCAGCATCGCCCGCGTCCGACCGTGGCTCTGGATCGGCACCAGCAGCAGCGAGCAGCGCTCCAGCCCGACCAGGTACGGGTCACGCGCGAAGCGGTCGTCCCGCGTCGCGTCGTCCACCCGTAGTGACTCACGCGTCCGCTCCGCGTACCGGAACACCGACAGCGGCACCAACCCGCGCCGCGCCGCCTCCTCCACCGAAATCAACGCCAGGTCGTGCCCGGAATGCGACAGGTCGGCTCGCGGCTCCGGCAGGAACCAGTCGGCCGCGTCGTCCTTCCACTGCGCGAGCTGGACCGACGTCGCGCCGGTCATGAGTGTCAGCACCTCGACCACGCGGCCGCGCAGCCGGTCGAGGTTCGTCTCGGTAGACAGCGCCTGCGCCGCTCGCAGGACGCCTACCAGGTCGAACGACTCCACCGACGTCCGCGCGGTGGGCCCGGACTCGCTCCCCGCGACGGTCGGGGAACCTGCTGACCCGGCGGGTCGCGCAGCCGCGGCGGCGACCTCACGCCCGTCACCAGGCTGCTGGTGAACTGCCCCGCGCAGGAACGGATACTCCTGGTCGAGCTGCCGGACCTTCCCCGTCGCCCCCCAGGCGGCGTACTGGCGATAGGCGTCGGTCAGCAACCGGCTGCCGGTCAGGTGCAGGCCACGCTCGAGGTGGAACAGCGCCGCGCGCTCGCTGATCAGCGCTCGCTGCCAGGCCCGCGGCCGCTGCTGGACGTCGGTCATCGCGGAGTCGAATGCGGCAGCTGCTGTCCACAAATCCCCCGTCGCCCATGCCCGCTCGGCGTCCAGCAGGATCGCTAGGTGGCCGAAGTTCACCGGGACGGTGGCCCCGCGTGCTGTCATCCAGGCCCGGCAGGCGTCCAACTCGGCGAGCAGCCGCTCCCGGTCCCCCGCCTCGTGTCCGCCGGTCTCCGCCGACTCCGCCGACTCCGCTTGCAGGCGCATGGCGACGGCCATGCCGTGGGTGAGGTGCGCGAGCATGATCGGGTAAGCGCCCGCAACTCGGTCGACCAGGTCGAAGGCTGCCCTCGCGTGGCGGTCCAACGCCGCGCTGTCGCGGAAAAGCAGCGCCGTCAACGCCCGACGGGCGTGGAAGTGCGCGCGGGCGACCGGAACCTGGGACAGCCGGAGCAGGAACACCTCCTCGTCGAACCCGGCGTCGTTGAAGCTGCCCGGCGCCGATGTCTCCCCCTTCAGCGCCCGAGCCAATTGGCCCAGGTTGGTGAGGTTGCCAGTGACCAAGGTGCTGCCGGTGCGCGCTGCGAACGCCGCGCCGGTCGTGACCAGACCCTGGAACCGTTCCACCTCGGGTAGAAAGTCGAGAGCGAGCGGCAACTCGACGATGGAGGTGACCGCCGCGTGGTAGGTGTCGCCGCCGCGCAGGCAGCCCTCCCTAGCGGCCTGCGCGTCCGCGGCGCAGGCCTCGAGCGGCTCGAACCACGGCTGGCAGCTCACGCCGAGCAGGAACCGCGCTTGCGACGTCACCGGCTCCCACCCCCTAGCGGCGCTGACCGCCACGATCCGGCGCACCGCCGCGTACCCCGTGCGGTAGTCCTGCTCAACCCCGATCGTGACCTGGGCGGCGTGCGCCAGCGATCCGACCAGGTGGGCGCACGGGCCGAGCTCGGACCAGATCGACCGTGCCCGCAGCACCAGCCACGTCCTCACCGTCGGGTCGCAGAAGGACGCCGCCGCCATGACGTCTCTAATGACCTCGGCGACCGCTCGCCAGCGCGGGTCGCCGATCTCGGGCCTGGCCAGATCGTCGGCGAACCCGTCCTGCTCCACCCAGCGGTGCAGGTCGGCGAGGCCGCGAGCAATCTGCACGTCCATCTCCTCGGGCGGCGGCAGGTGGACGCCGAGAGCGGCCAGCAGCCGGAGGCCGACGGTCAACCCCTCCTGGGGCCGGCCGCGGCCGATCAGGCTGCTGATGTGCAGCCCGACCGGCCCGAGCAGGTCGAGCGGGCCGTCGCTGGCCTCCTCGATCACCCGGAACAGGCGCTCGGCGTCGTCCAACCGGCCCAGGATGAAAAGCGACTCGTGCAGCTCAGTGCGGGCGTCGCACGCCAGCCGATCCCGGACCGGGGCACCGGAAGCCGCCAGCAGCGACAGGGCCGCGCTCAGGTAGCGCTCGGCGACCGCCGCGTTGATCAGCTTCAGCCGCGCACCGGCCGCCAGGAAGAGGCCGGCCGCTCGTCGAGCCTCGGCCGGGTCAGCGGCCAGCTCAACGGTGTCGAAGGCGTGCAGGTACTGCTCGGCCGCCAGCCCCGCCCACTCCGGCAGGGCGATGAGGCGCCGGGCCAGCGACAGGTGCAGGACGTCGCGGGCCTCGTGTGAGACGTGTTCGTGCGCGGCCTCCTGCACGCGGTCGTGGCGGAATCGGACCGCAGAGCCGGTCGAGACCGGCACCAGCAGGCCGTCCTCCAGGGCTGGCTGGAGCCGCTCGCGGACCTCGTCCTCGGTGACCTCTGCGGCCACGGCCAGCAGTCCGGTCTCCACCTCACCGGAGAGGTAGGCCATGATCTCCAGGAGCCGGCCGGTCTCCGGCGGAAGGCGTTCGATGCGGGTGGTGAGCAGGTCGATCACGTCGGTGCTGCCGACGAAACGGCGGATCGTGTCGGCGTCCCAGCCCCACCCGGTATCGTCCGGGACCAGCGCGCCCTCGCGGCGCAGCGCGTTCACCAACTCCACAGTGTCGAAAGGGTTTCCGGCCGTCCGGGCACCGATCGCCGCTGCCAGCCGGGTCGCCTCTCCCTGGTGCAGCCGAAGCATCTCGGCCAACATCGTGGCGAGCCCGCTCGGCGGCAGGTTCTCCAGCCGCAGCAATGGCGGCGCCATGCCCAGGCGCTGCCAGCGCTCGCGCATGACGGACAGCCCATGTGTCGCCTCGACCTCGGCATCCCGGTAGGCGCCGACGAGCAGGACGCCGGACAGGCCCCCGTCGGTGAGGACGGCGTCGATCGCCGCGAGCGGGAACGCCGGGGCCCACTGCAGGTCGTCGAGCACCATGACCAGCGGCCGCTGCGGGGTGGCGACCGAGCGCAGGACGTCCACGACCGCGCGCAGCATGCGTGACTGCACCTCCGCCGGATCGCCCCCCGGCAGTTGGTGCTCGACACCCAGCAGGGCGGCGAACTCGGGCCAGATCGCGACCACCGGCGCGTTGGAACCCAGTTCGGCCAGGAGGCGTTCGCGGTGCCTGGCGAGCTTCTCCTCCGGCTCGGCGAGCAGCAGCCGGCCGAGGGCGGTCAGGGCCTGCGGGACGGCATCGGCGTCGGCGTCCTGGCGGTATCTGTCGAACTTGCCGGTGACCAGCCAGCCGCCGTGTTCGGTGACCAGCGACCGAAGTTCGTTCAGTAGCGCGCTCTTGCCCACCCCCGAAGCGCCGCTCACCAGCAGTCCGTGGACGCCGCCGGTCCGGGCCCGTTGGTAGGCGGCGACCAGCGCCGCCCGCTCAGCGTCGCGGCCGACCGGGAGTGAGGGGGCGGTCAGCCGCAGCGGAAAGTCCCTCTCGCCCAATCCGAACCCCTCGACCGGCAGCCAGCCGCCTCCGCGTTCCGCCGACGCCGCGAGCCGCGCGAGGTCGTGCGCGAGGCCGTCAGCGCTCTGGTACCGCTGGTCCGGCTCCTTCTCCAGCAGGCGCAGCACGATCGCCGATAGCGCCTCAGGCACCGTCGGGTTCAGTGCCGAGGGCGACTCGGGGGTGCGGGCCAGGTGTGCGTGGATCAACTGGAGCGGGTCGGACACGTCGCTGCCGAACGGCGGACGGCCGGTGAGCACCTCGTACAACGTCGCGCCCAGCGCATAGAGGTCGGCCCGATGGTCCACCGGCCACCCCGTCCGTCCGGTCTGCTCCGGTGCCAGGTAGGGCAGCGTCCCCGTCACCTCGCTGTGGTGGGTGAACACCGGATGCTCCTCGGCAAACGTCGACGCCAGGTCAAAGTCCACCAGGGTCGCCGCCGACCCGTCACCAGACACCAATACGTTCGACGGGTTGATGTCCTTGTGGATCACACCGTGGCGATGCACCGCCCCCACCAAATCCGCCAACGAGCGAGCCACCCGGACCGCCCAGGCCGGGTCGGAACCGATGGTGGCCATCGCCTCGGACAAAACCGTGCCGCTGCTGTCGGAGAGCAGCAACGAGATGCCGTCCTGGGCAACTTCGAGAAGGTCCGGGACGCCCGGGACGCCGACCAACCGCCGCAGCACGGTCACCTCGCGCCGGACGCGGTCGGCCGCGTCGACGCCGCGCCTCTCCTTCCGGATCGCCGTCATTCCCACCGAACCGGACAGCGGTACGCGGTAGACGCATGTCCGGACACTCCGGTACAGAAGCTCCGGACCGGCCGCCGCGGGCCAACCCTCGACGGGTCCGCGCGGCACGTTCACGCCCACCTCGCCGGAACCGTCACTCGTCTTCCCTCCCTGTCCCAGCCACGCAGCCCCTGTCCAGCCGCGCAGCGGCTGCCGCGCAACCTGTCCTCCGGCGGTATCGACGCCTGCCGGGGCCGAGTTGAGGAACGGAGTCTGCTCCCGCCGCGCAACCCGTGCCGGTCAGGTCGTCTTCGAGGTGCCATCGGTCAAGATCCGGTCACGGGCGGCGGCGAGGGCGTACGCCATCGCGCCGGTGCGCCTATTTGAGAGGTCGAGGCCGAGATCTGCGCGGGACCGGTCTTGGCGGAGTGGGTCTGCTCCGGAGAGCATTTCCCAATCTACCAAGCGCCTGCACGCTGTCAAGCGTTTGATACCGTCGACGGTTCAGTACCCTTCCAGGGTGGAGCAGACTAATCAGGGGCCAGTTTCCGCCGACGCAGCGAACCGGGCAACCTGGGCATTGCGGCGGGCGGATCTCGCCGTGCAGGCATTGAAGGAGCAGCGACTGCGGTCGCTTAGCCTACCGGTGGCGCATTACAGCCTGCTCATCTCGGTCCACAACAATCCCGGCTTGAGTGGCGCGGAATTGGCCCGCCGCCTCAACGTCACCCCACAGGCCGTCGCCTCATTGGCGGACCGGCTGCAGGACCGAGGCCAACTGGAGCGCCGGTCGCATCCCCGCCACCGTCATATCCAGGAACTCCACCTGACCGACGCCGGTCGTGAGGTTCTCCGCCAGGCCGATGTCATCGTCGAGGAGGTCGAAAGGCTGATCACCGAGCGACTGGGTCCCACCAACACCACCAGACTCAGGGCCCTCCTCGAAACGGTCGCCGCCGTAGCCCAGGAAGGCTGATACTCGGCGCGAAGCCGCCCGCGCTCCGCCCCTCTGGGTCCAACTTGTCTATCCTGCGGCAACCGGCCCTCGCACATCAGCCCGGCCGTGCAGTCACCGCTGTCCATCGGGATACGCACGTCTCAACCTCAGAGACTGTCCCAAACATACTGCAGAGCAACGACAAACACATCATCCCCGCTCGGCATCGTCGATCGTGGCCGTCGCCCCGAATCCGGGACTGACCGTAGCCTGGTACGCGAACACGCACAGATCCCTTACCCGAGCGATGTGCCTGCTTGACCGAACTTAGACTCTAGTTACAGAATTATGGCAAAGGTCACCACATCACCCACAGGGCCTGACGCCACCGATCAACGAAGATTGAATGGGAGCGGCCTCGCATGCCATCCTCCTCGGAACGGCACGTCGCCCTCGACCACGGCGAGCACCGGGGGCAGACGGCGGACCGTGCGCGCAACGGCGCGGCTGCCGGCAGTCCGGGCACCGGGAAAGCTCGCGGCACGGGTGTCACCGGAGCGGTTCTGATCGGCACCGGTGTCTTCCTTCTCGCGCTGGCGGTGCTCCTGCCGCTGGTCGTCTACCCACGCCTTGTGGTGCTGCCCGCCGATCCTGACATGATGCAGATCCAGACCACCGAGGACGGGACGGCACTGCTTCCCGATCTGAGCGTGCCGGCCGGTGCCCGCGTCGCCAAGCACATCCCGGTGAGTATCCGGACCTACGTCACTCGGGATCGCAGCCGGACGGCCAAGCCCGGCAACGTCGTCTGGCAACTCGGAACCCGGGTGACCGCCGACGGGCAACTCCTGCAGGCCCGGATCGAGCACGTCTCGCTTGATGAGAGCACGGCCGAGCCGTCCAACTGTTGCGGCGACAGTCTCTCGACCGAGCAAAGCGATCCCGGCGGCACCCCCATTCGCCACATGGGTCTGATCACTTTCCCTTTCAACTCGAAGAAGACCGACTACCAGGTCTGGGACGTCAATCTGGGGCGTCAGCGGACCGCCGTGTACTCGGGCACGGGGGTGCGCGATGGCATCCAGGTCAACCTTTACACGGCCAGCACATCGTGGTCCCCTGTCGGCACCCGGGAGCTGCCGGGCGCTCTTTTCGGCCTGCCAACGCCGTCGGTCACAGCGGAGGGCGAGTACATGGATCGCCGCACCTACTTCGTGGAACCCAACTCCGGTGCGACGCTGGATGTCTCGGAGAAGCTCGATCAGCGCTACGTTTTCGCCGGGAAGTCGGTTACCGCTATCTCTGCCCAGCTGGAGAGCTCTTCGCTCCCGCAGACGCGGCTGGATCAGGTCCGCCAGAGCGCAGTGATCTTGCCATGGTTGCGCGCTCGGGCCTCGATCGTCCTCGTCGTCGGGGCGCTGGTGGCCTTCTCAGGTGCGACCGTACTGATCCGCCGCCGCACTCGTTAGAGCGCGCCCGGCTCCCCGGCCGGAACCCGGTCATCTCCCGGCTCCCGCTCATGGACAGACCTCGGCTGACTCGGCTGACCCGATCAGCCGGCGGTGGCTGCTGAGGTACTCCCCAGCCGGTCGACGAGGCCGGCGACCCGCAGCGCGACGGCGTGGTGCGAGATGAGCCCGGTCCCCGCCAGGGTCATGCCGCCGATGAAGGCGAGTTGGACGGATTCGCGGTCGTCGTCCGAAAGCTCCTCGCCGAGGGCCCAGATGAACTCCCCCATGAGGTGCTCGGCGATCGCGTGACGCACCCGCGCCGTGTCCGGGTCGTCGGCCAGGAGCGCCACCCGGTACGCAGGGCTCAGTTCAGGCTCGGCCTGCACCAGGGCACTGATCCCGCCGACCAGATGCCCGACCCGGGCGGACGCCGTGCTGTCGTCTCCGGCGACCGGTCGAGGCAGAGCGCTGAGCTCCCGCCAGAACAGTGACGCCAGCAGGTGCTCCTTGGAGGAGACGTAGTTGTAGGCCGTCGCCGCGGACACCCCGGCCCGACGGGCAACGAGGCGCACGGTCAGGCTGGCGAAACCCGACTCGCGCAGTTCCTCCACCGTGGCGTCGAGCAACCGGTCCAGGACACCGGTGTTCGGCGACTGCCGTCGGGCCATCTCCTCGTGCCGGATCCGGCTGCTACCTGGGTCCGGTTCGACCGGGATCGTCGGGGTGGCGTTCATCGACTCAGGGTAGCCGGGGCGCGTTGGAGCGGCCCGCAGGTCGGGGTCAGCCGGGGGTCAGGTCTGGCCGGTGAAGAGGGACGGGCTGCCGGGACCGGAACCGTCCAGCCCGGGCACCAGAAGGTCGAGGAAACGGTCGACGACCCGGTGCACGTCGCGCGGGGCGCCGCCCTGGTACGCGGTTTGCGTCATCATCGAGTTGATGATCGACCAGAGCATGGCCGAGACATCCTGCGCATCGTCGGCCGACAGCATGTCGAAGTCACCGGCCAGCGAGTCCTGTGCGGCCTGAGCGAACTGGGTGAGCAGTTCGCGTGCGTTCGGGTCGGAGCTCGTCTGGAGCAGGACGTAGGCCTTGAAGAACTGCGGCTCACGCTGCAGCGCCCGGATCACCTTGTGCACGCGACGGCGGACCCGCTCGGCAGAAGCCTGCCCGGAGCGGGAGGAACCGGCTCGACCGAAGGCGGCCCACTCCCGGAGCACGGCCGCGTACAGATGTTCCTTGGAGGAGAAATACCGGTACAGGGTTCCCAGTGCGACTCCGGCGGAGGCGGCGACGTCGCGGATCTGGATCCGCTCGTACTCCTGCTCCTGCAGGGCTGTCAGGGCTGCCTGGACGATCCGCTCCCGGCGGTCCTGCTGCCAGACCGGCAGCCCCTCGACCGAAACACCACCGACCGACGCCGGGCGCGTGGAGCCGCGCGATCGCCCGGCCCCGGCATCGCCGGGGGGAGCCGCGCTCCGGGCCGGCTCGGAGATCTTGCCGTAACCCTCTGCGTCCACCCGACCAGCTTAATAGAATCGGAGTCTCGATTCAATCGAGACGTCGCGCGTCTCCGCTGGCTCCAGCAGGTCGAACTCGTCGCGCGCTGCACCGTCGTCCTGCGCCAGCGTCCTGGTGAAACGGCATCGGATCGGGATTTTCACCGCAGAGAGGACCCTGCTGGCCAATTCCCCGTCTGCGGCGAAGGAGACCTCCATTTGGCCGTGATCATGCACGGTTGCTCGGGTGCTGCGTCGAAGTGGTCGCGCGGTTTGACCCCGTTAGGGGGTCATAACGCGCGACGAAGTCGAGGGTGCAGCGGACGTGTCACTTTGTGCATGGTCACGAGGACTTGGGCTCAGCCAATAAGCCAGCGGGGTCAGGGAGGGGAAGCCGGACTGGCGAGGAATCGCGTCTTGTCAAGAACAGGGATCTAGTTTTAGATTGGACTGGTGTCCAGTCAAGTGTCCATACATGCGCGTCGAAGCCTGTGGACTCGGCCCCCCGAGATGGTCGAGCGTTTACTCAACTCGGCGGAGGAAGAACTGGAAGAGGTTGGCCCGCATGCCTTGTCGATCCGCTCGGTGGCCCAGCGCGCCGGGATGTCAGCGGCCACGGCGTACAGCTACCTCGCGTCGAAAGATCACCTGTTCGCCACCCTGTTCTGGCGCAGGCTCGCCGCGGATCCCGGACCCGAACTGCCGGAAGGCCCCGCGGCGGAGCGACTGGCCTGCACCGTGGACTACCTGATGCACGTGATCTGGGAGGCGCCGCAGATGGCGGCGGCGGCCACGATCAGCCTGCTCGGCCGCGACCCGGACGTCGCCCAGCTACGCGAGCGCATCGGCGCCATCTTCGTCGGCCACCTACGGCGGGCCCTCGGAGAGCACACCGACCCTCGGGTACTCGACGGGGTGTCCCTCGCCTTCTTCGGCGCACTGCTGCAGGTTGGCATGGGACTGGGCACACCGGAGGAGTACGCAAACCGGCTGCGTGGCACCGTCGCCGTGCTCCTGAAGGAGCCCTCGTGAGCCCTCCGACCACCTCGGTGGGGACGCCGCTTTCGTTCGATCCCTGGGACCACGCCCTGATGGACGACCCCTACCCCACCTATGCTCGCCTGCGCGCCGAGCAGCCGCTCTATCACAACGCCGAGCACGACTTCTGGATGCTCACGCGGCACGCGGACATCGCAGCGGCACTGCTCGCGGACGAAGGTTTCAGCAACGCCATGGGCGTCTCGCTGGACAAGTCTGCCTGGGGTCCGCACGCCAGCACGGTGATGTCGTTCCTGGCGATGGACCCGCCTCGACACAAGCGGCTGCGTGCCCTCGTCTCTCGGGGCTTCACACCCAGGAAGGTCAACCAACTGGAGTCCGGCATCCAGGCTCTCACCGACCGTTATCTCGACGACGTGATCGCCCGGTTCGGCGCCGGGCAGGAGTTCGACTGGATCAGCGAGTTCGCCGGCAAGCTGCCGATGGACGTGATCTCCGAGATCATCGGCGTCCCCGAGGCGGACCGGGTCGAGGTGCGGCGCCTGGCCGACCTGCTGGTGCAGCGGGAGGACGGTCTGCACGACGTGCCGCCGGCCGGGATCGAGGCCTCGCTCATGCTGTTGGAGTACTACACCGAGTTCGTGCGCCTGCGGCAGCGCCACCCCACCGAGGACCTGACAAGTGCCCTGCTGAGCACGGAGGTTGAAGGCGACCGGATGAGCGAGGAGGAGATCATCGCCTTCCTCTTCCTGATGGTGGTGGCCGGGAACGAGACCACCACCAAACTGCTGGGCAACACGGTCTACCACCTCACGTCGCGACCGGCCCTCAGCAACCGGGTCTTTGCTGACGTCTCCCTGATCCCGATCTGGATCGAGGAGACCCTGCGGTACGACAACTCCACCCAGCTCGTCGCCCGTCACCTCACGCAGGACTTCACGCTGCACAGCGTGACGGCCCCGGCCGGCGCGAAACTCCTGCTTTCGTACGGCGCGGCCAACCGGGACGAGTCTGTGTTTCCCAACCCTGACAACTATGACCTCGAGCGCCCGCGCCAGCAGCTCGGCCGCATCATGAGTTTCGGTGCCGGGCGGCACTTCTGCCTCGGTTCCAGCCTGGCCAAGCTGGAGGCCCGGGTAGCTCTGGCCGAGCTGATCCGGCGGGTGCGCCGGGTCGAGGTCGACCACGGCCGCTGCGTTCGTTTCTACTCCTCGAACGTGCGCGGTTTCGAGCATGTTCCGATGACAGTGGAGGTTCGTTGATGGGCAAGTACTTCCAGCCGGACCGGCGCCCAGCCGTGATCGCCGGTGCCTCGGCCGGGATCGGCGCCGAGACGGCCGTTGCCCTGGCCCGAGCCGGTTTCCCGGTCGCGCTCGGGGCCCGCCGGGTGGAGCGCTGCCAGGAGATCGCCGAGCAGATTCGGGCCACGGGCGGCGAGGCCTTCGCCGCGCGCCTGGACGTCACCAACGCGGCCTCCGTGCAGACCTTCGCCAAGGACGTCACCGCCGCCCTGGGCGACGTCGAGGTGGTCGTCTCGAATGTCGGCAAGGTTTCCCCGGGGACGGTCTATGAGGTCGAGCCCGAGCGCTTCGCGGCCGAGATCGACCTGAACATCCTCGGCGCCCACCGGCTGGTGCAAGCCTTCGTGCCTGGCATGGTGGAGCGACGGCGCGGTGACTTCGTTTTCGTCTCCTCGGACGTCGCCGTGCGCTCCCGGCCGTTCATGGCGGCCTACACGGCGAGCAAGTGGGGCCTGGAGGGCCTGGCGCACGCCCTGCAGATGGAACTTGAGGGCACCGGCGTGCGGGCGAGCATCGTGCGGCCCGGGCCAACCCGGAGCGAAATGGGCCTGGACTGGGACCCCGAGGCCGGAGCGAGGACCATCGAGAAGTGGGTGAAGTTCGGCCACGCCCGGCACTCGCACTTTTTGAAGCCCGAGGCCCTCGCGACCGCGATCACCACGGTCGTCAGCGCGCCCCGTGGCGTGCACCTGAACCTCATTGAGGTCTCTCCCGAAGCTCCGCTGGAGGACGAATGAGCCCCGCATCCACGTCGGCACCGTCGCTGGACGACGTTCCACAGGTCTCCGGAGGTGACGACGAGCACGGTCACCTGCAGGAACTGCGCACCGATCCGATCGGGCTGCTGCACCGGGTGCGCGACGAGTGCGGTGCCGTCGGCCGATTCCGGCTCGTCGGGCGCGAGGTCGTCCTGGTCAGCGGTGCGGACGCCAACGAGACGTTCTTCCGAGCCCCGGACGAGGTTCTCGACCAGGCCGAGGCCTACCCGTTCATGACCCCGGTGTTCGGCAAGGGGGTCGTCTTCGACGCCAGCCCGGAGCGGCGCCGGGAAATGCTGAAGAACCAGGCACTCCGCGGCGAGCACATGAAAGGCCACGCGACCACGATCGAGCGGGAGATCCGCCGGATGGTGGCGAAGTGGGACGACGAGGGCGAGATCGACCTGCTCGGCTTCTTTGCCGAGCTAACCATCTACACCACGACCGCCTGCCTGATCGGGGCCCGCTTCCGGGAGGAGATCGACCACCGGTTCGCTGAGCACTACCACAACCTGGAACGCGGCACCGATGCCTGGGCCTACGTGGACCCCTACGCCGACATCGAGTCGTTCCGCATCCGGGACGCCGCCCGGCTCGGCCTCGTTGATCTGGTCCAGGACGTCATCGACCGCCGCGCTCAGGAGCCGCCGGTCAGCCGGGAGGAACGCGATCTCCTCGACGTCCTGGCGACCCTCACGGGCGAGGACGGCAAGCTGCACTTCAGCACGGACGAGATCACCGGCATGTTCATCTCGATGATGTTCGCCGGCCACCACACCAGTTCCGGCACGGCCGCCTGGACGCTCATCGAGTTGCTGCGCCACCCGGAGGTCCTGGCCGGCGTCACCGACGAGCTCGACGACCTCTACGCCGACGGTTCCGATGTCAGCTTCCAGGCGCTGCGGTCGATCCCGCGGCTGGAGGCCGCCGTCAAGGAGACCCTGCGCCTGCATCCCCCGCTGATCCTGTTGCTGCGAGTGGCCCAGGAGGACTTCGAGATCGGTGGACACCTGCTCCCGGCCGGCACGATGATCGGCGCGACCCCGCGGGTGTCGAACCGCATCCCGCAGGACTTCCCGGACCCGGACCGCTTCGATCCCGGCCGCTACCTGGACCCGCGCCAGGAGGACCTGACCAACCGCTGGACCTGGATCCCGTTCGGCGCCGGCCGGCACCGCTGCGTGGGCAACGCCTTCGCCCTGATGCAGTTGAAAGCCATCTTCTCGGTTGTGCTGCGCGAGTTCGAGTTCGAGCTGAGCCAGCCGTCCGAGAGCTACCAGGACGACACGTCAAAGATGGTGATCCAGCTCGAACGCCCCTGCCAGGTCAGGTACCGGCGGCGGGCATGAGCGAGAAGCGGCGCGACGGCGCCTGGACGGAGGCCGCACGCAACGACGAAGTCGCTTGCGGGCGGCCGGAGGAAGGCGCCGTCATTAGCGCCGCGCCCGAGCGAATCAACAGCATGAGCGAGAAGCGGCCGAGCGAATCAACAGCATGAGCGCCGCGCCCGAGCGAATTGAGGACCAGTGAGCACCTACCGCGTCGTGGCCGACCTCGACCTCTGCCAGGCACACCAGATGTGCCAGGGCGAGGCCGCGACGGTCTTCGGGTTCGAGCAGGACGACGACAAGGTCGTCCTGCTCGAGGAGTACCCGGGCGACGGTGCACGGACCGGCGTCCAACAGGCAGTCCGGCACTGCCCAGCCATGGCCCTTTCCATAGTCGAGGAGGACTGAGATGGCGCTGACGCGCGCAGAGATCAAAGGTTTCTGGCAGGACTGGCTGGAGGACAACCGGAAGGCCGAGACCAGCGGCGACTGGGGCGCGATGGCCGACTACTACGCCGAGGACGCGACGTACGGCTGGATGTACACCCCCGACGAGCATTTCATGGCCGTCGGGCGCGAGGAGATCCGGCGGTACGCACTGGGAACCGAGATGGCCGGCCTCGAGGGCTGGCACTACGACTACCAGGCTACGGTGATCGACGAGGTCGCAGGCATGATCATCGGCTTCTGGAAGCAGAAGGCCGGCGTCCTGGACGAGAACGGCGACGAGTACGAGATCATGGGCATCGGTGGCAGCTGGTTCGGCGTCGAGGAAGGCCCGGTAGGCAGGCCCCATTTCGCCTGGCAGCGCGACTGGTTCGACCTCGGTTCCACCGCTCACACCTTCCTCGAGTTGCTCAAGACCGGCAAGGCCACCGAAGGTCTCCAGGAGCGGATGAAACTCGACGGCAAATGCCAGCCCGGTCACTACCGGCTCAAGGATCTGCCTTCCACCGTCTGGCCGCCCCCGGTGGCCGCCGGCCAGTACGTCACCCAGACGGCGTTCCCGGAGACCGGCGCATGAGTGACACGTATCCGAACCCGCCCGCTCGGATGCTGATCGGCGGGAAGCTGGTCGAGGCGGCCGACTCGTACTCCATCGTCAATCCGGCCACCGGCGAGGAGATCGGCGTGGCTCCGAACTCCACGGCCGACCACCTCGACGCGGCGATCTCCGCCGCCCGCACGGCTTTTGACGAGACCAGCTGGTCGACCGACATCGCGTTGCGGGTGCGCTGCCTGCGCCAGCTGCACCAGGCCCTCGTCGACGAGGGGCCTGCGTTGCGGGCCCTGACCACCGCGGAGGCCGGAGCACCGGCCTTCCTGACGACTGGCCCTCAGTACGACGTGCCGGTCGAGACGCTGCGCTGGGTCACCGACCTGGCCGAGAACTACCCGTGGGAGACCGATCTCGGCGTCGCCAAGGTCATGGGCATGCGCTCGCGGCGGGTGCTGCGCCGGGAGGCGATCGGCGTGGTCGCGGCGATCACGCCGTGGAATTTCCCGAACCAGATCACCCTGGCGAAGATCGGGCCGGCGCTGGCGGCCGGCAACACCGTGATCCTCAAACCGGCCCCCGACACCCCGTGGCTCGCGGCCGAACTCGGCCGCCTGATCGCCGAGAAGACGGACATCCCGGCCGGTGTCTTCAACGTCGTCACCCCCCGGGAGAACGCTGTGGCGGCGATCCTGACCACGGACTCCCGGGTCGACATGATCTCCTTCACCGGGTCGACCGCGACCGGCCGGGCCATCGCGACGGCTGCCGCCCCCACGCTGAAGAAGGTCTTCCTCGAGCTGGGCGGCAAGTCGGCCGCGATCGTGCTGGACGACGCCGACCTGACCGCGGCCGTCGGGGCAGCCGCCTTCGGCGTCTGCGTGCACGCCGGGCAGGGGTGCGCGCTCGCCACGCGCCTGGTGGTCCCCCGCGAGAAGTACGACGAGGCGGTCAAAGTCGCGGCCGACACGATGGCGATGCTCGCGCCGGGCGACCCCACCGACTCCGGAACCGTCTGCGGCCCGGTCATTTCGGCCGTCCAGCGAGACCGCATCCTGAGCTACCTGGAGCTCGCTCGGGGCGAGGGCGGAACCTTCGCCGCCGGTGGTGGTGTGGACACGACCAAGGCGGGCGGGTACTGGATCCAGCCGACCGTGATCGCGGGACTCGACAACACCGCCCGGGTGGCCCGGGAGGAGATCTTCGGCCCGGTGCTGACCGTGATCCCGCACGACGGCGACGACGACGCCGTCCGGATCGCCAACGACTCCGAGTACGGCCTGTCGGGATCGGTGGACGGTTCGCCGGAGCGAGCGCACGCCGTCGCCAGGCGGGTTCGCACCGGGACCATGTCCGTCAACGGTGGCATCTGGTACCACGCCGACGCGCCGTTCGGCGGCTACAAGCAGTCCGGGATCGGCCGCGAGATGGGCGTGGCCGGTTTCGAGGAGTACTTGGAAACCAAGCTCGTTGCCGAGGGAGTCAAGAGATGAGCCGGTTCACCGACAAGGTGGCTATCGTGACCGGGGCCGCCCAAGGCATCGGCGAGGCCTATGCCACCGCCCTGGCCGCCGAGGGCGCGGCCGTCGTAATCGCCGACCTGAACGAGACCGCCGGTGAGGCAGTCGCGAAGAAGATCCTCGCAGGCTGATCAGGACAGGGGCGGCAGTTTCTTCGTCTCGTTGTTGTCCTCCTCGGGCTCCGTGATCTCGGTGTGGCTGAGGAGGGGCTGGGGCGGGAGCAGGACCCGCATGCATTTGGGACAACGGACATGTTTCCCC
>JANNPJ010000211.1:0-4079 GCA_031400005.1 Kineosporiaceae bacterium | reverse complement strand
GGCGCGCCTTGCGCGCCATGAGGGCGGCGATACCGACGCCGATGAGCGAGCAGACCAGCGTCGTGACCCCGCCGCCGGGGGTGTTGAAATCCGCTGAGGGTTGTCGGAAGCGAGCTGGTACAAAGTCGAGATGGAAAAACCTCTGGAGTTCGCTGACCACTTGCGGCTGATGGACGAACGATCGACCGCTTTCCGGGCGGCGGTCGCCGCGGCACCCAGCCTTGACGTGCGGGTGCCGAGCTGCCCCGAGTGGACGTTGTTCGACCTGGTGCAGCACCTGGGCGAGGGGCGCCGCAAGTGGGCCGCCATCGTGGCTGCGGGGCCCGCCGACGCTCCGCCGGCGATGTCCGCCCCGGTGGTGCCCCAGGAGCGCGAGGCCCTGTTGGCCTGGTTCGCCGCGTCGACGGGGGAATTGCTGGACGCGCTGCGGGAGGCCGGACCGGATCGTGGTTGCTGGACGTGGTGGGGTCCGTCGCAGTCGCCGCAGACGACTGGTGCCGTCGCCCGGCGCCAGCTTCAGCAGGTCGCCGTGCACACCTACGACGCCCAGGTCGCCGTGGGCGCCCCACAACCGCTGCCGGAGGAGGTGGCCCTCGACGGTGTCGACGAGTTCGTGACCACCTGCGTCGCGACTACGACCGCGTGGCCGCACAAGTCCGCGGTCATCGACTACCACGCCACCGAGGGCCGTTCCTGGCGGCTCTGGTTCTCCGCCGACGGCGCCCGGGCCGCCCGCCTTCCCACGCCGGTCGCCGGCGAGGGCCTGGAGGCGGCCGATGTCTCCGCCTGGGGCACGGCCCATGAGCTGGTCATGTTCTGCTACGGCCGCATTACGATGGACTCGCTGCGGCTCGACGGCGACCGGCGCGTCTTCGACCAGCTGATCGCCTGGGAGCCGGAGGAATAGGACGCGACGACGGACCCACCGCCCTGCGCCGACCTCAGCCTCAGCGCACGGCGGTGGATCCGCGGCCCGTCACTCGGTGACCGTGCCTACGTCGTCGGTGGCAGTCAGCGGCACCGGGCCGTCCTGGAGATCGCGGAGCTGAGCAGCAGCATCTCCGGTGAGCCGCAGGAACTGCGCCGGCGTACCCGTTTTCCTGACTTCGTCGCGCACGATGCCCCTAGCCGGGACAAAACGCGCGACCACTTCGACGCAGCACCCGAGCAACCGTGCATGATCGCGGCAAAATTGAGGCCTCCTTCGCTCAGACGGGGAATTGGCCACCAGGGTCGGTGGGTCAAAACTCTGACGACGGGCAACCGTCGAGCCGTTAATTACGGCCCTGGCGTTCTCTACGACGGGACCACGGTCGCCGCCGCGGAGCCGCCGGGGTCACCCGGCCTGAGCGGAGGTCAGCTCCACTTTCGCGAAGCTCTGTCGCTCCAGTACTGCCCGGGTGGTAGCGCGGAGGCGGTGAGCGTGCTGAGGGTGTCGGGATCTAGGTCCAGCCGCTCGCCAGCGAGGTTCTCGACCAGTTGCCCGGTGGTGACCGCGCCGGAGAGCACCCGCCAGGCCCACGGCTGGGCCAAGGCGGCTCGGATGGCGACCTGGTCCACGCCGACCGAGAGCTGCCGTGCGAGTGCGCGCGTCACGTCCGTCGCCGGGTCGGGGGCGGCGGACGTGAGCCGCCCGTTCGCCAGGGCCTCCTTGATGATGACGGTGGCCCCCCGGTCGGCGGCCTCGGCTAGGGCCGGGCCGGCCGAAGGTTCCAGCAGATTCCAGGTGGACTGGATCGAGGTGAACAGCGCCTGGCCGTCTACCGTGACGTCGAGGCCGCGCCGGATCACGTCGGGCTGGTCCGGGCCGGACGTGGAGAAGCCGACCCGAACGCCCTGATCGCGCAGCCCGGCCAGGGATCGGTGCAGCTCCCGGTCCGCAAGGGCGGGCGAATCGAGGGTTATGGAGTGCACATGGTAGATCGCCAGCCGATCGCCGAGCAGGGCCCGGGTGAGTTCCCGCTGTTCGGCGAAGGTTGCCCGGGAATGGTCCTTCACCTCATGGACGTCGGCATCCAGGCGCCAGTCGCCGACGTAGCGATAGCCCCACTTGGAACCGATCAGGACGTCGGACGCGGACCGGGCGGCCAGCCACCCCGCCAGGAACTCCTCTGCCCGTCCGTAGGACCGGGCGACATCCAGGTAGCGGATCCCAGCGTTGTAGGCCGCGTCCAGCAGAGTCCAGCTCCGGTCGCGCAATGCGGCCACGTCCCGGGTAGGACCGAGATCCCGGTCCCGACCGGAGGTGATGTACGCCGGCCGGGCGACGGCCGCCAACCCCAGCCCGAGACGTGATCGACCACGCGTTGTCGTGTCCATCGGTTCTCGTGACCGCCTATCTGGGCTCGACCGCTCCCGGAGGACCAGCCGGCTGGGAGGGGGTGCCGATCCCGAAAGAGCCCCGGTCAGGACGATCGAAAGCTTACTATGCCCGTTCGCCGAGCCGGGAACGCGACCGAATGCCCGCGAACCATGGCTGGCCATGATCATGGTTGCACGACCGAAAGTGCTTACAGACTGGCGCTTTCCGGGCCGAGAGACAAGATGGCGACGAACGCGAGGCTCACCTGATCGCTCCACCGCCCGGTCGCGTTGCGGTCGCCTGCTGCGGGCCCATGTCCGGAATGGACAAACGCCGATGTCAGGAATGGCAAAGACAACCGACTCCGGAGGGGATTCACTCACCACATCAAGCGAGAGGGTGAAGAGGTGGCTGACTCATAACTGATTTGGCCAGTCGCGCCGCCGTGTCGCCGTTTACGACGACGGCACGGCGAGCAGGCCGCGGACGTAGTCGGTGCCGGTCCGGACATCCGTCAACGGGCAAGATCCATCATCTTTCCATCAGGAAGGAGCTAGCCGTCAGCCCGGCAGCCAGCCATTAGACCGACAGCATTCGGATGGGCATGTTGAACGGGGTGATGACCTGCACCGCCGACGGCACCGACCGGATCGGGCCGGGAAGCGCGCGCTGCGCCTGCATAATCAGCTGACAGGCCCGGCGCAGGTCCTGATTCAGGTCGTGGTGTAGCACGGCTGCGATCCGGCGCTCGGCCAGGAGACGGCGGTTGTCCTGGTCGAGGTCGTGTGCGATGAAGGCCAGACAGTCGCGCCCGGCCGCGTCGAACGCTTCGAGCGTCGCCACGTTGCCCCCGCCGATCGAGTACACCGCGACGATGTCGGGGTGACTGGCGAGCGCCGCCCCGACCCGGGCCCGCAGGGCCTCGTCCAGGCCGTCGGTCTCACTGATCTCGACCAGCGCCCGGTCGGGGTGCAGGGCTCGCATCGCGCTGCGGAACCCCATTTCACGTTCCTCCTCGCCACGGAAGTAACTGCTGCTGACCGAGACCAGAATGCTGCCGGGTCGGTCGCCCAGCGCCAGCCCAAGCAGGTAGGCCGCCGTGGCTCCGGCCGCGCGGTTGTCGACCCCGACATAGGCCACCCGCGCGCTGCCGGGAAGGTCCGTGACCAGGGTGACGACCGGGATGCCCGCCCGCGCCAGGCCTGCGGCCGCAGCGTCGACCTCCGGCACGTCCGGCGCCTTGAGGATCACCCCGTGCGAACCGCGCGCGGCGATCCGATCCAGCACCGCGACCAGATCGGCCGCCCCGCCCGTCTCGCGCAGATGGAACCGCGAACGAATGACGGCGGGCCGCAGCGAGGGCAGCTCCTCCTCCAGCGCGGTCCGGACCGCGCCGGAGAACCGCTCGGGAGCCTGCACCACGACGTCCACCATGAACGTGCGCCCACCCAGCTGCAGCTGCGAGCGCTGGCGCTCCAGATCGGCGATCGCCTGCTTCACCTGGGCCGCCGTGTCGGCGCGCACCATGCCCCGCTCGTTCAGAACCCGATCGACGGTGGCCTCGCTCAGACCGGCCTGGACCGCGATCTCCTTGATCCGGAACGGATGGGCCACGACGGGCTCCTTTGATGGTTCTTTGATGGCTGCAGACCCCTGGGCTGAGGGCTGAGCCCATCGTAGGCTCGAAGCATCCGGATCCGAACGAACCAACCAACCACCGACGATCTTCAAGGACCAGCCCATGACCACCCCCGTCAGCGCCAGCCCCGACACCGGC
>JANNPJ010000114.1:0-10622 GCA_031400005.1 Kineosporiaceae bacterium | reverse complement strand
TTACCCGGAGCTCGCGTCGGCTCTGAGTCGCATCGCCGCCGAACGCGACTGGAGTGTCATCCTGTGTGACGTCGGGGACGACGAGGTTCAGTCGCGGGCCCGGATCGCCGCGTTGCTGCGCCGCGTCGATGCGCTGGTCCTCACGGGGTGCCGAGGCGGCTCCGTCGGCAGGGTTCCCCTTGATGACCTCCGCGGCGGCATTCTCGGGATTCCCACCGTCATGCTGGGCGGTACGTCGCAGGACGTCGTGGACGCCCAGGTCCAGATCGACGACGTGTCCGGATTCAGGGCGGCAGTTGATCACCTGATCGCCACCGGGCGTTCGCGGATCGCCATGATCGACTCTGCCCAACTTCCCGGCTCATCGAGGCGAGAAGCCTTCCGGGCGTGTTTGACCGAAAAGGGCCTCGACTGGACGCCGAAATCGGAGCTCGAGGCCGACGAATCCCACAACGGTGGGATAGCTGCAGCAGGCAGGCTCCTGGAGCACTATCGGAATGCCGACGCCGTCCTGGTCTACAACGATGTGATGGCCATCGGCGCACTCAAAGGCTTCGCCCGAGCGGGCATTCGGGTACCCGAGCAGATCGCTGTGGTGGGGACGGACGGATTGGATGTAGGTGGCCTCGTCACGCCGGAGCTGACCACGCTCTCGATCGACAAGTCACAGCTTGCCCGGCACGCCGTCGAGTTGGTGGAATTGATGCTCGCCGGCAGCCACGATGTCAGCACTCGCTCTCGCCAGGTCGGGCTCACCCTCGTGGTGCGTGAATCGGCGTGAGGGTCGAGCAGTTCGTCGCAGCTAGCACTAGCGACCGGCTACCAAAAGTGCTGCAATCCGCCGTGATTCGATCGCGATCTCCCGCAGCATCCCGGCCGGCGAGATGAACTGGCCGCAGAAGAACAACCCGGGAAGCGCGGTCGCTCGTCCGGAAACGAGGGGAATCCCTTTCTCGTCGCAGACCTGACGCCAGTCGAGCAGGAAATCCTCCAGCCCCGGGCGGTATCCGGTGGCCAGCACCACGGCGTCGACCCGGAGCGCTGATCCGTCGGTGAACACCACGCCGTCCGCAGTGAAGCGGTCGATACCGCCATGGACGCCGATCCGGCCGGCCCGGATGTGCTCCATGGTGCCGATGTCCAACAGCGGGATCTTCCGGTCGCGGGCGATCTGCGCGTTCGGCCCGTAGTCGAGTTTGCGCAAGCCGACCTTGCGGATGTCACCCACCGTGGTCCGGATCATCGGCGCCGCCAGTGCATCGGCGACCGCGGGCGGGATGTGCTGCATGACGATGCCCAGCTGCAGGACCGGGACCACGCCGAACACGTCCCGGGGCACCACGTTGACCGCCGACCGGACCGAGAGGTGTGGCTGTGCCCCGCGCTCCACCAGGTCGATCGCCTGCTCGCAGGCGGAGTTTCCGAAACCGACGACCAGGACCGGCCGACCCCGCCAGGGTTCGCCATTGCGGTACTCACTGGAATGCAGCACCGGCCCCCGGAAGGACTCCAGGCCGGGCCAGGTCGGGCGCACTGGCTGCCGGTTGGCACCGGTGGCGATCACCACCGAGCGCGCTTGCCACGATCCGGTCGGGGTCCTCGCCTGCCATCCGCCGTCCCGTCGCTCCAACCGGCTCACCGGTTGCTCGAAGTGCGGCTTCAGCCGGTGGTGCTGCTGATACTGCTCGAGGTACTCCACGACCTGGTCGCGGGCCGGATACCGGGGCCATGATCGAGGCATCTTCAGCCCCGGCAGGCCGGACGCGAACTTCGGGGTATGCAAGTGCAGCCGGTCGTAGTGAGAACGCCAGGCGGGCCCGATTTCCGGCCCGGCCTCCAGGATTTCGAACGGCAGGCCGCGTTCCTGCAGGGCGGCCGCGGTCGCCAACCCGGCTGCCGACGCACCAATGATCAGCGTGTCTACCTGCTCGCTCACTGAGCCCCGCCCTTCAGCACCGGGCCGGCCATCATCTGCGGCACCGGCTTCCCGCGAAACCAGGAGCGACTCGGCAACCAGCCGGTCAACACCTCGACTGTGGACGACAATAGCGTCGCCTTGTGGATCAGCGCCATGGCGGACGCGGGTGACCCGGATCAGTTCCGCCAGGCCGGCCTACGGGTCGGCGCGGTGCTGCAGTGCCCGCTCACGTGTGGACCCATCGGTGATAGTCGTCCAGACCGACGTTGCTGCCACAGATGATGGTGACCAGGTGACGACCGGCGAAACGGTCGGGGTCTTCCAGAACGGCGGCGATGCCGAGGGCGGCTGAGGGTTCGACGATCAGGCCCGTGCACTCCAGGAGCATCCGCATGCCGGAGACGATCGACGCTTCCTGGACCAGGACCGCGTCGTCGGCCACCTGGAGGAGGTCGTTCAGGACGGCGGGGATGGGGTACCGACCGGCGACGCCGTCGGCGATGGTGTCGGTCGAGTCGGTGGTAATGACCCGGCGCTCGCGCCAGGAACGGGTCATCGCGGGTGCACCCGACGGCTGCACACAGATCATCTCGACGTCCGGCGAGAGGGTCTTCAGGACGTAGCCGACGCCGGTAGCCATCGCGCCACCGCCCAGGGCGACCAGGACGGCGTCGAAGGAGGACCCCGCATCTGCCAGCTCCAGGCCGATGGTCGCTGCGCCCTCACAGGTTTCGACGTCCAGGCTGTCCTCGACCAGCCGGATGCCGCACTGTTGCGCAATACTCGCCGCCCGCTCGCGGGCCATCTCGAAGTCGCCGTCGACCACCTCCAATTCCGCACCCACCGCGCGAATCCGATCAAGTTTGGCAACGGGCGCCCAGCGTGATGCCACGACCGTTACGTCGATGGCGCGGCGTCGACCTGACCAACCGAGCGCCTGGCCTAGGTTGCCGGCGCTGGCGCACACCGCGGCAGTGCCGCCCTGATCGGTCAGCAGGCTGGTGACAAGCTCGGTTCCCCGGGCCTTGAAGCTGCGCACCGGGTTCGCCGTCTCGAGTTTGATACTCACGGTGCAGCCCAGCCGGCGCCCTAACGCGTCGCACTGGTATAGCGGAGTATTCAGAAAGATCGGGTCGATCACGCGGCGAGCCGCACGGATCCGGTCAAGATCGAGACGCGTCGACAGCATGGCCAGCCAACGTACCCCACAGCGGTGCCGCCGTGGTGGCTGCCGCAGTGGTGATCAGCATCGTTGGGGAAGATCCAACCCACCATCTGGCGGCTCGGACCTCCCCCAACCCTTGCTCATCCTTGGGGACAGTGAGGAACCGGTTCAGCGCAGGGCATCCTCCTGTTGTGGAGCCGGCAGCTCGGTTGGGCCGCCACGATCCAGCTTGCTCGGCCACCAGATCTTGCCGCCCAGGTCAAGGTTGATGGCCGTGACCAGAACCGAACGGACGATCATGGTGTCGAGGATCACGCCCAGCGCCACCGCTGTGCCAAGTTGGGCGAGGAACACCAAGGGCAGGCTGCCGAGCACAGCGAACGTCGCCGCCAGCACCAGCCCGGCTGAGGTGATCACGCCACCGGTGGCCGCCAGGGCGACCAGCGAACCCTCCCGCGTGCCACGAGCTTGCGTCTCCTCCCGCACCCGGGTCATCAGGAAGATGTTGTAGTCGATCCCGAGCGCGACGAGGAACACGAACACGAACAGCGGGAACGAGGCGTCGGCGTGCTCGAACCCGGAACCCACCTCGAACAGGCGAGTGAAGACGGTGTGGAACAGGATCGTTGACAGACCCAGGGCCGCCCCGAAAGACAAGATCACCGTCAGGATCAGGATGATCGGGGAGATGAGGGCCCGCAGCAGGATCATCAAGATCAGCAGCACCACGATGAGGACGACAGGAATGATCACCTTGTTGTCACGGCTCGACGCGCTCTGAATGTCGAGGTAGAGCGCCGAAGTGCCACCGACGAGCGCATCGGCGCCAGAAACCCCGTGCACCGCTGTGCGGACGTCCCGCACGGCGTCGAACGCCGTTTGCGCCGCGACGTCCCCCGGCACGGTCGCCGTCGTCAACGCGACACCACCCACCGCGGGGATCTGCGTGTTCACCTCACCGATGCCTTCGACCGTCCCCATCGCTTCGGCGACGGCCTGTCGCTGATCGGCAGTGGAGACGACCTGGATCGGGTTGGACGTGTCGACCAGGCCATGCTCCATCAGGAGCTTCTGACCGGTGATCGAGTCGAAGGCCTTGGTGTACTGCTCCTCGGTCGAGAGCCCCCCGGTGTCGAGCCTGAACAGGCCCAGGCAGGCCACGCCGAGGATGATCGCCGTGGTCACCCACACCATCCGGGGACGGGGAGCGATGCGCTGCCCGACGCGCGCCCAGAAGCCGGTCGAGGTGGGCTCCGGAGAGCCGAAAGTCGGCCGCTTCGGCCAGAAGATCCACCGGCCGCAGATGACGAGCACCGCCGGCAGCAAGGTGACCATGACCAACAAGGTGACCGTCACACCGATGGCGGCGACAGGACCGAGACCGGCTGTCGAGTTCATCTCGGCCAAACTCAGGCAGAGCATGCCGGCCACGACGGTGCCGGCACTGGCGAAGATCGCCGGGGAGGCCCGGTGCAGGGCGAACGCCATGGCCTCATGGCGATCCTCATGCCGGCGCAGCTCTTCTCGGTAGCGGGCGACCAGCAGCAGGGCGTAGTCAGTACCGGCCCCCACCACGAGCACCGTCAGGATGCTCTGGCTCTGGCCGTTCACCGTGAGGTCGGCGTACTTGGCCAGGAAGTAGATCAGGGCCTGGCTGGTGAACAGGGCGAAGATCGCCGAGACGATCGGCAGCACCCACAGGATGGGGCTGCGGTAGGTGAACAGCAGGATCACGATGACGACGCTGAGGGTGGCGAAGAGCAGGGTGCCGTCGATGCCCGCGAACGCCTCGGCCGAGTCGGCCGCCTGACCACCGGCACCGCCGATGTGGGTGGTCACGCCGTCGATCACGGCGATGTCTCGCAGGTCGTCGGCAACGTCGGGCAGTCGCTCCCAGCCTTCCTTGCCGAAGTTGTAGGTGACGACGGTCTGCGCGACCTCACCATCCCTGGAGATAGTCATCGGGATCGACGGGTCCGGCGGTTGGACCTTGCCGACCACGCCGCTCATGGCCTGGATCTCGGGTACCTGGGACTTGATCGCGGCCAGGTCGCCCGGGGTCAGGCCGCCGTCGCGGTAATAGATCAGTGTTGTCGGGATGTCGTTCTGGTCCTGGAACGGAGTGAGTTTTTCAAACGCCTTGGTCGACTCGGCGCTCGCCGGCAGCCAGGATGCCGCTTCGTTGTTCTGGACGTCGGCGAGCTTCTGGGCGAACCCTCCGGAGACGCCAATGATCAC
The DNA here is from genome assembly GCA_031400005.1 of Kineosporiaceae bacterium. Taxonomy (GTDB): domain Bacteria; phylum Actinomycetota; class Actinomycetes; order Actinomycetales; family Kineosporiaceae; genus JANNPJ01. The sequence continues at coordinate 5,301 of JANNPJ010000114.1, read as the reverse complement.
GATCCAGGCGACGAGAACGATCCACTTGGTAATTCGGCCGGTGAGCTTCCCGGCGATCTGGCGATGCATGACCACTCCCCCACAGCGTGGATGACATTCCCTCACATATTTCCGCAAACCGCAGATCCTGAACAGTGTCCCCGTCCATCTCACCTGAGTCTGTGACCCATCCGCCACGGCTTCGGCCGCGAACTGCAGTTGACCCACGGATCAGATCCGACAGAGCGATGTCGCTCCTGGGCGACTCTGGATCGCTTTGTGGAGGCTGGGAATGATGGGACGACGGCTGGGCGGTGTGTTCTGATGCCTGAATTGCACTTGCTGACCGGTGCTTATGCCTTGGACGCGCTGGAAGACGTCGAGCGGGCAGGCTTCGAGCGGCACCTGCGCTCCTGCGGGAACTGCGCGGCCGAGGTGATCGAGTTCCAAGAGGTGGCGGCCCGGCTCTCCGGCCGGATGCAGCTGGCCCCGCCGGAGCGGCTGCGCTTCCAGGTGCTGAGTGCCGCGAACCGGACGCGGCAGGTCTGCCCACCCGGGTGGACGCCGCTGCGCCGACCGTCGTTGCGCCGGGTGCTGGCCACCGCCTGCGCGGCCGCGCTGATCGCGGGCTCGGCCGGCCTGGCCGGGGTGGCCTGGCGTGGGCATCAGGCCGCCCGGGACGCCGTCTTCGCCGCTGATCGAGCCGGCCACCGGGCGACTCAGGTCGCTGACGTGATGACGGATCCACAGCGGAGCGAAGTCGTCCAGTTAATCCCCTCCGGAGGCACGGCCACGCTGGTCGCCGCCCGCGGCACCGCCGTTCTGGTCACCCGCGACCTGCCTGCCCTGCCCAGCACAAAGACCTATCAGGTGTGGCTTTTCGATACCAAAGGAGTGAATTCCGTGGAACTTCTGAAACTCCGAGCTGGTGGCGGGCAATCGCTGGTCACCGGAGTGCAGGCGGGCTCGAGCGTTGCGGTGTCAGTAGAACCGGCGGGTGGATCCCGGCAGCCCACCACCAGTCCCGTGCTGAACCTGTTGGTCGCCTGATGCGCAGCGGGCGAGTGATCGGCGTCGCCGGGCGCGGCACGGTCGCCGGGTTGATCGCGGCCGCGCTGGCACTAGGGATGGCCGAGGTGGTGGCCGGAGCACTGGGCCGGGCGGTATCGCCGGTGATCGTGGTCGGTGGCGCCGCGATCGACCGGACTCCCCGGTTCCTGAAGGAGTTCGCCATCAAACAGTTCGGTGAGAACGACAAGACAATTCTGCTTGCTGGCATTTTCGTGGTGATCGCGATGATTGCGGCTGGAGTCGGCGTGCTCGCCATCAGAAACCGGCGAGCCGGCTTGATCGGGGTATCACTGCTCGGCCTGGTCGCGGCCGCCGCAGCGGCCAGCCGACCGGCGTTCGAACCCCTCGACGTTGTGCCGTCGTTGGTAGCGGCGGTGGTCGGGGTACTGACCCTGGGCCTGATGCTGAACGTCTTGCCGGGGCAACCGGCGGTGGACGCGGTGGCCCTGGCCGAGCCGGTGAATCCCGGAACAGCAATGCCAGTACCACCGGTACGAGGTCCGCGACGTCGGGGAGTACTCATTGCCGCCCTGGCCACGATCACGGCCGGACTCACCGGTTTCGGTGGGCGGTCGCTGCAAAACCTGCGCACAGACGTGGCGGCGTCCCGGCGCAATCTGAAGCTGCCCACCGCAAGTCAGCCGGCGGCGGTACTCCCGTCCGGTGCCGAGTTGGACGTCGAGGGGATCAGCAGCTTCTACACGTCCAACCGGGATTTCTACCGGGTCGACACCGCGCTGGCGGTCCCCCGGCTGACTACCGACGACTGGCGGTTGAAGGTGCACGGGATGGTGGAACGCGAACTCGATCTGAGCTTCAGCGACCTACTGAAGCGCCCGATCGTCGAGCATGACATCACGCTGACCTGTGTCTCCAACGAGGTTGGCGGCAAGCTGCTGGGCACTGCTCGCTGGCTCGGTGTTGAGCTGGCACCGTTGCTGGCCGAAGCCGGGGTGAAATCCGGGTCGAACCAGTTGGTCGGCACCTCGATCGACGGGATGACGATCGGAACCCCAGTAGCCGCAGTGACGGACGGCAGGCCGGCGATGCTGGCCATCGCCATGAACGGCGAGCCACTGCTGCCGGAGCACGGCTTCCCTGTTCGGATGATCGTTCCTGGTCTGTACGGATACGTCTCAGCTACCAAATGGCTTATTGACCTTGAACTGTCGACGTTCGATGCATTCGATCCTTACTGGGTTCGGCGCGGCTGGGAGCAAGAGGCACCGATCAAGACCAGTTCTCGGATCGATACCCCGAAACCCTTGTCGACGGTCAAGACCGGCCGGGTGATGGTGGCCGGGGTGGCCTGGGCCCAACACCGCGGGATCTCGGCCGTCGAGGTCCGGGTGGACGGCGGAAGCTGGCAACCCGCAGAGCTTTCCACCGAGGTCAACGCGGATCTCTGGCGGCAGTGGGTGTGGGAATGGGACGCACCGGTGGGCTCGCACACCATCCAGGTCCGGGCCACCGACGCGGCCGGGGACCAACAGGTCGAGAAGCGATCGGCGCCGTTTCCCAGCGGATCGACCGGCTGGCAGTCCGTACTGGTCATGGTCAGTTCCTGAGCTCTGGCCGAAACACCTTGAGATTGAACCAATCTGATCGATCGTCCGCAGCGAACCAGTGATGTCGCCGACAGCGGGGTCCGCCCGCTAACCCGGCCCTCCAACCACCAGCCATAGGAGCACTCTGATGAACACGCTTACTCGCCGCTCACTCGCCATCGTCACAGCCGTCATCGCCACCGTCGGCCTCACCGCCTGCGGCAGCAGCGACAGCGACACCCAGACCGCTGCCGCCCCGGCCGCGGCTCCCGCCGCGGAAGTCACCCCGATGGCCGCGGCGACCACGGCAGAGGCGACGGCGTCCGGGCTGGTTGGACCCGGCTGCGCCGGCTATGCCGCAAAGGTTCCGGACGGGGCCGGCTCGGTCGCCGGCATGGCGCAGGACCCGGTGGCCGTGGCCGCTGGCAACAACCCACTGCTGACGACCCTGACCGCGGCCGTCTCCGGCAAACTGAACAAGAAGGTCAACCTGGTCGACACCCTCAACAGTGCCGAGTTCACCGTTTTCGCGCCAGTAGATGAGGCTTTCGCCAAGGTGCCGGCCGCGACCATCACCAAGCTGAAGAGTGACGGCGCACTCCTGACCAAGATCCTTACTTACCACGTGGTGGCCGGCCAAATCGCCCCGGACGACATCGACGGCACGCACAAGACCGTCGAAGGCGGCGACGTCAAGGTGACCGGCTCGGGCGACACCCTCATGGTCAACGGGGCCAACGTGATCTGCGGCGGGGTCAAGACCGCCAACGCCACCGTCTACCTGATCGACTCGGTGCTCTCCCCGAAGTGATCTTCGGCCCCAACTGAGCTCGATCTCGGCGGCGCCGCTCCCATCCCGGGGCGGTGCCGCCGTGGTTTGCCTGCCTCCAAATACAGGGCTCTCTTTGCGAAATATGCCTCCAATCGGCAGCTGGAACGCGCGGCGCGTGCGAGGCTATGCCCCCCTTGATGACCTTGAAGTGAGGCAACATGCTCCGCCGTGCCCTGATCGCCGCTGCCTGCGCGTCCGCCACCGCCGCAACGGTGATCGTGCCCGCTTCGCAAGCCGGCGCCGCCACCGTTACCGGCAAGGAACTGCTGAGCATCTTGGGGGCGTCGGACTTCTGTGCGGCCGGAGCTTGATCTTCATGCCTTGACGGTCTCCCTAGACTGGTGCGAGAGCGCTACGGACGACGGACGGAGGAGCAGCATGGCCGAGATCACCGTGCAGATGGACGAGGCCGAGTTGGCCGAGGCGCAGCGGGTGCTCGGAACAGCGACCGTGGGCGAGACCCTGCAAGCCGCCGTTCGGCGGGCCGTGGCGGACGTCAAGCGCAAGCAGGCCCTGGCCGAGGAGATGTCCCCGGAGACAGCCGCGGTGTACGCCCGTATGAACGACCTCCCGGCCGCGTGACCCCACGCAGCGTCTACCTGGCCGACGTTTGGTCAGACTTCGGCGGTCGGCAGGTCTCCGGTCTCCCGGCGGGCCAGTCCGATGATCACACCGGTCACCAGGATGAGCGCGAGCAGGACCAGAACCAGGGTGCCACTGACCAGATATCCGGTTCCCACCACCGCCGGGATGGCTAGGCCCGGCCACAGCATTCCCGAACGCCAATGGTCGGTCAGCGCTTGCAGGGCCCACGCCGCGCTCAGGTAGAGCACCAGCCCGGCGATCAAGGTCCATCGAGTGCCGGTCGAGCTCGCTTCCCCGGCCGTGTCGGTGATGGCGTGCTCCAGCCCGACCCCGATCGCCACCAGCCCACCGGCCAGCGGCAGATGGGCGAAGAGAAAGCGGTCGTGCACGTCGAACCGGGACTGAGGGCCTTCCCGTTGGAGTCGCCGTTTCGCGGCGGCGCCGGAGATGTCGAAGTACATCCACCACAGCGCGACGGCAATGATGAACGCCGGGAGCGCCGCCAGGACCGAACCTCGGTCCCACTTGCTGACCTGCAGTCCGGTCACCACGGCTGTCACCGACTCACCGAGCACCAAGATCACGAACAGAGCGAAACGCTCCGGCAGGTGTTCCATGTGCAATGGCGCGTCCGCCCCGCCCTTTCCGGCCACCGGTGGGGCGGCGAACTCCAGCGCTATCCCCAGGCCCCACAGCCAGTACCCGGCCGGATAGGGCACCACGGCGGAGATCAGCCAGAGCGCTCCGCTGACCGAATGCGCGTACAGATAAGGCTTGATCGCGCGCCGCGCGTCCGGCACATGCCGCCAGGCCCGCAGATACTGCAGGACCAGGATCAGCCGGAGCACGCCGTAACCCAGGGCGAATCGCCAGGCCCCCTCGCCGCTCGCGGTCGGAGTTCCGAACGGCCGCGGGACGGTTCGGGACAGGCGCATCCTATCAGACGGGCCGCTCCGGGTCCAAAACCCGATTCGCGTGACGGTGCGCGTTTTCCTCTCGCGGTCGCAAGCGACCCTCCGGCGGGGCCGGGAGAACGACGCCGCGGACCCAAAACGCGCGCGGATCGGATCGGGCATGAACTACGTTCACACGGTAGCGTGTCGCACGGTTCGTCGAGCCGCGAGGTCATCCGAGGGTCGGCGCTCGTGGGTCGCGAAGCGACAATTTGGGCCGCGGCGGTCGCCTGGCTGGCGACGGTCGCGGTCGGGTTCTGGTACTGGGAGCGGTACGACACGACCCCGGGCCGCGCGGGCGCGAGTTCGGCCGCGGCCGGCGAACCGCGGCGCG
>JANNPJ010000128.1:0-3772 GCA_031400005.1 Kineosporiaceae bacterium | reverse complement strand
GCGGATCGCCGAGTTGCGCGAGCTGGTGCTGGTCCGCCGGAGCGAGCAACAGGACCGCCACGAGGTGCGCTTCGACGCGGAAGTCGTCGTCCTGCTCGACGGCGCGCTGGCCCTGCGGCATCTGCCGGGGATGCGAGAGGTTTTGCGGGACGGACCCTCGGTGGGCGTGTACAGCATCTGCGTGGACCGTCAGGACCTGAACGAGTGCCGCGGCGTGCTCGACCTGAGGGACCAGCCGGTGCTCATTGCCGAACGCTCTGCCGTGCCGCAACCGCTGCGCCCGGAGGGGATGCCCGCCCCGACCGCCGAGCGGCTCGCCCGGGCACTGGCGCCGATGCGGGACCGGTTGACCCTCGCCTCCGGCCAGGACGCCATTCCCCAGCAAGTGCGCTTCCTGGACCTGCTCGAGGTCGCGATGCCCTCGGGTGAGGACGTGCTCGACCTGTGGGCACGCCATCCCGGCCCCACGACCGAGGTGGTGCTCGGTGCGGATGCCTCCGGACCGGTGACGGTGGACCTGGCCCGGCAGGGGCCGCATACGATGCTCGCGGGCGCGACCGGGGCCGGCAAGAGCATCCTGCTGCAAACCCTGGTGACGTCCTTGCTGCTGGCGAACCGGCCGGACGAGTTGAACCTGGTGCTGGTGGATTTCAAGGGCGGCAGCGCGTTTTTGCCGTTCGAGCACTGTCCGCACGTCGTCGGGCTGATCCGGTCCACCGGCGAGACACCGGCCGACGTGTTCGACGAGGCCGCCGCCGTCCGGGTGCTGGCGTCGGTGCGGGCCGAAGTGCGACGGCGCGAATCGCTGCTGGCCCGCTACGGCGGGGAGATCGATGTGTACTGGGCCCAGCGCCAGCGGGTCGTGTCGATGCCCGCACTGCCGCGGCTGGTGATGGTGTTCGACGAGTTCGCCCGGGTACTGGAGACGTCGCCGGACTTCCTCAAGGAGCTGGTGAACGTCGCGGCCAAGGGACGCTCGCTCGGCATGCACCTGGTGCTGGCGACCCAATCGTTGCAGGGCAAGCTCTCACCGGAACTCAAGAACAACATCGACTTGCGAATTACCTTGCGGCAGAACGAGAAAGCCGACAGCGTCGAGGTACTTGGGGTTGCGGACGCCGTGACCATCCCCGGTCGGTTGCGCGGGCGAGGGCTGATCCTGTGCACGAAGGACGAGGCCCGCACCCCGCAGCCCTTCCAGTCCGGCTACCTCGGTGATCCACCGCCGGTGACGGGTACCGCACCTGCCCGGGTCCGGCTGGTGGACTGGTCCGTGGTGGGCCGACCGCGCCCGAGCGGGCCGGCAGCCGTCGGCAACGGTGCGCGCAGCGACCAGCAGCTGGCGATCGCCGCGATCGAGGCCGCCGCCACCCGGCTGAACCTGCCTGCGCCCCGGCCGCCGCTGCGCGCGCCGCTGCCGGCAGTGATCCCGTTGCCGCAGTTAGCGTCGGTGGCGACGGTGGCACCGGCACCCAGCGCCGTCCCGGTGGGGTTGGCCGATCACCCGCAGGCCCAGGAGCAGCCGGTACTAGCCCTCGACCTGGCCGGCACCGACCGGTTGCTGATCGCCGGTGGCCCGCAGTCAGGTCGCACCACCACCGTGCGGGCCCTGCTGACCGGCCTGGTGACCGGATTCGGGCCGGCTGAGGTGCACGTGTACATCATCGAACAGCAGCCGGCCGGCCTCGCCCGGTATGCCGATCTGCCGCAGGTGGGCGCCGTCCTGGGACCGGCCGAGCCGGACCGGGTGCGTCGCCTGGTGGCCTGGCTCGGCGAGGAGGTGCAGCGCCGCCGAGTCGCCCAGCTGGCCGCGCCCGGCACGCCGTCGACCGCCCGGGTGGTGGTCATCGTCGATGGCTGGGAGTTGATCGAAAACCGGTCCGACCCGGCGTGGGTGGAGACATCGGTGCTGTCGACGTTGCGCACCGTCGTCACCGCGGGCCCCACGGTGGGGGTCCACGTCGTCGCCACCGGCGGGCAGGTGATGATGTCCGGCCGATTGCCGGAGTTGTTCTCCCGCAGACTATTGCTGCCCTTTCCGAAGGAAGAGACGCGCCGGCAGCACCTCGGCCCCGGCACGGTGTCGCCACCGGTGCTACCGGGGCGGGCGATCGAGGCCAGCAGCGGGATGCACGTCCAGGTGGCATTGCCCGACGGCGACCCCGTTGCCGGCAGCACGCCGACGATCGACGGCAGACCGGTGGTTGTGGGACAGCGCAGCGCGAAGGAGTTCCCCGCTCTGCCGCTGCGGGTAGCCGCCGGCGACGTGAGGACGCCCGAGTCCGGTTTCGTGCTGGGGGTCGGCGGACCGGACGTCGAACCACTCACGTTGGACCTGTTCGAGGGCGACCCGCACACCCTGCTGATCACTGGACCGGCCGGGTCGGGGCGCACCACGGCGCTGGCGACCGTGGCCTGTGGGTTGCGCCGGGCCGGGGTCGGCGTAGTGGCCATCGCGCCGCCGCGCTCGCCGCTGGCCTCGATGCTCCAGCACCTGCTGCCGGACGACGCGTGCCTGCGCCTGGTGGCCGGGACGGCGGTGCGCGATGCTGACCTGCGGGCCGCGGCATCCGGCTTCGGCGACGGCCGGTTCGCCGTGCTGGTGGACGATTGCGAGCAGGTGAGCGTGACTCCCTCGAAGGAAAGTTTCATGGACACCCCAACTCTGCTGCAGGACGTCGCCGCGCCCTCCGCACTGGGGCGCCAGGCACTGGTCCTGGCCGGCGACGCTGGGCCTATCGTGACCGGTCGGCGCCCGGCGCTCACTCGCGTGGTAGGCGAGATCCTCACCGGCGGCACTCGGGTGCTGTTGTCACCGGCGACCTCGATCGGCGCCCGAGAGCTCGGTGTCACCCTCGAGCCGGACCAGTTCTTCGCCGGCCCGCCCGGGCGTGGCTACCTCGCCACCGGCCGCTCCACCACCCTGCTGCAACTAGCGATTCCCGAACCGGTCCTTCCGGGGCCGGCCACCCGATCAATCACCGCCTGAGCGGCACCCGAAACAGCTACATCCGGGTGGCCATCGGGTCGGGATGCACCGGCAAGTCCGGCGCGGTCGTGCTGTCCGCGGGCAGTTCCCGGATCCGCGCAAGGCTGGCTGTATCCACCGGAGGCCTGTGCTCGGTTCGGCTGACCCCCGCCACCCTGCTGGCGTTGGCCGCATGGATAACCCGGCCCGGCACGTCATCCAGCGCCCGGCTACTGCGAGCACTGTCGGGCCCGGGCAGCGAACCTCGCGTGGACCTCGTCGAGTGGATGACCCTGGTCGCTCAGCACACACGCCCGGTCAGCTCCAGTGACCTCATCCACGCACCATCTCGGATGCCTGTTGTCGTGGCGACCGGGCAGCACGACCGGCTCCTACCGCCTCGGCGCCTGCAACCTGCGGCACGGCGCATCCTCGATGCCGATCTCACCGTTATCCCGGGCACCGGCCACCTGGTCACCGAGGAATCACCCGCCCAGCTCGTGTCGCTGATCGCCACTCTTGAGGCCTGAACCGGGGGTAGCACCCAGAGAACGCGCAACCCCAGATTGCCTAGGTGCCCACTCACCAGACCTTTGAGTTCCGGGATGTGGGAGTCTGGGTCAGTCATCGCGGTGGGCCATTCCGGCGGGCACGGACACGACAGAACGCAGGAACGGCACGAAACGTCCCAGCAGGACGATCTTGGTGCCGTGCCGGTCGAAGGCTCGTTCTCCTCGGTCGAGGTCGTTCTGGCTGAACAACAGAAACCACGGTTTACCAGCGAGTCGGTGGATGCGCTGGTAA
>JANNPJ010000083.1:0-6100 GCA_031400005.1 Kineosporiaceae bacterium | reverse complement strand
GCTCTCGTCCATGGCGCCCGGCGCGAGTGGTACCGCCGGTGGCGAGAATCGGGCCACGTTGCGCACTGCGAAGTGCGAGAAGGCCAGCTCGTAGTGAGCCTGCTGGCTCTGCGGCGGCGGAGGCAGCAGCACGTCGGCGTGCCGGGTGGTGGCGTTCACGTACGGGTCCACGCAGACCACGAAGTCCAGCCCGGCGATAGCCGTGTCCAGTCGCCCCGCGTTGGGTACCGATAGCGCCGGGTTGCCGGCGACGGTAATCAGTGCGTGCACCTGGCCCTCGCCCGGGGTCAGGATCTCGTCGGCCAAAGTCACTGCGGGCAGTTCACCGAGCACCTCGGGTAACCCGCGCACCCGGCTGTGCCAGTGCCCGGTGGCGAAACCGCGCCCGGTGCCGCTGCCCCGGCGCCCGTGCGCCGGCAGCGGAAACATCACCCCGCCAGGCCGGTCCAGGTTGCCGGTCAGCACGTTGAGTACGTCGATCAGCCAGCTGGTCACAGTGCCGTGCGGGACGGTGGTGGTACCGATCCGCCCGTAGACGGCCGCCCGGGGCGCGGCGGCCAACGCCACGGCCAACTCACGGATCGCGGTGGCGTCCACTCCGCACCACGGCGCGACGACCTCCGGTGAGTACGGGGCGACCAGGTCGCGTACCTCCTCGACGCCGGACACATGCGGTGCCAGGTGATCCAGTGTCACGAGGTCCCGGACGAACAGCTCGCGCACCATGCTCAACAGCAGGTACACGTCCCCGCCGGGACGGATCGGCAGGTACTGGTCGGCGGCGCGGGCGGTACGGGTACGACGCGGGTCCACCACGACCAGTCGGCCGCCGCGTTGGCGCAGCCCGGTCAGGCGGGCGGGCAGGTCCGGCACCGTCCACAGGGAACCGTTGGACGAGTATGGGTCGGCACCGAGGATCAGCAGGAAGTCGGTGCGGTCCACATCCGGGACCGGGATTGCTAGTGGGTAGCCGAACAGGTACCCGCACGACACGTGCTTGGGCATCTGATCGATAGTGGACGCGGTGTACACGTTGGGGGAGCCGAGCGCCTTGCGCAGCGGCCCAGCGAACAACCCGCCGGCGAGGGTGTGCACGTTCGGGTTGCCCAGGAACATGGCGACCGCATCCCGACCGTGTGCCTCGATGACTCGACTCAGCCCTTCGTGCACGGCGGCGAATGCCTCGTCCCAGCTCACCGGAACCAGGGCGGCGCCCCGGCGGACCCGTGGCTCACGCACCCGGTCGGGGTCGGCGTCCAGTTGGCCGAGGGCAGCGCCCTTCGGGCACAGGTACCCGCGGCTGAGCGGATCTTCGCTGTCCCCGCGCACCTCGGTGATCTGGTCGCCGTCAACGATCAGTTGAAGCCCGCAGGTGGCTTCGCACAGCGGGCAGATGGTGAAGACAGTCCGAGCCATCGGCACTCCTCAGGGGCGATCGGCTCACCATAGCAACCGCGGAACCTATTCCAGGTCGCCGATTTGGGTCTTAGAGAAATCAACGGATTCGGGTCGGGAGCGTCTCTGCGCTCCGACCGGGGCAGGCTGCCAGTCCTCGGTTCCAGTCCCCGCGATGGGACGTGCCATCAGGCTAGAACCGAGGACTGACAGCCTGCCAGTCGTGCCGAGCGTTTTCGTTACTTCGCGTAGACCTCGAATTCGTACAGCGAGTAGCCGTACTGCGTCCCGCGCAATCCACCGGCCAGGCGAACGTAGCGGGCTGTCGTCGGGGTGAAGTCGAGGTTGTCGGTGCCTCCCGTACCGCCGGTCATCGAGGCGACAGTCGTCCAGGTCGTGGCGTTCGAGGACACCTGGATCGTGTAGTTCTTGCCGTACGCGGCCTCCCACCTCAGCACCGCTCGGCCCACCTGTTTCGCGCTGCCGAGATCCACGTAGATCCACTGCGGATCCGACCAGTCACTGGCCCAGCGGGTGGTGCCGCCCTGGTCAACGGCGTACTTCGCCGCATGCCCGCTCTGGCTGGTGCTCGCGGTCACGGTCTGGTTCGCCGCGAGATTGGAGTTGTTGTCGTTCCGGTTCGCCGGGAACTGGACCACTTGCTGGTAGGTGGGCCGGTTCTGCCAGCTCACATTGGCGTGCTTGATCCCGCCGAGCGTGCTCTGCACGATCGAGTCGGCGCACCACTGATCACCGGCGGCGCAGGTGGCGTCGCCCTTGTACACCGCCGAGGGTGCCATGGTGGCTGCTGTCTTCAGCGTGCTGAGCAGGGCGGCCCGGCAGGTGGCCAGGACACCGTCACCGCAGAACGTCGTCGGGAAACCGCCGGAGACCGGGCGCCCCAGGATCGCCCGCAGGTCCTTGTGGACGTAGCTCCACCAGCCGTACTGGAAGGAGGAGCCCTTGTGGCCCTGCGCGCTCTCCACACTCACGGCGTTTCCGACCGAGCCCGAGGGGGATTCGTCCGTCTGCAGTACCTTGCCGAGCGCGGAGAACAGCTCGGTGCCGAGTGCACCCGAGAACTCGGCCTCCACCAGCAACGGCCACCAGGCATCCATGATCCGGATAGCGGCCGCGTTCGCGTAGGCCTTGCTGCCGGAGGTGGTTTCGGTCCGGAGTGCTCCCGCGTCGAGCCAGGTTTGCAACTGATTGATCGCGGTTGCCTCGGCGGAATCCGTGACGGTCGAGGACTTCAGTACCGCCAGCAGCAGCGGCAGCACCTCCGCCCCCCGCAGATCGGTCAGGCCGGCTTGCATCATCCGCCGGGTGAGCAGTGCCCGGGTGTACTTGACGCCCTTGTCGAGGTCGGCCTTGACCAGCGAGTCGAGCAGGTCGCCCCGGTGCACCGAGCCCACCCCGAAGCTCCCCGCTGCCACCCCGGGAGCCTGCTTGTTGTTCCAGTTGACGTAATAGTCCTGATCGATCGATTGCGGTTGCTGAGCGAAGGAGGTGTAGGTCGTCGAGTTGGTCGACGGATCCCATCCGACCCACTCATTGGCCGTCGAGGCGACGATCGGCAGCGTCGGGTCGACGTGCGCCTGCCGGATCGGATTGGCGCCTGAGTTGAAGTAGGCGCTGTGCTTGGAATCGACGTAGAACCAGTTGAACGCGTACCCGACGTCGTAGGCAGCGCGCTGGAAGGTCTGCGGGCTGGTCACGACGGCCGGGTCGTTGAACTTCTGGAACCCGATGATCGACTCCACCTCGTGGTGGTAGGTCGACCGAAGGCTGGTGAAGGCGACCGGAGCGCCACCGACCGTGCCTCGATGCGTCACCAGCCCGTACTTGGTCCGGTAGACCCGCATGGTGATGGAGCCGGCTGCGGTCGAGTCCGCGGTGGTCGGGCTCCACGCGTTCGTCCGGGTGATCGGCTCCATCGGCGTGCACGTGTCGTGGAACAGGTAGGACGTCGACGCCGTGGTCGCCGTGGTGCCGTTGGCATTGCACAAGGTCACCGAGTAGGTGTCGGTGATGTCCTGGCCGGCCGATGTCGCCGACCAGGAGTAGTCGACGCCGCGTCCCATCTGGACGTAGAAATTGGTTCCGGCGAACGCCACACCACGAGCGTGGATCCCAGGCCCTTCCAGCTCCTGGAGCATGAGCAACTGCGGAGCGAAGTAGCCGGCCTGCGGCCCGAACACGGCGATCGGATGCCCATCGACCGTGTTCGCTGCCGAGATCACCAGGGCGTTGGACATTCCTGGCTTGCCCGACAGCAGAGACTGCGAGGCGACGCTGCTCGTGGTTGCGGCTGCCGTGGTCCCGGAGCCGGTCGAGGCAATCACCAGCGGCTCGGCGGTGACGCTGCCGGGATCGGGTTTCGCTACGCCGGTGGGCGAAGCCGGTGACTTTCCGTAGGAGAAGCTCGTTCCGTCGTGGATGGTCTCGACGGTCTCGGGGTCGTCCTGCTCCTGGAAGGCCAGCCACATCTGGCGACCGACGGTGGCGCCGTACTTCTTCTCGGCAGCCAGCAGCGCGAGCGCCGACTTCACCTCACCGCCTCCGCCGGAGCCGAACAGGGCACCGACGACCGAGCCGATCGCCACCACGTCGGTCGCTGTGAACGGTTCGATCGTCCCCGCGTTCGTGACCGAGTCGATCTTTCCGGCCAGTACGTACTCCCCGGGGAACGTCCGGTTCGCCCTCGCCTGGGTGATGTAGGCATTGATGCCGAGCAGGTAGTTCGTCACGTCCTCGAGGGCCTGTGCGCCGCGGGGTCCGGATGCCGCCACTCGATCGATCTGCGCCTTCAGGTCGGCCTCGGTGTAGGGAGCCTGGGTGAAGAACGTCTGCTCCAGCGCGCGGTTGGACACCGCGCCACCGGCGAAACTGCTCAGTTGCCCGCGACCGACATGGCGCAGCACGTCCATCAGCCAGAGCCGGTCAGCGGCGGCAATCCAGCCGGCGCCGTATTCGGTGCCCGCTCGGGTGGTGCCCTTCACGTGAGCGACGCCGGTGGCCTTGTCCCGGGTGATCGTGACGTCGGAGCGTGGTGTTTTGACCGACTCCACCTGGGTGGGGGCGACGTCGAAGGACGCGTCGTTGAAGTACCCGTCGATGAGGTCGTCGGTCAGGTTCGGGTAACCGGAGGCCAGCGCGGAGTACGTGCCCAGCTGGTCGTCCGCGTGCCCCGGTTGGCTGCCGAAGGCCTGATTGGCCAGGATCTCGGCGAGGGTGGCGCTGCCGTTCTCGCCCGGCGGCAGGATGTCGCCGCATTGGCCGAGGCAGTAGTCATCCGCCGAGAAGGAGGCTGTTCGCGCGGGCGTGAGTGCCTCGGCGCGGCCGGGGACGGCGAGGGTGGCGATCAAGACTGCGACGGAGACCGCCGCTTTGAGTGGTACTCGGTGCCGCCATGCCGCGCCATTGCTGGTCATGCGTGCCTCCGGAGCGCTCGCGAAGTAGGTGGCGAGAACGCTAACCGCAGATGAGACAAATGTGAACTACTCTCAGGTTTTACTATGGAAATTACTTTATGTTGATCACTGGTAACGCGACTGGGCCCAGCCGCGAGTCCAGATATGCGCCCAGAACCTGCTGCGCCTCGGCGATCAGCCACGGGTCGCCGGACGGGTCGAAGCGGAAGGCGAGTCGAACCAGACTGTCCGCGATCTCGACCGCGACCAGCAGGACGGTCGACAGGTCTCCGGACTCGGGAGCGCCCAGCCGCACGGCCAGCGGTCGCAGTCGGTCGGCCACCAGTTCGTTGGAGTTGTCCAGGCTCGGGCTGCTCGCCGACTGGGGTGCGGCGGGCTGCGGATCCCCGAAGTCGAGCACGGCGAACCCGGGCATTTCCCGTTTCATGGCGACATACTCCTGGATCACCACGGAGGCCGTGGATTGCCAGCCGTTGACCGGGTCACGATCCAGTCGCGCGGTCAGGCGCTCCATGAACGCTTCGAGATTACGCTCCGCCAGCCCCTGGCACAGCGCTGCTTTCCCCGCGAAGAACTGGTAGAGCGTGCCGATCGGCACCTCCGCGCGGCGGGCGACCTCGCGCGTCGTGAGCGCGTCATACCCGACCTCATCCAGCACCTCTGCGCAGGCGTCGAGCAACCGTGCGACCCGCTCGGTACTGCGCCGCTGGGTCGGGCGCCGTCTGACGATTCCGGTCGGCTCTGGCATTGCCACCCCCCTGGCGTCTAACATGAACAATCCTCACCTTAGCAAGGGACGCTCATGCCCCCCCACGCGTTGCCCATGTTCAGCACATCGGACGCAACAACCGGTGTCCCCGCATTCGACCACGATTCCGGTGCACCCCTGCCCGCATTCGGTGCGGACTTTCGCTGGGGCGCCGCGACCGCCGCGTACCAGATTGAGGGTGCGGCCGAGGCGGACGGGCGAGGCCCATCGATCTGGGACACGTTCAGTCACCAGCCCGGTCGCATCCGTGAGGGACATACCGGCGATGTCGCCTGCGATCATTACCACCGGTGGGACGAAGACCTCAGGCTGGCCGCCGGGCTCGGGCTGGACGCCTACCGGTTCTCCATCGCCTGGTCACGAATCCAGCCGGACGGGCAGTCCACCGTCAACCCGGCAGGTCTTGACTTTTACGACCAGTTGGTCGATCGGATGCTGGAGCTCAACCTCAGCCCGTTCCCGACGCTGTTCCACTGGGACTTGCCGCAGGCTCTGGAAGACC